>NZ_JAYSDQ010000008.1:0-260486 GCF_041914305.1 Ideonella sp.
CCTGGTCAACCGGGTCGGCGACTTCGGCTTCATCCTCGGCATCGGCCTGATCGTCGCCTTCACCGGCTCGCTCAGCTACACCGAGGTCTTCGGCAAGGCCGAAGAGCTGTCCAAGCTGCCGTTCCCGCTGCCGCTGTTCGGCGGCGAGTGGATGCTGTTGTCGGTAACCTGCATCTGCCTGTTCATCGGCGCGATGGGCAAGAGCGCGCAGTTCCCGCTGCACGTGTGGCTGCCCGACTCGATGGAAGGCCCGACCCCGATCTCGGCGCTGATCCACGCGGCGACGATGGTGACCGCCGGCATCTTCATGGTCACGCGCATGTCGCCGCTGTTCGAGCTGTCGGACACCGCGCTGAACTTCGTGATGGTCATCGGTGCCATCACCGCGCTGTTCATGGGTTTCCTGGGCGTGATCCAGAACGACATCAAGCGCGTGGTCGCCTACTCGACGCTGTCGCAGCTGGGCTAC
This sequence comes from Ideonella sp., assembly GCF_041914305.1. Classification (NCBI taxonomy): domain Bacteria; kingdom Pseudomonadati; phylum Pseudomonadota; class Betaproteobacteria; order Burkholderiales; family Sphaerotilaceae; genus Ideonella; species Ideonella sp. The sequence goes on from NZ_JAYSDQ010000008.1 coordinate 470, forward strand.
ATGACGGTGGCGCTCGGCGCCTCGGCCTACTCAGTGGCCGTGTTCCACCTGATGACGCACGCGTTCTTCAAGGCGCTGCTGTTCCTGGGCGCGGGCTCGGTGATCATCGGCATGCACCACGACCAGGACATCCGCAACATGGGCGGCCTGCGCAAGTACATGCCCATCACCTGGATCACCTCGCTGCTGGGCTCGCTGGCACTGATCGGCACGCCGTTCTTCTCGGGCTTCTACTCGAAGGACTCGATCATCGAGGCGGTGCATGCCAGCCATCTGCCGGGCGCGAGCTTCGCCTACTTCGCGGTGGTCGCGGGCGTGTTCGTGACGGCGTTCTATTCGTTCCGGATGTACTTCCTGGTCTTCCATGGCAAGGAGCGCTTCCATCACAAGCCGTTCCCGGGCGAACACGACCACCATGACGACCATGGCGAGCACCACGACCCGCACGAGTCGCCGTGGGTGGTGACCGCGCCGCTGCTGCTGCTGGCGATCCCGTCGGTGGTGATCGGCTTCCTGACGATCCAGCCGATGCTGTTCGGCGACTTCTTCAAGGACGCGATCACGGTCCACGGCGAGCACCACCACGCGATGGCGGAGCTGGCTGAAGAGTTCCACGGTGCCACCGCGATGGCGGTGCATGCGTTGACCTCGCTGCCGTTCTGGCTGGCGCTGGCCGGTGTGGTCGTCGCCTACGTGTTCTACCTGGTCAAGCCGGGCATCCCGGCGGCCTTCGCACGCACCTTCGCGCCGGTCATCAAACTGCTCGAGAACAAGTACTACATGGACTGGATCAACGAGAACATCCTCGCCGCCGCGGCGCGCGGCCTGGGCCGTGGCCTGTGGAAGGGCGGTGATGTGGCGGTGATCGACGGCATCGTCAACGGCACGGCCAGCACGGTCGGCGCCTTCTCGCGCGTCGTGCGCACCATGCAGACCGGTTACCTCTCGTGGTATGCGCTGGTCATGGTGCTGGGCGTGTTCGGGCTGATGACATGGCAACTGTGGCCCTACCTGCTGGGCTTGATCGCTCACTGACGAATAAGAGCGGAGAACAAGAATGGGTCTTTTGAGCGTTGCCATCTGGCTGCCGATCGCCTTTGGCGCGGTGCTGCTGGCTTTCGGGCGGGACAGCAACCCCGGCGCATCGCGCTGGCTGGCGCTGGTCGGTGCCCTGGTCAGTTTTCTCGTCACGTTGCCGCTGATCTCGGGCTTCGACCCCGGCACGGCCGCGATGCAGTTCCAGGAGAACATGGCCTGGATCGAGCGCTTCAACGTGCGCTACCACCTCGGCGTGGACGGCATCTCGGTCTGGTTCGTGCTGCTGACCGCCTTCATCACGGTGATCGTCGTGATCGCCGGCTGGGAGGTGATCACCGAGCGTGCGCACCAGTACATGGGCGCCTTCCTGATCCTGTCGGGCCTGATGGTCGGCGTGTTCTCGGCCTGCGACGGCCTGCTGTTCTACGTCTTCTTCGAGGCCACGCTGATCCCGATGTACATCATCATCGGGGTCTGGGGCGGGCCGCGGCGCGTCTACGCGGCGTTCAAATTCTTCCTCTACACGCTGCTCGGCTCGCTGCTGATGCTGGTGGCGCTGATCTACCTGTACTACAAGTCGGGTGGCAGCTTCGACATCCTGGCCTGGCACAAGCTGCCGCTGCCGATGAACGCCCAGGCGCTGCTGTTCTTCGCCTTCTTCGCCGCCTTCTCGGTCAAGGTGCCGATGTGGCCGGTGCACACCTGGCTGCCCGACGCCCACGTCGAGGCGCCCACCGGCGGCTCGGTGGTGCTGGCGGCGATCATGCTGAAGCTCGGCGCCTACGGTTTCCTGCGGTTCTCGATGCCGATCGCGCCGGACGCCAGCCGCGAGTACGCCTGGTTCATCATCGCGCTCAGCCTGATCGCGGTGATCTACATCGGCTTGGTGGCCCTGGTCCAGCAGGACATGAAGAAGCTGGTGGCCTATTCGTCGATCGCCCACATGGGTTTCGTGACGCTGGGCTTCTTCATCTTCAACGAGCTCGGCGTCTCGGGCGGCCTGGTGCAGATGATCTCGCACGGCTTCGTCTCGGGTGCGATGTTCCTGAGCATCGGCGTGTTGTACGACCGCGTGCACTCGCGTGAGATCGCCAGCTACGGCGGTGTCGTCAACACGATGCCCAAGTTCGCCGCGTTTGCGCTGTTGTTCGCAATGGCCAACTGCGGCCTGCCGGGCACCGCCGGTTTCATCGGCGAGTGGATGGTGATCCTGGGCACCGTGAAGGTCAATTTCTGGCTCGGAGCGCTGGCCGCCACCGCGCTGATCTTCGGCGCTGCCTACACGCTGTGGATGTACAAGCGCGTCTACTTCGGCGACGTGGCCAACGATCACGTCAAGACGCTGCAGGACTTGAACGCCCGCGAATTCCTGATGATGGCGTTGCTGGCCGTGGCGGTGCTGGCCATGGGCCTGTACCCGAAACCTTTCACCGATGTGATGCACGTGTCCGTGAACGAGCTGCTGCAGCACGTGGCCAACTCCAAACTGCCAAAGCTGCCTTGAGGCCGACGCCGGAGTGCACCCCATGAACCAAATGAACTGGCTCGTCGCCTACCCCGAGATCCTGCTGCTGGTGGCCGCCTGCGTGGTGGCGCTGGTCGACCTGTCGGTCACCGACCCGAAGCGCCGTGTCACCTTCTGGCTGACGCAGGCGTCGCTCGCCGCGGTGGCCTTGATGCACGGCATGGCGCTGCAAACCGGCCTCGGTGCCGAAGGCGCCGCCGCGTCGGTCTACGGCATGCAAGGCCTGGTGGTCTCTGACCCGATGGGCCACATGCTGGCCCTGTGCGCTGCGCTGGCGATGATGCTCACGCTGGCCTACTCGAGCCCCTACGTCGGCGACCGCGAGTTGCTGAAGGGCGAGTTCTTCACGCTGGCGATGTTCGTGCTGCTGGGCATCTCGGTGATGATCTCGGCCAACAACTTCCTGGTCATCTACGTCGGCCTCGAGTTGATGAGCCTGTCGCTGTATGCGCTGGCGGCCCTGCGGCGCGACCATGCGCTGGCCACTGAGGCGGCGATGAAGTATTTCGTGCTCGGCGCGCTGGCCAGCGGCTTCCTGCTCTACGGCATGTCGATGATGTACGGCGCCACCGGCTCGCTCGACCTGTCCGAGGTGCTGTCGGCCATCGCCAAGGGCCAGGTCAACCCGACCGTGCTCACGTTTGGCGTCGTCTTCATCGTCGCCGGCCTGGGTTTCAAGCTGGGTGTCGTGCCGTTCCACATGTGGGTGCCCGATGTCTACCAGGGCTCGCCCACCGCGGTGACGCTGATGATCGCCGGCGCGCCGAAACTGGCGGCGTTCGCGATCGCGATCCGCCTGCTGGTCGAAGGCCTGTCCGGCCTGGCCCACGACTGGCAGCAGATGCTGATTGTGTTGTCGGTGCTGTCGATGGTGATCGGCAACCTGGCCGCCATCGCGCAGACCAACCTGAAGCGCATGCTGGCCTTCTCGGCGATCGCGCAACTCGGCTTCATGCTGCTCGGCCTGACCCCGACGGTGATCGATTCGAACACCTTGCCGGCCGCCAACGGCTACAGCTCGGCGATGTTCTATGTGGTCACCTATGTGCTGACCACGCTGGGCACTTTCGGCCTGGTGATGTACCTGTCGCGCGCCGGTTTCGAAAGCGACGAGATCTCGGACCTGGCCGGCCTGGCCAAGCGCAGCCCTTGGCTCGCCGGCGTGATGACGGTGTTCATGTTCTCGCTGGCCGGTGTGCCGCCGATGGTCGGCTTCTACGCCAAGTTCGCGGTGCTGCAAGCCCTGGTCGTGACGAACGATCCGAGCTACATCACGCTGGCGGTCATCGCCGTGCTGCTGTCGATGATCGGCGCGTACTACTACCTTCGCCTGGTCAAGGTGATGTACTTCGACGAGCCCGCGGGCGGCGCCGTGCCGGTCGAGTCTCGTGGCGGGGTCGGGGTCCTGCTGGCCTGTAACGGTGCCGCGGCGCTGGTGCTGGGGTTGCTGCCCGATGGCCTGATGGCGCTGTGCCGCGACGTCGTCGTGCGCGCGCTCGCCGGTTGAGCGCTCGACAGAGCGCCGGGCAGAAGTAGTTCGTGTCGCAGGCCGCGTCGGTCTGGCTCGTGCTGGTGGTGGCGGTGATGACCGCCAACCTGCCGTTCGTCAACGAGCGTTTGTTCGTCGTCGGGCCACGGCTGCGGCCCGACAAGGCCTTCGGCTGGCGCCTGCTGGAGCTGGCGTCCTACGCGGTGCTGACCTGGGGGCTGGGCAGTGGCCTGGAGGCCTCGATCGGCCAGCGCGCGCCGCAAGGGTGGGAGTTCTACGCCGCCGGCGCCTGCCTGTTCATCACGCTGGCTTCACCGGGCTTCGTCTGGCGCTACCTGCGGCGAGGCAAGCTCGAAACGCCGCATGGCTGATCGCGACTCCCCGGCCGGCGAAGAGAGCCACCTGGTGGAAACCGCCACCGAACGGCGGCAACTGCTGCGCGGCAATTTCCTCGATGTCCGTGGCGACATCGTTCGGCTGCCCGATGGTGACCTGGCCAGCCGCGAATACATCGTGCACCCCGGGGCGGTGGTGGTGGTGCCCATCCTCGACGATGGCCGCCTCGTGCTCGAGCGCCAGTACCGCTACCCGTTGGCGCAGGTGCTGCTGGAGTTTCCCGCCGGCAAGATCGACCCCGGCGAGCCGAGCAGCCGCTGCGCGGTGCGCGAACTGGCCGAAGAGACTGGCTACCGCGCCCGCGAGTGGGCCCTGGCCGCGCGCATGCACAACGCCCCGGCCTATTCGACCGAATTCATCGAAATCTGGTTCGCCCGCGGCCTGACGCTGGGCGAGCGGCAACTCGACCACGGTGAGCTGATCGACATCTGCCTGATGGCCGAAGCCGAATTGGAGTCGCTGGCCGCGCGCGGCGAACTGACCGACGCGAAGACGCTGATTTCGCTGATGTGGCTGCAAAAGTGGCGCTCCGGCGCGTGGGCGCTCGATTGGCGGCCTGCAGAAGCCTGGGCCGGCGGCCGATAATCGGGCCATGAAGGTGCTCGATCTGCGCTGCGCGCACGGCCACGGTTTCGAAGGCTGGTTCGCCTCTGAAGCCGAGTTCGTGCAACAGCACGAGAGCGGGCTGGTCGAGTGCCCGCTGTGCGGCGACAAGTCGGTCGACCGGCTGCCGAGCGCCCCGCGCCTGAACTTCGGCGCCAGCCCGCCGGCCGAGCGCAGCAGCCCGTCGTCGGCCCCGGGCCCCGCCCAGCCACCCAGCCCAGAAGCCGTGACGCTGCAGAACCTGTGGGTCGAGGCAGTCAAGCACGTGATGGAGCGCACCGAGGACGTCGGCGAGCGTTTTTCTGAAGAGGCCCGCCGCATCCACTACGGTGAATCCGAGTCTCGCGGCATCCGCGGCCAGGCCACGCCCGAGCAGCGGGCCGAGCTGGCCGACGAGGGCATCGAGGTGGTGTCGCTGCCGGTGCCGCCAGCCCTCAAGGGCCCCGCCCACTGAGACGGGGCCGCAGGCCCCACCCGTTCAGACCACGCGACCCGGGTTCATCAGCCCGGCCGGATCGAGCGCCGCCTTGATCGCGCGCATCATGCCCAGTACCACCGGCGAGCCACGGCGGGCCAGTTCGTCGCGCTTCAGGGCGCCGATGCCATGCTCGGCCGAGAACGAGCCGCCCAGGCGAAGCACCTCGTCGTAGACCAGCTCGTTGATGTGCGCCTCGTGCGCTGCCAAAAATTCGTCGGCGACGGCGCCTTCGGGTGCCTGCAGGTTGTAGTGCAGGTTGCCGTCGCCCAGGTGGCCGAAGCAGACGATGCGCGCGCCGGGGGTGGCCTGTTGCAGCCGCTTGGCCATGCGGGGCACGAAGCCGGCGATGGCCGACACCGGCAGCGCGATGTCGTGCTTGATGTTCAAGCCTTCTTCGCTCTGCGCCAGCGGGATCGACTCACGCAAATGCCACAGCGCATGCGACTGCGCGATGCTGGCGGCGACCACCGCGTCGTTGACCAGCGCCTGCTCCATCGCCAGTTCCAGCAAGACCGCGAGGCGTTCCCGCTCGGCTTCTTCGGTGTCCGTGCCGGCCAGCTCCAGCAGCACCGTCCAGGGCGCCTCGGGCAGTGGCTTGGGCAACTGCGGGAAATGCCGCTCGACCAGCGACAGCGCAAATCGCTGCATCAGCTCGAAGCCCGTCAGGCCGGGCCCCAGCCGCGCGCGCGCCAGGTTCAGCAGGCCCACCGCCGCCTCGACCGAGTCGCACGCGGCCAGCGCGGTGACGGTTGCGGCCGGTCTCGGAAACAGCTTCAAGGTCGCGGCGGTGATGATGCCCAGCGTGCCTTCGCTGCCCACGAACAAGTCACGCAGGTCGTAGCCGGTGTTGTTCTTGCGCAGCCCGCTCAGGCCAGACCACAGCTCGCCCTGCGGCGTGACCACCTCCAGCCCCAGGCACAGTTCGCGCGCATTGCCATAACGCAGCACCTGTGTGCCACCGGCGTTGCAGGCCAGGTTGCCGCCAATCGTGCAGCTGCCTTCGGCGGCCAAGCTCAGCGGGAACAGCAGCCCACGATCGTCGGCCGCCTGTTGCACGGCCTGCAGCACGCAGCCGGCCTCGGCGGTGAGCGTCAGGTTGTCGGCATCGATTTCGCGGATGCGGTTCAGGCGGGTGAGGCTCAGCAGCACTTGCTGACCGCTGCCGTCTGGCACGCCGCCGCCGACCAGGCCGGTGTTGCCCCCCTGCGGCACCACGGCCACGCCCGCTGCCGCGCAGGCGCGAACGACCGCGGCCACTTCGGCCGCGTCGGCGGGCCGCACCACGGCCAGGGCATGGCCGCGATAGCGCTTGCGCCAGTCGACCTCGTAAGCGTCGAGCCCGTCGCCTTGCAAGACCTGTGCGGCGCCGACCAGCGTGCGCAGCGTGTCGACCAGTGTGGCGCTCATGTTGCTTCCTTGATCGGTGCGCCGCGCTTCAGGCGCCAGCGCACATGCGCGGCGCAGGCCAGGAACAGCGCGATCGACAGCAGCACCTCGCCCAGCGCGAGCCATCGCCCGGTGCCTTGTTCACTGCCCACACGCACCAGGCCTTCGGTGGCGTACAGCCACACGGCCAGGCTCAACCAGCGGTAGGTGTACATGCGCATGCGCAACAGGCCGGGCAGGGCGGGCAGCAGGGGCAACACCTTGATCGCCAGCGTGCCACGCCCGGTGGGGGCGAGCCAAAGTTCCCACGCCAGGCACAGCGCCACCAGCGTCGCCCACAACGCGATGGCGGCGGCGCGCGAGGCCAGCGTCGGCCCGTCGGGCGCGAGCGAAGCCGGCGCAGCGAGAGGGGTCGGTGCGGACATGGATGGCATGATATCCGCCATGATTTCGACTCACGCCCTGCGAAAGGGCTGGCAGCAGATGGTGGCCGAAGCGCTGGACACACTGCGCACCTGGCCCTGGTTCGACACCCTGCGCACGCTGCGGCTGCGCTTTCGCGAAGACAGCCTCGGCCAGACGGCCGGCAGCCTGACCTTCACCACGCTGATCGCGCTGGTGCCGTTGCTGACGGTGATGCTGGCGATCTTCAGCGCGTTCCCGATGTTCTCGAGCTTTCAGGACGCGCTGCAAAAGTACTTCCTGCAAAGCCTGGTGCCCGACACGATCGCCAAGCCGGTGCTTGGGGCGCTGACCCAGTTCTCCAACAAGGCGCACAAGCTGGGCAGCGCGGGCCTGGTCGCGCTGGTCATCAGCGCGTTGGCCTTGATGCTGACGATCGACCGTGCGCTCAATGCGATCTGGCGGGTGCGCAAGCCGCGCCCGATCGCCCAGCGTGTGCTGGTGTACTGGGCGGCCATCACGCTCGGCCCGCTGGTGCTCGGCGTGTCACTGAGTCTGACCAGTTATGCCATCTCGGCTTCGCGCGGGCTGGTGGGTGACATGCCTGGCGGCGTGCGCTTCGTGCTCGACGTGCTGGAGTTCAGCATGCTCGCCGCCACGATGGCCGGCCTTTTTCATTACGTGCCCAACACCCATGTGCGCTGGCGCCATGCGCTGGCCGGCGCGGTGTTCGTGGCGGCCGGCTTCGAGGTCGCGAAGAAGGTGCTCGGCTGGTATGTCTCGTCGGTGGGCTCGTTCTCGGCCGTCTACGGTGCCTTTGCCACTGCGCCGATCTTTCTGCTGTGGATGTACACCGGCTGGGTCATCGTGCTGCTCGGCGCGGTGATCGCCGCCTACGCGCCCAGCCTGCAGATGCGCGTGGTGCGCCACGGCAACACCCCGGGCTACCGCTTCAGCCTGGCTCTGGCCGTGCTGCGCGCACTGGCCGATGCGCGGGCCAGCGAAAGGCATGGCCTGGACGCCGGCCAGATCGCGGCGCAGTTGCGCATCGACCCTCTGCAGATCGAGCCGATCCTCGAAACGCTGACCCAGCGCGACTGGCTGGCGCGCCTGGACGAGGAGGGCGTGCAACGCCATGTGCTGCTGTGCGACCCTGCCACCACCCCCGCCGCACCGCTGATCGACGCGCTGCTGCTGCACCCCGACGCGCGCACCGCGGCCCTGCGCGCGCGCATGCGGCTGGACGCCCTGACGCTGGCAGACGTGCTGGCCTGATCGGCCCCGCGTTCAGGCCGGGTGCACCACCACCAGCAGTGCCTGGGCCGTGGACTTGGCCGGGTTGCGGATCGCGTGCGGCTGGTCCACCGCATAGCGCGCGGTCTCGCCCGCTTTCAGGCGGGTGACGGCCTCGGCCGACTGAACCTCGAGCGTGCCGCTGAGCACGCTCAGGTGCTCGCGCGAGCCCGGCTCGTGCGGCTCTGATTCGAGCGCGCCGCCGGGCTGCACCGTCAACTCGTACCACTCGAACTGGCCGGCCAGCTCGATCGGGCCGAGGATGCGCAGCTCGCAGTGCCCGTCCGGGCTGCGCAGCGACGGCGTGGCGTGCGACGGCACGGTGGCGATCTGCGGCTGCGAAGGCTTGTCGGCCCCCAGCAGCTCAGCCATCGGCACGCCCAGCGCATTGGCCAGGCGCCAGACCACGGCGACGGTGGGGTTGGCCTGGTTGCGCTCTATTTGCGAGAGCATCGACTTCGACACGCCCGCCTGGCGCGACAGCTCGTCCAGCGACAACGCGCGGTCCTGCCGCAGGGCGGCCAGGGTTTCGCCGACGCGGGGCGGTTCGTGAGCGGCAGGGCGGTTCATCGTAAAAGTTGGTGCGGGGGTCTTGACCGGCAATGGCTTGTTTACGATACTGTACGAAATTTCGATATATCGAACTTCGAAAAAAGCATCGAACATCGATTGTGCCCGAAGACGAGCAACAGAAGGACTTTTCACCGATGGCCAGCACCGACGATTTCTACGCCCACCTGCGCACCGAGCTGGACGGCATCCGCGAAGCGGGCCTGTACAAGTCTGAGCGCATCATCGCCACGCCGCAGGGCGCCCACGTGCGCACCGCCGACGGCCGCGAGGTGATCAACCTGTGCGCCAACAACTACCTGGGCCTGTCCAGCCACCCGGCCGTGATCGAGGCCGCGCACGAGGCGCTGCGCACCCACGGCTACGGCCTCAGCTCGGTGCGCTTCATCTGCGGCACGCAAGACATCCACAAGACGCTCGAAGCCCGCATCGCCAGGTTCCTGGGCACCGAAGACGCGATCCTCTACGCCGCGGCGTTCGACGCCAACGGTGGCCTGTTCGAGCCGCTGCTGGGTGAGGCCGACGCGATCATCAGCGACGAGCTGAACCACGCCTCGATCATCGACGGCATCCGCCTGTGCAAGGCGCAGCGCTGGCGCTACAAGCACAACGACCTGGCCGACCTCGAGCGTTGCCTGAAGGAGGCCGAAGAGAAGGGCGCCCGCTTCAAGCTGGTGTTCACCGACGGCGTGTTCTCGATGGACGGCACCATCGCCCAGCTCGACAAGATCCGCGAGATCTGCGACCGTTTCGGCGCGCTGCTGGGCATCGACGAATGCCATGCCAGCGGCTTCATGGGCGCACGGGGCCGCGGCACCCACGAACACCGCGGCGTGTTCGGCAAGATCGACATCATCACCGGCACGCTGGGCAAGGCCCTGGGCGGTGCGTCGGGTGGTTTCACCGCGGCGCGCAAAGAGGTGGTCGAGCTGCTGCGCCAGCGTTCACGCCCCTATCTGTTCTCGAACACCGTCGCGCCGAGCATCGTCGGTGCGTCGATTGCGGTGCTCGACTTGCTGGAAGGCTCGACCGCGCTGCGCGACAAGCTCGAAGCCAACACCAAGTATTTCCGCAAGGCCATCACCGAGGCGGGCTTCGAGATCAAGCCGGGTGAGCACCCGATCGTGCCGATCATGGTGTACGACGCGGTCAAGGCGCAGCAGCTGGCAGCCCGCTTGCTGGAGCTGGGCGTCTACGTGGTCGGCTTCTTCTTCCCGGTCGTTCCCAAGGGCCAGGCGCGCATTCGGGTGCAGATGAGCGCCGGCCATGAGCAGGCCGACTTGGAGCGTGCGGTGGCGGCCTTCCGTCAAGCGGGTGTGGAACTGGGGCTGGTGAAATGACGACGATACCGAAAATCCTGATCATCGGGGCCAACGGCCAGATCGGCACCGAGCTGGCCGAAGAGCTGGCCCGCCGCTATGGCAACAGCGCGGTCGTGACGAGCGACCTGGCGCCCAAGGGCCGCGTGCCTGGCCTGGCGCACGAGGCGCTGGACGTGACCGACGCCGCTGCCCTGATCGCCGTGGCCGAGCGCCATGGCATCACGCAGATCTACCACCTCGCGGCGGCCTTGTCGGCGCGCGGCGAGCAGCACCCGATGTGGGCCTGGGACCTGAACATGAAGGGTCTGCTGAACGTGCTGGAACTGGCCCGCACGCACAAGCTGGACAAGGTGTTCTGGCCCAGCTCGATCGCCGCTTTTGGCCCGACCACGCCGCGCGACCACACGCCGCAGAAGACGGTGATGGAGCCGACCACGGTCTACGGCATCTCGAAGCTGGCGGGTGAGGGCTGGTGCACCTGGTACCACCGCATGCACGGCGTCGATGTGCGCAGCATTCGCTACCCGGGCCTGATCAGTTGGAAGACGCCGCCCGGTGGTGGCACCACCGACTATGCGGTCGAGATCTTCCACGAGGCGCTCAAGTCGCGCCGCTACACGAGCTTTCTGGGCCCGCAGTCGGCGCTGCCGATGATGTACATGCCCGATGCCATTCGCGCGACGCTGGAGCTGATGGACGCACCGGCCGACAAGATCCGCGAGCGCCATGGCTACAACCTGGCAGGTGTGAGCTTCACGCCGGCCGAGATTGCAGCCGCGATCGCCGAGGAACTGCCGGGCTTCTCGATCGACTATGCGCCCGACTTCCGCCAGGCCATTGCCGATTCGTGGCCCCGCTCGATCGACGACTCAGCAGCCCGCGCCGATTGGGGCTGGAAGCTGGAATACGACCTGCGCGCGATGGTGCGGGACATGCTGGCCAATCTGGCGCCGGCGTTGGCTGCGGCGTAAGACGACCAATACGGGTGCCCTGCCAGGGGAATCGCGAGGGGTGGAAGGCCCGGGGCGTTTTCTGCGGCCGGCTCGCGGGGAGCCGTTTGCAGCATGCGGGCCGCGTCTCGGTCTGCTCCGTGTTCTCTTGCCGAGGTTGGGGCGACCGCGAATGAGGCCTCCGAAAACGCCCCGAACCTCCCACCCCAGGCACGACCGTGGCATGCAACGGCGTGCCACGCAACGGGCGGTGCCAGCAGGGCGGTGGTGGTGCCCCCGGCCGTAGGCTTCATTCGCGGTCGCCCCCACGCATCTCAGGCACCTACGGTGTAGATGGGTAGCCCGTGGCTCGCCGAATACAGTGGCCCGCGAGCGTCCGGAGGACGGGGGCACCGCCGCCGCCCTGCCGCCACAACCTCAGCAGGTCAGAGCATCAGAACGGCACCTTCCCCCGCCAGATCTGCCCGTACATCACCCAGTCGCCCATGAAGCTGTAGAGCGGGCGCTTGAAGCTGGCCGGCTTGTTCTTCTCGAAGCCGAAGTGGCCGATCCACGCGAAGCCGTAACCGCACAGCAGGCCGTAGAGCAGGTATGGCCACCGGCCCGTGTACAGCAGCAGCCCCAGGCACACCAGCGACAGCGTCGAGCCCACGAAATGCAGCCGCCGGCAGGTGCGGTTGCTGTGCTCGCCCAGGTAGAAGGGGTAGAACTCGGCAAAGCTGTGAAAGCTCTTCGGGTCGACCAAGGGCGCGGCGGCAGTGTTCATGCGAGGCTCCTGTGCAACGCGCCTGCCAGGGTCAATGGCCGAGTGGATCCGGCGCGGCGGGGGCGGCCAGCGGGCGCACGTATTTCAGCAGGCTGACCAGCATCTTGCCAGGCTCTTCCCACGGAATCATGTGGGAAGAACGCTCGAACCAGACCGCCTGCTTGTACGGCGCCTTCACCGCGTCCAGCCACTTGGCAGTCGGCTCCGAAGGCGTGGTGTAGTCGTGCCGGCCCATGAACATCACCACCGGAATCGGGAAGGTGCGCACCCCGGTGAAGTCGACGTTCAGGAACTCCGGCAAGATCTTGCCCAGCGTGAACAGGTTGCCCTGGTCGACAGCCAAACGGTCCTTGTAGTCGTACTCGGGTGACAGCAGCGGCGCGTCGTAGAAATACGGCGACTCTGCGCGGTAGGCGCTCAAGCCACCGTAGAACTGCGGCCACTTGCGGGCAATGAGGATCCGCTCGCGGGTGATCGGCTGGTCGCCTGGGTAGGGCGCGATCGACTCCAGCTCTTTCACCGCCTCGGCATTGCCGTGCGCCTTGGCCTGCGCCAGCCCGAACTCGAAGCTGACGCGCTCGTTCTCGCGGGTGTTGATGTTCTGCCCGACGCCGACATAGGCGTAGAACAGGTCCGGCCGCTTCAGCACCGCGCCCATGCCGACGACCGTGCCCCAGCTGTGCCCCATCAGGATGATCTTGCGCTGGCCATACTTGGCGCGGATGTGCTCGGCCACCTCGATCGCATCGTCGACATAACGCGGGATGTGGATCGTGTCACTGATCGATTCGGGGTCGGTCTCGCCCAGCGTCTTGCCGGCACCGCGCTGGTCCCAGTTGACGACGGTGAAGAACTCTTCGATGGGCCGCTGGAACTGCCACATCGTCGGCATCAGAGGTGAGGCGGGGCCGCCGTGCACGAACAGGATGATCGGGTTGCTGCGGTCTTGGCCACGCACGCTGAGCCACTGGTCGATGCCGCCGATCCTGGTCTTGTAGGTCTCCTGGACGCCCGTCGGGGCGACGATGCGGCCCAGGTCTTTCACCACCTCACGGGCGGCGCGGTAGCGGGCGGCGTCCTTGGCGTCGTCTTGGGCTGCAGCCGGCAGACCCATCGCCACCAGGGCGGCGAGGGTCGCGAGTCTTGCTTTCAAAGGCAGGGCGGTTCCGGGTTGGGTTGAACTCATGCGAGTGCGGCGCGCAGCGCAGCGAGCGTCGCATCCGGCGCTTCGGCCATCAGCACATGCCCGGCATCCACCGTTTCGACGCGGGCCTTCAAGGCAGCGCCGATTTCGGCCGCGGCCTTGGGGGGCGTCATCTGGTCGCGCCGGCCCAGGATCAGCGTGGCCGGGGCCGTGACCTTTGCCGCGGCGTCGAGTGCACCGGCGTAGGCATTGCAGGCGACGAAATCCTGGTGGTAGAGCTGGTCGTTGCCCTGCTTGGCCAGCACCAGCCGGCACAGCGCCTTGCCGCCACCGCGCACCCACACGCCAGGGCCGGGGTAGCCGGGCTTCTGGGCGATGGACGAATACGACAAGGTGGTGACCAGGTCGATGGCGGCCAGCGGGTCGTTCTTGGACATCTCCAGCAGCGCCGGCGACACCTTCATCGGGTACGCGGTGCCAACCATCACCAGCTTGCTCACACGGCCTGGCGCGCGGCCGGCGGCCTCCAGCGCGATCAGCGAGCCCATGCTGTGGCCGACGAGGGCCGCTTGCTTGACCTCGGCCGCATCCAGCAGCGCCAGCACCCAGTCGGCCATCGCCTCGACGCTGTCCAGCGCCGGGCCGGCGCTCTTCATGTGGCCGGGCAGGTCGACCGCCAGCACCGAGTAGCCGTGGTGCGCGCACCAGCGGGCCAGCAGCGTCCAGACCGTGTGGTCGTGCAGCGCGCCGTGGATGAAGACGACGCAGGGCAGGGCCGGGTCGAATGCCTTGCCGCCGGTGTATGCATAGGCCTCGCGGCCATTGACCGTGAGCTTCATGCTGCGGCCCTCTCTGCCGCCTTCAGCGCGCGCTTCAAGTCGTCGATCAGGTCGTCGGCGTCTTCCAGCCCGATCGACAGCCGAATCGTGCCGGGGGTGATGCCGGCGTGCGCCAGCGCGGCGTCGTCCATCCGGAAATGGGTGGTTGACGCGGGGTGGATCACCAGCGAGCGGCAGTCGCCCACGTTGGCCAGGTGCGAGAAGATTTTCAGTGCCTCGATGAACACCTGGCCCTGCTTGCGCGAGCCCTTCAGGTCGAAGCTGAAGACCGAGCCGCAGCCCCGCGGCAACAGCTTTTGCGCCAGTGCGTGGTCGGGGTGCGATTCGAGCTCCGGGTAGCCGACGCCGGCCACCATCGGGTGGCTGGCCAGGAAGGCGACGACCTTGCGCGTGTTCTCGATGTGCCGCGCCATGCGCAGTGGCAGCGTCTCGACACCCTGCAGGATCAGCCACGCGGTGTGCGGGCTCATGCAGGCGCCGAAGTCGCGCAGCCCCTCGCGGCGGGCGCGCAGCAAGAAGGCGCCGTCGGTGCTCTCCTCGGTGAACACCATGCCGTGGAAGCCGGCATACGGCTCGGTCAGCTCGGGGAAGCGCTGGCTCGCAGTCCAGTCGAAGCGGCCACCGTCGACCAGCACGCCGCCGACCACCGTGCCGTGGCCCGACAGGAACTTGGTAGCCGAGTGGAACACCAGGTCGGCGCCGTGCTCGACCGGCTTCATCAGCCAGGGGGTGGTGAAGGTCGAATCGACCAGCAGCGGCAGCCCGGCCTCGTGGGCGATGGCGCTGATGGTCGGGATGTCCAGCACGTCCAGCCCTGGGTTGCCCAGCGTTTCGCCGAACAGCAGCTTGGTGTTCGGGCGGATCGCGTTGCGCCAACCGTCGACATCTCGCGTCTTGACAAACGTGGTTTCGATGCCGAAACGGGCCAAGGTGTAGTGCAACAGGTTATGCGAACCGCCGTACAAGGCCGAGCTCGCCACGATGTGGGAGCCGGCGCCTGCCAGCGTGGCAATGGCCAGGTGCAGCGCCGCCTGGCCACTGGCTGTGGCGATGGCGCCCACGCCACCGTCCAGCGCGGCCACCCGCTCTTCCAGCACCGCGTTGGTGGGGTTGGAAATGCGGCTGTAGACGTGGCCCGAGCGCTCCAGGTTGAACAGCGACGCCGCATGCTCGCTGGACTCGAAAACGAACGAGGTCGTCAAGTGGATCGGCACCGCCCGCGCGCCGGTGGCGGGGTCGGGTGCGGCGCCGGCATGCAGCGCCAAAGTATCGAAACCGGGGTCAGAGGCACCAGGCATGGCTGTTACCGGGTCTACGGCATCTGTGTGGGGCCACGATTGTGTGCTATGTTGGCCGCATGGGCAGCGCTGCCCATGCCCCCGTTGGGAGTTCGCGAACCCGTGCCAAACCTCGAGCCGAAGGAGTGCCAGCCATGAAAGTCAGCGACATTCTGAGAGTGAAGGGCAATACGCTCTTCACGGTTGGCCCAGACAGCCCGCTGGCTGGCGCCGTGACCACGATGGCCGAGCACGACATCGGTTCGCTGGTGGTGATGACCCACGGCGACCTGATCGGCATGCTGACCTTCCGCGAGGTGATCCGCGCGGTGGTCAAGAACGGCGGCATCATCGGCAGCACCCTGGTGCGCAGCGTGATGGACGACGCGCCGCTGACCTGCACGCCAGAGACCGACATCAACGAAGTGCGCCGCATGATGCTCGGCCGCCACGCCCGCTACATGCCGGTGCTGGACGGCAAGACGCTGATGGGCGTGATCTCGTTCTACGACGTGGCGAAGTCGGTGGTGGAAGCGCAGGACTTCGAAAACCGCATGCTCAAGGCCTACATCCGCGACTGGCCGGTCGAAGAAGAGGCGCCCGGCGAACAAGCCGGCTGAACGCCAAGAGGGGGCCCGCTCGCGGGCCCTCGGTCATTTCGGGGCGCCGTGGCGCCGTTGCTCAGGCGTCGAGCGCCTGCAGCGCCGCGCGGCGCTTGTTCATCCACTCTGCCGCGGCGGCGGCGTCCAGCGGCCGGCAGAAGCGGTAGCCCTGCATCGCATCGCAGCCCTGGGCACGCAGGAACGTGGCCTGCTCGTCGGTTTCCACGCCCTCGGCGATGGTGGTCAGGTTCAGCGCATGGGCCATCTGCACGATGGCCTGCACGATCGCGCGGTCGTCGGCGTCGCTGCCGATGTCGCGCACGAAGCTCTGGTCGATCTTCAGCGTGTGGATGCGAAAGCGCTTCAGGTAGTTCAGCGACGAATACCCGGTGCCGAAATCGTCGATCGACAGGCGCACACCCAGCGCGTGCAGCCGGTCCATCATCGCGATCGCGGCGGTCGGGTTGCCGGTGGCCACGCTTTCGGTCAGCTCCAGCTCCAGGCAATGGGGCGGCAGCTGGGCCTCGTGCAGGATGGCGCTGACCAGCTCGGGCAGGCCCGGGTCGCGGAACTGGATCGCCGACAGGTTGACCGCCACCACCAGCTCGCCCAGGCCGGCGTCGAGCCAGGCCTTGGCCTGGCGCACGGCGGTGCGCATCACCCATTCGCCGATCGCCAGGATCTGGCCGCTGCTTTCGGCCAGCGGGATGAACTCGCCCGGCGACACCATGCCCAGCTCGGGGTGCTTCCAGCGCACCAGCGCCTCGACGCCCAGCACCGCGCCGGAGCGCGCGTCGAGCTGCGGCTGGTAGTGCAGCAGCAGTTCGTCGCGCTCGGTGGCGCGGCGCAAGGCCGCTTCGAGCTGCATCTGGCGCACCGAGCGCTGCTGCATGCCGGCGGTGAAGAACTGGTAGGTGCCGCGGCCTTCGAGCTTGGCGCGGTACATCGCGGTGTCGGCGCAGCGGGTCAGCTCGTCGACCGTGTCGCCGTCGGACGGGTACATCGCCACGCCGACCGACAGTGTCAGGCTCAGCTCATGCTCGCTCACCGTGCAGGGCTGGGCCACGCGCTCCAGCAGCTTGGTGGCGACCTGGGCGGCGCCATCGGCCTGGGTGTTGGGCAGCAGCACGGCAAACTCGTCGCCGCCGATGCGCGCGACCACGTCGGTGTCGCGCAGGTTGTCGCGCAGCCGGTGGGCCATCTGCAGCAGCACGGCGTCGCCGGTGCGGTGGCCGAAGTTGTCGTTGATGTGGCGAAACTGGTTCAGGTCGACGAACAGCAGCGCCAGCGACTCTTTCTGCCGCTGTGCGGCGGCCAGCGCCACGCCGAGCCGGTCTTCCAGCAGGTGGCGGTTGGGCAGCTCGGTCAATGCGTCGAAATGGGCCTGGCGCAGCAGTTTCTGCTCGGCGTCTTTCGAGCGGGTGATGTCGTTGACGATGCCGATCAGGTGGCTGATGTTGCCGTTGGCGTCGCGCCGGCGGTTCAACGACACCCAGGCGGTGAAGAACTCGCCGTTCTTGCGGGCGCTGCGCAGCTCGCCGTGCCACTGGCCGCCACGCAGCAGCGCACGCCGTATGCGGCGCGGCAGGGCGCTGTCTTCGAGCAAGGTGGTCAGCATGGCCGGGTACTGGCCGACCACCTCGTCGGCCTCGAAGCCGGTGATGTTGCTGAAGGCCTGGTTGACGGTGACGATCACGCCGCGAGGGTCGGTGATCATGATGCCTTCGCGGGCCTGCTCGAACACCGCGGCGGCCAGGCGCATCTTGTCTTCGGCGAGCCGGCGCATCGTCACGTCGCGGGCCTCGATCAGCAGGTGGTCGGCGGGAAGGTCGCCGCCCAAGTCCGGCGGGCGGTCGGTTCGGCGGCGCATCGGCCGCACCGACAGCTCCATCCGGCGTGCGCCCACGCCGAGCTCGATGTGCTGGGGGCGGCCGTCGGCGGCGCGGGCCACGGCCAGGCGCAGCTTGTCGGCGTCGGCCGGCGCCTGCAGCCAGGCGGGCAGGTCCCACAAGGCCTGGCCGGCAGCCGCCTCGGCCGCGGGGCCCAGCCATTCCTGGGCGGCGTGGTTCAGCCGCAGCACCCGACCCTGCGTGGACAGCAGGCCGATCAGCTGCGAGCTGTGGTCGAGCATCTCCTCGGTCAGGCTGCCGCCCGCGACGGCCAGCTGGGCCTCGCGGCGCGTGCGCTGATAGGCCCGCCAGCTGGCACTGGCCAGCGCGGCCACGGCTGCGGCCGCCACGGCGAGCCAGGGCCAGGCAGGCAGCAAGGGCGCGGCAAGGACGGGCGATGAAATCAAGGCGGCACGGCAAAAACGGCAGGTCACCACTGTGCCGGCGATCGATCAAGACCATTGCCCGAAGGCGCGCCATAAACACCGGCTTTTTCACGCCTCTGTCACGAACACCCGACAAAAACGGGGTCGCCGATAAAATCAGGCGCGACTTTTCCGCAGCATTGGCGCGCGCCGAACCCTGGCGCAGCGTCGCCACAAGGGTCTTCATGTCCGGCAGCAGCTTTGGCGAGCTTTTCACCGTCACCAACTTCGGCGAAAGCCACGGCCCGGCCATCGGCTGCGTGATCGATGGCTGCCCGCCCGGCATGGTGCTGTCCGAAGCCGACATCCAGCCCGACCTGGACAAGCGCCGGCCCGGCACCTCGCGCCATGTGACCCAGCGCAACGAGCCGGACGCGGTCGAGATCCTGTCCGGCGTCTACGAAGGCAAGACCACCGGCACGCCGATCTGCCTGCTGATCCGCAACACCGACCAGCGCAGCAAGGACTACGGCAACATCGCCCAGACCTTCCGCCCCGGCCACGCCGACTACACCTACTGGCACAAATACGGCATTCGCGACCCGCGCGGCGGTGGCCGCAGTTCGGCCCGGCTGACGGCGCCAATGGTCGGCGCCGGCGCCGTGGCCAAGAAGTGGCTGCACGAGCACCACGGCATCTCGATCCGCGGCTGCATGACGGCGCTGGGTGAGCTCGAGATCCCGGTCGAAGACTGGTCGCAGGTCGGCCAGAACCCCTTCTTTGCGGCCACGGCCAGCGGCATCGCCGAGCTCGAAGACTACATGGACGCGCTGCGCAAGGCCGGCGACTCGGTCGGCGCACGGCTGTATGTCGAGGCGTCGGGCCTGCCGCCGGGGTGGGGCGAGCCGCTGTTCGACAAGCTCGACGCCGACATCGCCTACGCGATGATGGGCATCAACGCGGTCAAGGGCGTCGAGATCGGCGCCGGCTTCGGCGCGGTGCGCCAGCGCGGCAGCGAGCATGGCGACGAGCTGACACCCGAAGGGTTTGCCAGCAACCACGCCGGCGGCGTGCTGGGTGGCATCTCCACCGGGCAGGACATCCGCGTCTCGATCGCGATCAAGCCGACCAGCTCGATCCGCACGCCGCGCCAGTCGATCGACCTGGATGGGCAGCCGGCGACGGTCGAGACCTTCGGCCGCCACGACCCTTGCGTGGGCATCCGCGCCACGCCGATCGCCGAGGCGATGCTGGCGCTGGTGTTGATGGATCACGCCTTGCGACACCGTGCGCAGTGCGGCGACGTGCGCGTCGCCACGCCGGTCATCCCGGCGCGACGCTGAGCGGCGCCCCAAGAAAAAACGGCCACCCGAGGGTGGCCGTCTTCATTTCAGCGATCGGCAGGTCAGGGGGCAGCTGGCGACCGGGTTGCCTCGCGCGTGACCAGGCGGCGGAACAGCCTCATGAACTGGTCGCGCTTGATTTCGATCGAGTCGTAGAAGCTCGGGATGACCAGCAGCGTCAGGAAGGTCGAGGTGATCACGCCGCCGATGATGGCCACCGCCATCGGGCGGTAGAACTCGCCGCCTTCGCCCACGCCGATGGCCACCGGCAGCATGCCCGCGATCAGCGCAAAGGTGGTCATCAGGATCGGGCGCAGCCGCATGCGCCCGGCCTGCATCAGAGCTTCCTCGCGGTCCATCCCCGCCGCCTCGCGCACGCGCGCCGCGTCGAGCAGCAGGATCGCGTTCTTTGCCACCAGCCCCATCAGCATGATCACGCCGATCAGGCTCATCAGGTTCATCGTGCCGCCGGTGGCCAGCAGCGCCAGCACCACGCCGATCAGCGACAGCGGCAGCGACAGCATCACCGGCAGCGGCGCGGTGAACGAGCCGAACTGCATGACCAGCACCAGGTACATCATGCCGATGCCCGACAGCAGCGCGATCCCCATGTCGGTGAAGACCTGCTGCTGGTCCTTCGAGGCGCCGCCCAGCTCGAGCCCGTAGCCCGGCGGGTAGCTCATCGCGTTGGCGATCTTCATCGCGTCGGCCGTCACCTCGCCGGCCGAGCGCCCCTGGGCGTTGGCAGACACGGCGATCATGCGCTTGCCGTCGGTGTGCTGGATCTGCGACGGGCCCTTGCCCATGGTCACGGTGGCGATCTGGTCCAGCGGCACCACGGTGCTGCTGCCGGTTACGGCGATGGGCAGGCGCTCGATGTTGGCGGCGTCCACCCGGTCTTCCGGGGCCAGCCGCACCGCCACGTCGCGGGTTTCGCCGCTGGGGTCGACCCAGTCGCCCACTTCGACGCCGGCGAACGCCACGCGCAAGGCCTGCGCCGCGTCGTTCACCGAAATGCCCAGCGCGTTGGCCAAGCCGCGGTCCAGCTCGATCTTCAGCTCGTTCTGCGGATCTTGCTCGGACAGTCCGACGTCCACCGCGCCAGGTACCTTGCGCAGCTTTTCCATGAACTCGTTGGTGATGGCCTGCAGCTTGCGCGAATCGCTGCCGTGGAAGCGGATCTGCACCGGCTTCTGCGCCCCGTTGTTCAGGTCGTCGAGCACCACGTATTCGGCGCCGACCAGGCGCTTGAGCCGCTCGCGCAGGTCTTTGCCCACGTCGATCGCGCTGCGCTTGCGCTCGGTGCTCTTGCCGATGTCGACATAGATGCGGCCGCCGGTCGGGTTGACGTAGCTGTTGGTGGCCTTGGTCTCCTTCATTTCACGGGCCAGCTGCGCCGCGTTCTCCAGTTTCAGCCGGGCGTATTCGAGGCTGCTGCTGGGCGGGGTGCGTACCTCGATGGCCAGGGTGCCGTAGTCAGAAGCCGGCAGGAAGCTCGAGCCACCCACCGTGGCCTGCAGCGCGATCGCCGCCACGAAACTGAGGAAGGCGAACAGGAACATCCAGATCCGGTGGTGCAGGGCCCACGCGATGATGCGGCCGTAGCGGTCGGCCTGGTGGTCGAACCAGACATTGAACCGACCCAGCACGGCAGAGATGCCACGCTTGGGCGCGTGGTGGTGCCCGGGCGGGTCGCCCCAGAAGGCCGAGAGCATCGGGTCGAGCGTGAACGAGATGAACAGGCTCACCATCACCGAGGTGACCACGGTCAGCCCGAAGGGGCGGAACCATTCGCCGGACACACCCGGCATGAAGCCGACCGGGATGAACACGGCCACGATCGAGAACGTGGTCGCCGCCACCGCCAGGCCGATCTCGGCCGTGCCGCGCAGCGCGGCGGTGCGCCGGTCTTCGCCGGCCTCCATGTGCCGCACGATGTTCTCTCGCACCACGATCGCATCGTCGATCAGCACGCCGATGGCCAGCGACAGGCCCAGCAGGCTCATGAAGTTGAGCGTGAAGCCGCACAGCCAGACCGCGATGAAGGCCGCGATCACCGAGGTGGGCAGGCTGAGCGCGGTGATCAGTGTCGAGCGCCACGAGTTCAGGAACGCGTAGACCACGAAGATGGTCAGCCCGGCGCCGAAGAACAGCGCGTGCACGACGTTGTTCAGGCTGTTCTGGGCGTCCTTGCCGCCGTCCTGGGTGATTTCGAGCGTGGTGCCTTCGGGCAGGGTCTTGCCGATCTCGGCCACCAGCTTGCGCACCTCGTCGGCCACGCCGACGGTGCTGGACTCGCGCGAGCGGGTGATCGACAGGCCCACGTTGGGCCGGCCGTTGCGCACCGACAGGTTGCCGACCTCGGCGAACGCATCTTGCACCGAGGCCACCTGGCCCAGGCGCACGATCTGCTCACCCCGGCGCTGCACCACGATCTGCTCGAACTCGGCCGGCGACTCGAGCCGACCCACCAGCCGGATGCTCTTGTCTTCGAGCTCGCCGCGCACCTTGCCCACCGGGGCGGTGGCGTTCTGCAGGCGCAGCGCGTTGACCACCTCGGCCACCGAGACGTTGAACTCGCGCAGCTTCTCGGCCTTGAGCAGCACCGACAGTTCGCGGTGCAGCGCGCCGTTCACATTGACCACCGCCACGCCGGGAATGCCGCGGAACTTGTCGGCCAGCTGGTCTTCGGCCAGGCGCGAGATTTCGGCGTGGCTCTGCTTGGCCGACGACAGTGCCAGCTGCATGATGGGCTGGGCCGAAGGGTCCAGCCGCTGCAGCACAGGCTCGCGCATTTCCACCGGCAGCTTGTAGCGCACCGTGCCGATGGCGTTGCGCACCTCGTCCGCCGCCTCGATCATGTTCTTGCTGAACTTGAAGATCATGACGATGTTGGCGTAGCCCTCGCTCGCGGTGGAGCGCACTTCGTCGACACCCGAGATGCTTTGCAGCGCCTTCTCGACCCGGTTGACGATCTCGCGCTCGACAGTGTCGGGCGAGGCGCCGGGGTAGGTGATGCCGACCACCATCACGGGCTGCTGCACGTCGGGGATCTGGTTGACCCGCAGCTTGTTCAGCGCGAGCAGGCCCAGGCACATCAACGCCAGGATGATGACGACCGTGGCGACCGGCCGCTTGATGCTGAAGTCTGAAAGGAACATGGCTTACTTCCCCGCTATGGAGGTGGCCGATGCCGGCTGGGCCGGCGCGGCCACGGTGGCCGGCTTGGCGCGCTCGACGTGCTGCCCGTCGACCAGGGCCGCGCCCGGTGCCCGCAGGATCTGGTCGCCCGCGGCCAGGCCCGAGCGCACCACGTATTCGCCGCTGCGCAGGTCGCGCTCGCCGAGCTGGACCTTGACCTTCTTCAGCGCGCTGCCCTCGAGCCGCCAGACATAGGCGTTGTCGCCTTCCTTCGTCAGCGCGCCCTCGGGCAGCATCAGCGCCTGCTCGCCGCTGGTGGCCACCTGGCCCTCGGCATACAGGCCGGCCACCCTGGGCACCGCGCCGCCGTCGATCGACACCTGCACCGCGACCTGGCGCGTGGCGGCGTTGGCCGACGGGTCGACCCGCTTGATCTTGCCGCTGAAGTCGCCTTCGGTCGCGCCATTGACGCGGAAGCTGACCGACTGGCCGATCTTCAGCTCGCTCATGCGGTCGGCCGACACCAGCCCTTCGAAGCGCATGCTGGTGGGGTCGATCACCTTGACCAGCTCTTTGCCGACCTGGGCGGTGTCGCCGGCCGAGGCCTTGCGGTCGCTGACGACGCCGTCGAACGGTGCGCGCACCTCGGTCCGCTGCAGTTGCTGGCGCGCCGCCACCGCGCGCGAGCGGGCCGCCACCAGGTCGCTCTGGGCGTTGTTGCGGCGAACCTCGGCGTCGTCCAGCGCCTGCATCGAGCTCATGCCCTGGGCTTGAAGCGTCTTCAGGCGCTGGAAGGTGCGCTCGGCCTGGTCGGCCGATTGGGCCGAGGCGCGGGCCGCTTCTTCGGCCGAGGCCAGGCTGTCGCGGATCGCGGTGTCGTCCAGGCGGATCAGCAACTCGCCCTTGCGGACCGCCTCGCCGTTCTCCTTCAAGACCTGCAGCACCACGGCCGGTACCTCGGCGCGCAGGTCGGCCCGGCGCTCGGGCTGGATCGAGCCGGTGATCACCGGGCCCATGGCGTGCAGCCCGCTGTTGGCAGTGCGCAGGTCTTCGGCCGACAGCAGCAGCGTCGGCGGCGCCGAGGCGGCGGTGCCCGGCTTGGCGGCAGCCTGGGTATCGCCACCGCCCTTGTTGCATCCGGCCAGCAACGCGGCCAGCGCGGCCACGGCCACACCCACAGCCAATCTGTTAGGCAGGCTGGCCATTTGGGCCACGGACGAACGACGACGCAACATCGGAAAACCTCCTGGGTATTCGAAGAATCATGGCGGGCGGTGGCCGCCAGAAAAAGACGCGCGAGCTTATCGTGAACGGGGCGGCGATAGCCACTGCCTGCGACGAATTGCGGGCTGGCACGGGCGAACGGCGACCGGGCGGCGCGGGCTGCAGCCGGTGCGCCGCGATCGGCGGCGGCGGTGGGGCAGGGCGGCGCCTGGCCGCCCGCGGCGGGGTGCCGCTCATCCGCCCCGGGTGCATTTCGTCGTCGCCCAACTGCGCTTCGTCGGCACCGGGGTGATCGCCCAGGCGCACACTCCTACACTGCGCTGCGCCTGACCAAAGGCGGATGATTATTTGCAGGAGCACGCATGAACAAGCGCTGGGTAGTTGGAGGAGTGGTGGTTGCGGTGTTGGCCCTCGGCGGCGGCGCCGCAGCGGTCATGACCGGCCGCAAGGGCGGCGACAAGCCCGATGCCAAGCCCGAAGACAAGGTGCTCGACTTCACCGCCAAAGAGGTGGTGATGCCCCGCACGCAGCCGCTGGCCGGCTCGGTCGAGTTCTCGGGCCCGCTAGTGGCGCCGAACACCGCGGTGGTCCGCGCTAAGGCGGCCGGCACGCTGCTGAACCTGGCGGTGGCCGAAGGCAGCCGGGTGACGGCGGGCCAGAAGCTCGGCTCGGTCGACCTGGCCGACCTGAACGCCCGGCTGAACGAGCGCCAGGCCCAGGTCGAGGCGGCGAGGGCGCAGCTGGTGCAGGCCGAGCGCACCCATGCGTCGAACCAGCGCCTGGCCGAGCAGTCGTTCATCTCACCGAACGCGCTGGAATCGTCGAAGGCGGCGCTGGACAGCGCCCGCGCCAACCTGACGGCGGCCCAGGCCCAGACCGAAACGGTCAAGATCAACCTGCGCGAGGCCAATCTGGTGGCGCCGATCTCGGGCATCGTCGCCAAGCGCCACGTGGTGCCTGGCGAAAAGGTCTCGAACGAGCAGCAGATCGTCACCATCGTCGACCTGACCAAGCTCGAGATGGCCGGCAGCGTCGGCACCCACGAGGTCGGCATGCTGCAGGCCGGCATGCCGGTGACGGTGCACGTCGAAGGCGTGGCCGAGGCCGTCAAGGGCAATCTGGCGCGCATCGCGCCGGCGGCCGAGCCGGGCACCCGCTCGATCGGCGTGGCGATTGCGATCGCCAACCCGAAAGAGCAGCTGCGCGCCGGCCAGTACGCCCAGGCCCAGGTGGCGATGGCCGAGGGCACGCCGCGGCTGACGCTGCCGGTGGCCGCGATCGGCACCGCGTCGGGCCAGGAATACGTCTGGACGATCGAGCAGGGCAAGCTGCTGCGCCGCTCGGTCACCACCGGCCGGCGCGACGACGCCAAGGGCTTGGTCGAGGTGAAGGAGGGCGTCAAGCCCGAGGCCCAGGTGCTGGCGATGCGCTTCGACAACCTGCGTGAAGGCGCCGCCGCCCGGGTGGTGGCCCCAGCCCCGTCCACCGCGGCGTCGGCCTCGAAGCCGTCGTCCGCGCTGGCCAGCGTGGCGACCGCCTCGAACTGAACCGCGCCAGATAGCCAGATATAGAAAGAGCAGAGGTTCACCATGTGGATGACCCGAGTCGCCATCAACAACCCCGTCTTCGCCACCATGGTGATGGTCGCGTTGTGTGTGCTGGGGCTGTTTTCGTACAGCAAGCTGGGCGTCGAGCAGATGCCCGACATTTCGCTGCCCGGCGCCTGGATCGACGTGCGCTACCCCGGCGCGTCGCCTGAAGCCGTCGAGCGTGAAGTCGCCAAGCCGCTGGAAGAAGCGCTGAACTCCATCGCCGGTGTCGACCGGGTGCAGTCGCGCAGCTTCGAGGGCCGCGTGCAGGCCAGCGTCGAGTTCACCCTGAACACCGACATGAGCCGCGCGATGCAGGACCTGCGCGACCGCATCGCCGCCGCCCAGGCCGCGTTCCCGAAGGACGTGAAGCAGCCGAGCGTGTCGCGCTTCCAGGCCGACAACGCCCAGCCGGTGGTCGTGATGGCGCTGATGAGCAAGACGCGCTCGGCGCGCGAACTGTCGACACTCGGGGAGCTGACGATCGCCAAACGCCTGGGCCGCGTCGAAGGCGTGGCCAAGGTCGACGTGGGTGGCCTGGTCTCGCGCGAAGTGCGCATCGACCTGGACCCGCTGCGCCTGAAGGCCTACGGCGTGACGCCGGCCGAGATCTCCGCCGCGCTGGCGGCAGCCAACACCGACCAGCCGGTGGGCCTGGTGTCTGACCGCGTGTCGGACGCGATCCTGCGCGTCGAAGGCCGGGTCAAGGACCCGAAGCAGTTCGCCAACATCGTGGTCGCCCACCGCGGCAACCTGGTGCTGACGCTGAACGACCTGGGCACCCTGGTCGAGCGTGAGCGCGAGCCCGATTCGATCGCCCGCACCAACGGCCAGCCGGCCATCAGCTTCTCGGTCTTCAAGCAGCAAGACGCCAACATCGTGGCCACCGGCGACGCGGTGAAAGAGGCGATGGAAGAGCTGAAGAAGACGCTGCCGGCCGACATCGAGCTGAACCTGATCTATGCGTCGAGCGACTTCGTCAAGGGCTCGCTGACCGGCCTGCGCCACACGCTGATCGAAGGTGCGCTGCTGACGGTGGCGATCGTCTTCCTGTTCCTGCACAGCTGGCGCTCGACCATCATCACCGGCCTGACGCTGCCGATCGCGGTGATCTCCAGCTTCATCGCCGTCTACGCCTTCGGCTTCACGCTGAACTTCATGACGATGATGGCGCTGAGCCTGTGCATCGGCTTATTGATCGACGATGCGATCGTGGTGCGAGAGAACATCGTGCGCCACATCGGCATGGGCAAGGACCATCACCGCGCGGCGGAAGACGGCACCAACGAGATCGGCCTGGCGGTCATGGCGACCACCTTCGCGATCTGCGCGGTGTTCGTGCCGGTGGCGTTCATGGGCGGCGTGATCGGCAAGTTCTTCTACCCCTTCGGCATCACGGTGGCGGTGGCGGTGATCGTGTCGCTGTTCGTCAGCTTCACGCTCGACCCGATGCTGTCCAGCGTCTGGCGCGACCCGCCGAGCGCCAAGCTGCGCCACCTGCCGGTGATCGGCCACATGATCCGCGGCACCGACCGTGGCATGGACTGGCTGCACGGCGTCTACGGCCGCCTGATCACCTGGGCCTTCTCGGGCCGGCGCTACCGCGTCTTCGTGCTGCCGATCCCGGCTTACGGCCGCCCGTTCGACGCCCAGGGCCAGCGTGACCGCAGCCAACCGCGACGCTGGCGCCTGATGACGCTCACACCGCGCGGCATCGTCGCCTGGAGCGGGTTCATGAGCTTCGTCGTCGCGCTGGGTCTGTCGGGCCTGGTCGGCAGCGAGTTCGTGCCCCAGACCGACCAGGGCTTCACCCAGCTGAACCTGCGCTTCCCGGTGGCATCGAGCCTGGACCGCGGCAACGACAAGGTGCTGCAGGTCGAGACCATCCTGTCGGCCAAGTACCCCGAGATCAAGACCATCCAGACGGTGGTCGGCTCGACCGGCGAAGGCCTGGCGACCGGCCGCAACCAGGCCTCGCTGAACATCGCGCTGACCGACCGCAAGGACCGCAAGCGCACCCAGAAGGAGATCGAAGACGCGATCCGTGCCGACATCGCCGGCATCCCCGGGCTGGAAGCCAGCGTCGGCTTCGATCGCCCGATCTGGATCACCATCCTCGGCTCGGACGGCGTGCAGCTGACCAAGGTGGCCAAGGACTTCGCCGAGAAGCTGAAGACGATCAAGGGCGCGGTCGACGTGGACACCACCGTCAAGCCCGGCCTGCCGGCCTTCGCGGTGCGGCTGAAGGACTCGGCGATCCGCGAACTCGGCCTGACCGGCCCGCAGGTGGCGTCTTCGCTGCGTGCCTACGTGAACGGTGACGTGGCCACCTACTGGACGACGCCCGACGGCAACCAGGTCGAGGTGCTGCTGCGCCTGCCGCAAGGCCAGCGCGAGCGCATCGAGCAGATGAGCAAGCTGCCGGTCGCCTTTGCGAAAGACGGCTCGCCGATCGCGCTGGACCAGGTCGCGACCATCGAGCAAGTGTTCAACCCCGAGGTGATCCGCCGCCAGAACTTGCAGCGCCGCGAGGCGGTGTACGCCGGTGTCGAAGGCCGCCCGTCGGGCGACGTGAATGCCGACGTGCAGAAGCTGATCAAGGAGACCCAACTGCCCCCGGGCGTGAGCTTCATGGTCGACGGCGCCGGCAAGCAGCAGGCCGAGGCTTTCGGCGGCCTGCTCAGCGCGATGGCGCTGGCGGTGATCTTCATCTACATCGTGCTGGCCAGCCAGTTCGGCAGCTTCCTGCAGCCGATCGCGATCATGGTGTCGCTGCCGCTGTCGCTGATCGGCGTGATGCTGGCACTGCTGCTGTGGCGCTCGACGCTGAACGTGTTCTCGATGATCGGCCTGGTGATGCTGATGGGCCTGGTGACCAAGAACGCGATCCTGCTGGTCGACTTTGCCAACCATGCCCGCAAGACGGGCGCCACGGTGCGCGACGCGCTGATGCAGGCCGGCCAGATCCGGATGCGGCCGATCATGATGACCACCGCGGCGATGGTCTTCGGCATGCTGCCGATGGCGATTGCGCTGAACGACGGTGGCGAGATCCAGGCGCCGATGGGCCGCGCGATCATCGGCGGCGTGATCACCTCGACCTTGCTGACGCTGGTGGTGGTGCCGGTGATCTACAGCTACATGGACAACCTGGGCGCCTGGTTCAAGCGCCGCTTTGGCAGCAAGCACGCGGTGGCGGCCGAGGCGTCTGGCCTGCCCAGCCACGGGCCGCTGGGCGCACCGGCCGACCGCTGAGTCGGGCGGAAGTCCAAAACGAAAGGCGGGGCACGAGCCCCGCCTTTTTACATGGGTGCAGCCAAGCTGCGGGCGTTCAGGCCGCCAGCCCCGCCTGCGCCTTGGCAGGCAAGGTGTAAATGCCGCAGCCGATCAGCAGCTTGTCGTTCAGCGCGACCACGTAGCTGGCTTTGGGTTGGATCTTGCCGGTCTGCTGGTTGATGATCGAGTATTCGACCCAGTGGCTGTGGTTCACGGCCTCCCATGATTCGCGGGCGAAGCGGTCACCGTCGATGCCGGGCACCTCGTGCACCAGCTTGCCTTCCATCGCCGGCTTGGCGCCGTGCACGTGGTAGCGGGCGTCGCGGTCGGTGACGAAGATGTAGAGGTCGCGGTCGAGGAAGCCGCCCTTGGGGTCGCGGAACACCGCAGACGCCGCGTGCAGGCCACGTTCGCGGACCAGTTCGACAGCCCGGTCGACCAGGGTGCGCGCTTCGTCGGCGCTGCCTTGGCGAAGGCGAATGGCCGCCACCGCGTCGCTCAGGATCGTGGCGCGGTTGACCAGCTCGCCCGAGGCGCGAGACGACTCTTCGACCATCGTGGCGTTCTGGTGGGTGATCTCGTCCAGCGTGCCGACGCTGCGCGACACCTCGCCGAGGCTGGCCGACTGCTGGGCGCTGGCCTGGGCGATGCCGCGCAGCTTGTCCGACACGTCGCGCACGCCGTGCACCACCGAATCGAGCGTGCCATTGGTGTGCTGGATGCGGGTGACCGACTGGCTGACCTGCTCGGTCGACTGGCCGATCAGGTGGCGGATCTCGGCGGCGGCCGAGCCGCTGCGCTGCGCCAGCTGGCGCACCTCGGTGGCCACGACGGCGAAGCCGCGGCCCGACTCACCCGCGCGGGCCGCCTCGACCGCCGCGTTCAGCGCCAGGATGTTGGTTTGGAAGGCGATGCCGTCGATCACGCTGACGATCTCGGCCACCTTGCGCGAGCTTTGTTCCAGCGTCGTCATCGCCTGCACGGTTTCGCGCATCGCGGCACCACCGGCCTCGGCCTGGTTGCGCAATTGGGCGGTCATCTGGTCCAGCTCATGGGCGGCGCCCGCGTTGGCCGACACCGCATCGCTGAGTTGGCCGACGGTGGCCACCGTTTCGCGCAAGTTCTGGGCCTGGGCTTCGGTGCGCTGCGACAGCGCGTCGCCACTGGCCGCCAGCTGCTTGCCCGAGATGCCGACTCGGACCGCGCTGCTGCGGATCTCGGCCACCATCACCGACAGGCCTTCGCTCATCCGCTCGACGACCTTGCCGATCTCGGCCAGCTCGTCGCGCCCCTCGACTTGCACCTTGTGCGCCAGGTCGCCCGCGGCCATCGCGGTGACGCCTTTTTGCAGCACGGCCAGCGCATGGCTGAAGCTGGCGTAGAACGCCAGGCCCAGGTAGACCATCAACGCCAAGCCCAGTGCCGAGACGCTCAGCTGAAGCCACATCTGGCGCTGCAACCGCTGCTCGCGGCCCTGCAACTCGCCGACCAGTGCGTTGTTGACCTGTTGCTTGAATGCCAGCACCTTGCCGATCGCTTCGGTGCCCTGGGCGAAATAGGCCGGCGCTTCGCCGCTGATCGTCTCGGCGGTGAAGATTTTGCGCACCGCCTCTTCGAAGGCTTGCGAGGTGGCGACGGCGGCGTCCCAGCCGGCCGGCGGCTGCACGCCCGAGCGCTTGAGCGCCTCGATGCGAAAACCCATGTCGACCAGCGCGGCGCGCAGCGCGTCAGCCCGGCCGACGAGCGAGGCGCGCTCGGCGTTGCTGGCATCGCCGCGGGCCAGCAGTGCAGCCCCCTGGCCGCGGGCCTGGCCCAGCGACTCGGTCCACGGGATGACGCGCTCGACCGCCAGGTCCATCAAGAAGAAGCTGGAGGCTTCCGGGTCCAGCAGCAGGCCCGAGCGTTCGCCGACCAGCAGCGTCAACTGGCGCAGTTTCTCGATGTGCTGGCTGTGCTCGGCGAAGGCTTCGGCGCGCTTGTCGGCGTGCTGGCCGCTGGCCAAGGCCAGGGCGGCATCACGCGCGGGCTTCCACACGTCGTCGATCGCGAAAGGCTGCGGCGTGGCCAGGTGCTTGTCCATCGCGGCGATGGTGGCCTTGATCTTCTCGCGCATCGCATCGCGCTCGCCGGCCGCGGCGGTGTCGCTGGAGAGCACTCGGTTCGTCAACCCGCGGTGGGTTTGCATCTCGGTCACCAGCTCGGTCAGCTGGTCCACCACCAGGGCGCCGGCAACCTCGGCGCGGGTCACGCCCAGGTCGGCGCGCGCATGTTGCGCGCTGTAAAGAATCAACAGCAGCAAGGGCACCAGCAGCATCAGGCCCATCAAGGCCATCTTGGTGGGCATGCGCAGCTGGCGCATCAGGCGGGCGCCTGGCTGCAGGATCTTGGTGCCGAATGTGGACATTGCGTCTCCCGGCGTGGGCGCCATGGACAGGCACCGCGCCCGCCGCAAACACACATTCCCACGTACCCCGACATGTTCGGCCGCCGCCCACCGCCGAGAAAGGCCAAAAAGCGCCAGTTCGCCGTGGCAGATCGCCGCAACCGCACGATCCAAAGCGTTACGTGTTCGGGCCCCGGGTGGCCGGGCTTGCATCGAGACTCCGGCGCTGGGAGGCGAACTTGCCCGCGCCCGCTGCCCCGGCGCGGGCGGCGCTGTTCTCTTCCCGGTGACGGGATCAGCTCAACCTATTTTTCTCTCCAGAGGAGACGCATTCATGAAGAACTTGCAGCATTTGCGCGTTGGGCTGGTGGCCTGCGCGCTGGCATGGTGCGCGGTGCCGGCCCTGGCGCTGGACGGCCGGGTCGTGGCCACCGGCTTTGACGGGTCGCTCTACCTCACGGCGCCCAAGGGCGACGGGCGGCTGTTCGTGGTCGAGAAGGGCGGCGTGATCCGCGTCATCAAGAACGGCACGACGACCAAGTTCCTGGACATCTCCAGCCGCGTGGGCACCGCCGGCGAGCGCGGCCTGCTGGGCCTGGCGTTCGACCCCGATTACGCCACCAACGGCCGCTTCTACGTCGACTACACCAGCTCGACCACGGGTGCGACCACGATCGATCGCTACACCGTGTCACCGCCGACGGCCAACAAGGCCGACCCGGCGACCCGTCAGCAGATCATCTCGATCACCCAGGAAAGCTTCGACAACCACAAGGGTGGCTGGGTCGGCTTCAGGCCGGGCGACAAGAAGAACCTCTACATCTCGCTGGGCGACGGCGGCGACAGCTACGACCCGCACGACAACGCCCAGAACGGCCAGGTGCTGCTGGGCAAGATGCTGCGCATCGATGTGAGCGGCACCGGCACCGGCTACAAGATCCCGCCCGACAACCCGTTCGTCAATTCAAGCTCGGTCAAGCACGAAATCTGGGCGCTCGGCCTGCGCAACACCTTTCGCGCCAGCTTCGACCGCAAGACCGGTGCCTTCTGGCTGGGCGACGTGGGCCAGGACACCCGCGAAGAGATCGACTTCGAGCCCGCCGGCGACCCCGGCGGCCACAACTACGGCTGGCGTCTGCGCGAGGGCAAGGTCAAGACGCCGGGCAACGTCGGCGGCGACAAGCCCGGCCTGACCGGCCCGGTGTTCGACTACCCGCACCTGGGCAACCAGGGCAGCCTGGGCAACTGTGTGACCGGCGGCTACGTCTACCGCGGCCCGTCGATCACCGACGCGAACGGCCGCTACTTCTTCGGCGACTGCGTCAGCGACCGCGCCTTCTCGATGACCTTCAACG
This sequence comes from Ideonella sp., assembly GCF_041914305.1. Classification (NCBI taxonomy): domain Bacteria; kingdom Pseudomonadati; phylum Pseudomonadota; class Betaproteobacteria; order Burkholderiales; family Sphaerotilaceae; genus Ideonella; species Ideonella sp. The sequence continues at coordinate 33,115 of NZ_JAYSDQ010000008.1, forward strand.
CCGACGGCACCCCGATCGAGCGGCGCGAAGACACCTCGGCCCTGCTCGGCGGCACCGGCCTGGGCACGCTGGCCTCCTTCGGCGAAGACGGCAAAGGGCGCCTGTACCTGGTCGGCTTCAACGGCGTGATCGTGGCCGTGTGCCCGTCCGCCCAAGGCCAGGCCAAGCCGCCGGTGCCGGCCTCGGTGCCTGGGCAGGTGCAGGTGCTGGCCGATCTGGCCAATCCGTGTGCGGCGCAGTGACCCCTGCGTAGCCGCTGAGCGGCCCAGGGAGGCCTGGTCATGCACCGACTGCTGGGTGGACAAGGCGCCCGGGCGCTGCCGTCCGCAAGAGACTGCAGCCGGCTATTTCGGATTGAGCACCAGTGTCTCCCGCGTATGGCTCGCCACGTCCGCCGAGTCCAGGTACTGCGGGCGGGTCTGGCCGTTCGCATACGCCTGGGCTTGGTCGCTGTAGTGGGGGTCGCCCCAGACGCCGCTCTGGCCAGTCGGCAAGATGCCGCGGGCGGCGGCGGGGCGTGAGAAGTCGATCACCCGGCGGGTCGACGGGCCGTAGGTCACGGGGATGGGCACTTCGGCCAGTGGCCCGCTCAGATTGTTCGGTGTTTCGCGGCCGCCGGCAGCTGCGAACGGGCCGATGTTGAACACCTTGTCCAACGGGGGCTGTTTGCCCAGCGGGTGCTCGTGCGTCAGCCGGTGCGCGCGGCCCCAGGTCCAGCTGCCGGTGTCGGAGCCGAGCGTGGCCTTCAGGTGCGCCAGCGTCTTGTGCCAGGCGGCATCGACGATCTGGGCGCGCGTTTCCTTGTCGGGCGTGCTGCGCCGGTCCCACCACGGTGAGTCGGCGTTGAGGGCCAAGCGGGGCAGGGCATGGTCGAGCGCGCGGGTGCGGCGCAGCACGGTGTAGGCGTCTTCGCCCAGCTCGTCGGCCAGCGCCTCGTGCGCCAGGTCGAACAGGAACTGGTTGAACAGCGTCGGCGCCACCGCGTCGACCGGGTGCTCGCCGTGCCAGGCGGCCAGTTGCTCGACCAGCGCCTTCTCGCCGGGGTCGGGCGAGGCGGCGCGCAGGTCGGCCAGCAGCGGGGCCAGCACGCGCGGGCCGTAGCCGGTTTGCGTGTCCAGTTGCAGCGCCTGCATCGCCGGGGTGTCCCAGCCGGTGGCGCGGGCGGCCAGTTGCTGGTCCAGCCGCTGGGCACGGTCCCACAGGTTGTAGTAGCCGGGCACGGGGGCCGCGCCGGATGGCTGGTGGTTGGCCGAGACGATGTAGCCGCGGGCAGGGTTCTCTTCGTGCGGGTTCTGCTCGAAGGGCAGGAAGCCGGTCTTGTCGGCCTCGGTGCTGCCGCCATCGAGCAGGAAACTCGGGTTCACGCCATAAGGGCGCAGCGGCAGCTTGGCCGCGGCCCACCAGGCGATGTCGCCGGCGGCGTTGGCCCAGACCACGTTCAGCCCGGGCGAGTGGATCTTGCTGACGGCCGAGCGGGCCTTGTCCAGCGTTTCGGCACGGTCGAGCTGGTAGAAGGCTTCGAGGATCGGGTTCTCGGTCTGCAGCAGCGCCCACCACATTGCGATCGGCTGGGTGCCGGCGGTCTTGTCCAGCGCGTCGTTGATGATCGGGCCGTGCGGCGAGCGGCGCAGCGTCAGCGTCACCGGTGGCTGGCCCTTCACGTTGATCGTTTCCTGCCGCTCTTGCAGGTCGGCCCACTGGCCGTTGGCCCAGACCTGTTTCGGGTTGTCCGGGTTGACCTTCTCGGCGACCAGATCGATGTCGTCGTTCTGGAACATCGTCAGGCTCCAGCCGAACTGCGCGTTATGGCCCACCAGTGCGAACGGGTTCAGCGCCTGGTGCAGGCCATACAGCTCGATGCCCGGGGCCGACAAATGCGCCTCGTACCAGACGGCCGGCACCGAGAACGCGATGTGCGGGTCACCGGCGAGGATCGGCTTGCCACCAGCCGAACGGGCGCCCGAAATGACCCAGGCATTGCTGCCCTCGAACAGCGGCACGCCGGCGATGTCCAGCGCGTTCTGGCTCATCGAGGCGACCTTCTCCAGGTCGCGCCAGTCGCCGGCCTGCAGCGTCGGGCCGGGGCTGCTGGCGGGTGACGTGGGCGCGGCGGGCTGGCCTTGCGTCACACCGTCCGGGTACCAGCCCAGGTCGAAGATGCCAAGGTAGTCGGGGCCGAGCTGCTGCTTGATGCGGCTCAGCGCCGGCTCGGTGCGGAAGGCTGCCGCGAAGCTGTAGGCCAGGTAGCCGCCGACGCTGGCGGTGTCGGCCACGGTGAACGGCCGCTTCGGGATGCCCAGCAGCATGAACTCGATCGGTGCCGGGTGCGTGGCCTGGAACTGGTTGACGCCATCGAGGTAGGCCTGCAGCGCCTGCGTGGCCGGAGCCGCCGGGTCCATCTTGGCGGCAAACGCGTCGGCGTACTCGCGAATCGTCAGCGTGCGAAAGAGCCGATCCGTCTCGACCAGCTTCGGGCCCAGCACCTCGGCCAGTTCACCCCGCGCCAGGCGCCGCAGGATCTCCATCTGGAAGAGGCGGTCCTGCGCATGCACATAACCCAGCGCCCGGTACAAATCGCCTTCGCTCTCGGCCCGGATGTGCGGCACGCCGGATTCGTCGTAGCGCACCTGCACCGGTGCCTTCAAGCCGGTCAGCGACATGGTGCCGGAGCGTTGCGGCAGCCGCGCGTGCCACATCAGCGCCAGCACGGCAACGGCGATGACCAACAAGCCCAGCAGGGCGTAGGCGAGCAGCTTGGACAGGCGTTTCATGCGGCAGATGGGCGGTGTGGGAACCGCCGAATTCTGCCGGTCACGCGGGCTCTGTGTCGCGCGGGTTTGTCAGCGTGGGCTGTGGTCGACGGCGACGCCCCCGTTCAACCTCTCCATCGCCCCCAGCACCTCGTAGCACGCCCCCATGTTGTGGTAGTCCACCTTGCCGGCCGGGCTTTTCTGGTCGGTGAGTTTGCGGTTGTCGTGGGTGAGGATGCGGAACCAGGCGCCGTGTTGGTGGTCGACGAAGTATTCCCAGGCGTAGGCCCAGATGCGGTCGTACCAGTCCCAGTAGCCGCCGTCGTGGGTGCGCTCGGCCAGCGCGGCAGCGGCGGCCATGGATTCGGCTTGTACCCAGTGGTACTTGTCGCCGTCGCAGACCTTCATGTGGGTGTCGGTCGCCGGGTCACCGTCGGGGGCGAAGCCGTAGACGAGGCCGGTGTGGTGGCGGTCCCAGCCGTTGTTGACCGCGGCGGCGAACAGGTCTCGCGCATGGTGCAGCATCCAGCTGTCTTCGGGCGCGTTGGGGGTCATCCGCTCCAGCGTCAGCAGCAGCTTGGCCCATTCGGTCAGGTGGCCGGTCTGGAAGCCCCAGGGGCGGAAGATGTTGCTGCGGTCGTGGCGGTTGTAGTTCCAGTCGGGCGTCCAGTCGGCGTGGTAGTGCTCCCAGACCAGGCCGTGGGCCTGCGCGGCGAGCCGGTGGGTGACCGATTGGGCCAGCGTGGTGGCGCGGCGCAGGCAGAAGGCATCGCCGGTGGCTTCATAGGCCGCCAGCATCGCCTCGCAGGCGTGCATGTTGGCGTTCTGGCCGCGGTACGGGCGCAGTTGCCAGTCGGGTGCGGCTTCGTCGGCGTACAGGCCGGCGTCGGGCTCCCAGAAGCGCTTTTCCATCAACGACAGCGTCGCGTCGATGCCGGCGCGGGCCTCGGTGATGCCGGCGCGCAGCGCGTGCGACTGCGCCAGCAGCACGAAGGCCAGGCCGTAGCAGTGCTGCGTGGCGTCGATGACCTGCTTCTTGCCGCCTTCCCAGTGCAGCAGCCAGGTGTAGCCGCCGCTGGCCGGGTCTTTGTGGACGTTTTCGACGAAGGCCAGCGCGTGGCGCGCGGTGTCCAGCCACTGGGCGGCGCGCGGGTGCTCGGGGAACGTGCGCGCCGCGTTGGCGAAGGTGAAGACGTAGCGCGTGCTGCTGACGAGGTGGCGCGTGTGGCGGTCGTAGACGGTGCCGTCGTCGCGCAGAAAGTGGTACAGGCCGCCGGACGGGTCGAGGGCCCGTTCGTCGTAGAACGCCATCGTCTGCAGCAGGTGCTCGCGCAGGAACGCGGGGCTGCGGAAGTCCGGGAGGTGCTTCATGTGGTCCATGCTACGCCGCACGTGCCCGAGTTGCAGTAGCCCTATGCAACACGTCGGTCATCTGCGCCGAACAGGTGCACGGTGCCCGGCAACCAGGCCAAGGCGACCGCTTCGCCCACATGTTGGGCGACCTTGCCGGGCACGCGCGCTGTCCAGGTGCCCAGCGGGGTGTCGACCATCGCGTAGGTCTCAGGGCCGGTCGGCTCGACCATGGCCAGCGTACCGGGCAGGGCGGCCGCGGTGCCGGGGGCGGCCAGCGTGATGTCTTCGGGCCGCACGCCGTAGCTCAGCTCGCTGCTGGTGCTGTTGTTCAGCGCGGCGCTCTGGGCGTCGCTCAACGGCAACGCCAGGCCGTGCGCGCTGACGCTGCCGCCGCTGCGCTGGGTGGTCACGATGTTCATCGCCGGCGAGCCGATGAATTCGGCCACGTAGCGGGTGGCCGGGCGGCCATAGATGTCGTCGGGCGTGCCGAACTGTTCGACCCGGCCGTCCTTCATCACGGCGATGCGGTCGCCCAGCGTCATCGCCTCGACCTGGTCGTGGGTGACGTAGACGGTGGTGGTCTGGGTGCGTTGATGCAAGCGCTTGATCTCGGCGCGCATCTCGACGCGCAGCTTGGCATCGAGGTTCGACAGCGGCTCGTCGAAGAGAAACAGCTTGGGGTCGCGCGCCAGGGCACGGCCCATCGCCACGCGCTGGCGCTGGCCGCCGGACAGTTGCCCGGGCTTGCGGTCGAGCAGGTGGCCGATCTGCAGCATCTTGGCGACGCGGTCGACGGCCTTGTCGCGTTCGGGCTTGGGCACCTTGCGCATCTCGAGGCCGAAGGCGATGTTCTGCGCCACGTTCATGTTCGGGTACAGCGCGTAGCTCTGGAACACCATCGCGATGTCGCGGTCGCGGCTGGGCGCGTGGGTCACATCGCGATCGCCGATGTGGATGCTGCCGTTGGTGGGCACGTCCAGCCCGGCAATCATGTTGAGCAGCGTCGACTTGCCGCAGCCCGAGGCGCCGACCAGGATCAGGAACTCGCCAGCTTCGATCTCGATGTCGATCCCTTTCAGGATCTCGACGGTGCCGAAGGTCTTGCGCACATTGCGGATGGACAGGGCTCCCATGGGGGAAGGACTCCAGGTGAAATCAGTTCAGAAAAGCAGCTGGCCGTTGGGGCCGATGACCGACATGTTGTGGTACTGCGGGCCTTGCCGTTTCAGGCTCAACGGCAAGCCGGCCAGCTCGAATGCCTTGGGCGCACCGGCCAGGGCTTGCTGCACCGCCGGCCCGTTGGCCGAGGCGCCGCCGCGCTGCAACGCGTCGATCAGCACGCGCGCGGCGATGTAGGACTCGGTCATCGCCAGCGTGGGCGCGATGCCGGCGGGGCCGAAGCGCTTGTAGGCGGTGCCGAACTCGCGCATCAGGCGCAGCTTGGGGTCGCGCGGGTGGGGCACCAGTTGCGAGACGAGCAGGCCGCGCGCCGTGTCGGGGCCGACCACCGCCGACAAGTGCGTGGCCTCGGCCGACGACAACACGATCAACCGGCCGCGGCCGCCGGCCGCCGCGTAAAGCTTGGAGAAATAGGCCACCGCCGCGGTGTTGGTGGCCAGCACCACGGCGTCGTGCGGCACGCGGGTGATCGCCGCCACGGCGTCGGCCACCTCGGCGGTTTCGGCCAGGTGCTGTTGCACGCTGGCCAGCGTCACGCCCAGCAGCGGCGCGCGCATGCGGGCGATGGCGGTGATCTCCTGGCCGTCTTCGTCGTTGCCGGTCAGCAGCGCGATGCGGCGGGCGAACGTGGTCTCGGCGTGGCGGAAGACCTGGTCGATCTCGTCGGCCACGCTGCCACGAGTGGCAAACAGCCACGGCGAGCCGAAGCCGGGGGCGGTCAGGCTGCCCGACATCACGCCCAGCATCGGCAGGCCGGTCTCTTCGAGCAGCCGGGCGCGCGACAGCTCGCCCACGCTGCGCCGGCCGTGCCAGGCCAGCAGCGCGACCGGGTTGTCGCTGCGCAGGCGCTCGCGCACCTGGTCGGCGATGTGGCCGGGTTCTTCGTCCAGCGTCACCAGCCGCAGCGCCCGGCCGTGCGGCGGGCCGCCGGCGTTGGCCTGGGCGAACGCGACCTGCGCGCCGACGCTCAAGTGCCAGCCCACGCCCCCGTTCACGCCGGACAGGGGCACGATCTGCAGCGCGGTCCAGTCGCCGGCGGGCGAGGGGGCCGCGGCGGCGGGGCCGGTGGCCAGTGCCGCGGCGGCGGCCAGGCTGAAGTGGCGGCGGTGGATGGCCATGGCGGTGCCCGCTCAGCCCTTGACGGCGCCGGCCGTCAGGCCGCGCACGAAGTATTTGCCGGCCAGCACATAGACCAGCAGCGTGGGCAGCGCGGCGATCATCGCGGCGGCCATGTCGACGTTGTATTCCTTGACCGAGCTGGAGGTGTTGGCCAGGTTGTTCAGGCCCACGGTGATCGGCTTCGAATCGGCGCCTGAGAACACCACGCCGTAGAGAAAGTCGTTCCAGATGTTGGTGAACTGCCAGATCAGCGTGACGACCATGATCGGCGTCGACAGCGGCAGCACGATGCGCACGAAGATCTGCCAGAAGTTGGCGCCGTCCAGCATCGCCGCCTTGACCAGCTCGTCGGGCAGGCCGACGTAGTAGTTGCGGAAGAACAGCGTGGTGCTCGGGATGCCGGCAACCACGTGAACCAGGATCAGCCCCCACACCGAGCTGGCCAGGCCCAGCCAGCCCAGCACCTGGCTCATCGGCAGCAGCACCACCTGCATCGGCATGAACACGCCGAACAGGATCATCGCGAACATCACCTCGCTGCCGCGAAAGCGCCACTTGCTGAGCACGTAGCCGTTCAGCGCGCCGATCAGCGTGGACGTGGCGACGGCCGGCAGGACCATCATCACCGAGTTCATGAAGAAGGGCTTCAGGCCGCCGCAGTCGGTGCCGGTGCAGGCCTCGGACCAGGCCTTGGCCCAGGCGGCGAAGCTGGGGCTCATCGGCATCGACAGCAGGGTGCCGTTGCGGATCTCGTCCATGCTCTTCAGCGAGGTCACCACCATCACGTAGAGCGGCGTGAGGAAGAAGACGGCGAACAGGCCCAGTGCGCCGAACAGCGCAAGGCGGTGCCAGGTAAGACGATGGGTCATGGCGCCGTTCACTTCTTCGTCCTCAGCTCGGAATACAGGTAGGGCACGACGATCGCGGCGACGGTCGCCAGCATGATCGTGGCGCTGGCGGCGCCCAGGCCGATCTGGCCGCGGCTGAAAGCCATCGTGTACATGAAGGTGGCGGGCAGGTCGGTGGCGTAGCCGGGGCCGCCGGCGGTCAGCGCCATCACCAGGTCGAAGCTCTTGATCGCGAGGTGGCTCACCACCATCAGCGTCGAGAAGAACACCGGCCGCAGCGACGGGATCAGGATGCGCCAGTAGATGCGCGGCAGGCTCGCGCCGTCGACCTGGGCCGCCTTGACGATCGATTCGTCGATGCCGCGCAGGCCGGCCAGGAACAGCGCCATCACGAAGCCGGCGCTCTGCCAGATGCCTGCGATGACGATGCAGTAGATGGCTTTGTCAGGGTCGACCAGCCAGCCGAATTCGAAGTTCTCGAAGCCCCATTGGCGCATCAGGTGCTCGATGCCGAGGCCGGGATTCAGGATCCACTTCCAGGCGGTACCGGTGACGATGAAGCTCAGCGCCATCGGGTACAGGTAGATGGTGCGCAGCACGCCTTCGGCGCGGATCTTCTGGTCGAGCAGGATCGCCAGCAGCAGGCCCAGCGCCATGCCGCCGCCGATGAACAGGCCACCGAAGATGCCGAGGTTCTTCAGCGCGACCCACCAGCGTTCGCTCTCCCACAGCGTCACGTATTGCGTGAGGCCGGCGAACTCGTAGTTGGGCAGCAGCCGCGAGACCGACAACGACAGATAGCCGTTCCAGGCGATCAACCCATAGATGAAGAAGAACGACAGCGCGAACGAGGGCGCGACCACCAACTTGGGCAGCCAGGGCGTTCGCAGTGCGGACGGGGCGGACATGGGATCGATGACGGCCGGTTCGGGAAAAAAGCCCCCGCGCCAGAAGCGACGCGGGGGTGGAAAAGTCCGCTGGTGTGTGTGTCAGCGGCTTGAGGATCGGCCCCGCGCCCCAACTGCTGGCGCGGGGGGATCGACGGAGATCAGACTCTCGGAAAACCCCGGATCACTTGGTCTTGGCGGCGGAGGCGATCTTTTCCATCGCTTCCTGGGCCGTCATCTTGTCGGTGTTCCAGAACTGGCTGACCGCGTCCTTGATCGCGCCTTCTGCGGCGGACGGAACCGCCATGCCGTGGGCGATCGAGGGCAGCAGCGTGCCGGCCTTGGCGGTGTCGACGAAGTCCTTGGCCGAAACCTTGGCGCATTCGTCGAAACGGTCCATCGACATGCCCAGGCGCACCGGGATCGAGCCCTTGTTGAGGTTGAACACCTCTTGGAACTCAGGCGCCATGATCTGCTTGGCCAGTTCCTTCTGCGCCGCGATCTTGCTTTCGTCCTTCAGCTGGAACAGCGCAAACGAATCGATGTTGAAGCTGTAGGACTTGGCGGTGCCCGGAGCCGGCGTGCAGCCGAAGTCCTTGCCCGGCACCTTGCCGGCGGCCAGGAACTCGCCCTTGGCCCAGTCACCCATGATCTGCATGCCGGCTTCGCCCTTGATCACCATCGCGGTGGCCAGGTTCCAATCGCGGCCCGGGGCGTTCTTGTCGGTGTAGTCCTTGACGCGCTTGAACGTCGTCAGCACCTTCTCCATCGTCGGGCTCTTCAGCGTGCCTTGGTCCAGCTGCACCAGGGCCTTCTTGTAGAAGTCAGCCCCGCCAACGCCGAGCGCGACCACTTCGAAGGTGGTGAAGTCTTGCCAGTTCTGGCCACCGTGTGCCACCGGCACCACGCCGGCCTTCTTCAGAGCCTCAGCGGCGGTGAAGAACTCGTCCCAGTTGGTTGGCACCTTGGCGCCGGCCTTGGCGAACACCGCCGGGTTGGTCCACAGCCAGTTGATGCGGTGCACGTTGACCGGCACGGCCACGTAGCTGCCCTTGTACTTCATGATGTCGGACACGACCGGCGGCAGCAGATCGTTCCACTTCTCGGCCTTGGCCACATCGTCGATGTTGGCCAGCACGCCTTCACGCGCCCATTCCTGGATCGACGGGCCCTTGATCTGCGCGGCCGACGGGGCATTGCCCGACACCACGCGCGACTTCAGCACCGTCATCGCCGAATCGCCGCCGCCGCCGGCGACCGCGAAATCGCGCCAACGGTGGCCGCTCTTCTGCAGCGACAACTTCAGCGCGGTGGCCGCCTTGGCCTCACCGCCCGACGTCCACCAGTGCAGCACTTCGATTTCGCCAGCGTTGGCGACGGCAGCGCTGGCGGCCAGCGCCAGGGCAGTGATCGTGGTCTTCATCATTCGAAAGTCTCCTTACGAAGCAAGTTTTGCGCTTCAGCGCGGCGCCCGCCAGGGCCGCCGCTATTCAAGTGGCGTGCGCGGATCCGGCTTGGCCGGTCCGCTGCGCGAGCCCCCTCGGGGGGCAGGCCCCCGGAGGGGCCGTGGGGGCGCTACTTCAGAACCACCATTCGACTTGGGCACCATAGCTGGTGCCGTTGGTCTTGTCAGCAAAGGCGGCTTGACCCGTCACGTTGCCGGCCGGCGCGTTCCACTTGGCGGTGGTCACGTACAGGCGGAACTCGGGGCGGCTCCAGAAGTCGGGGCCGGTGGCCAGCGTCGGGGCGATCGTCAGCTTGGCCAGCTTCGCGGTGGGCGCGCCTTCGGTCTTGTACTGCGAGTAGCCCGCTTCGGTGACCAGCTTGAAGTTCTTCGTGAAGGCGTACGACATGCGGCCGCCGGCCGACAGCGACGTGGTGCGCACGCCGGCGCCGTCGGTCTCGCTCGCGCCCAGCAGCATGGCCTGGCCGCCGAGGACGCCGCGCTGCCAGTTCACGCTTTCGACGATGCGCCAGCCCTTGGCCTTGGAGCCCGCGGTCAGGTCGCCGAAGTTCATGTTCAGCGCGGCCGAGCCTTGCGAGGCTTGCACGAACAGCACGTTGTTCAGGCCGGTCATGCCGAACAGGTCGGTCTGGTCGTGGCGCAGGGTCAGGCCGCCGCCGCTCTTGCCGTCTTCGAAGTCACCCTTGGTGATCGAGGCGAACAGGTTGATCTTGCCGTTGGCGTTGGCCGCCACGTCGACCCATTCGGCGTTGAAGCGGTTGCCGGGGTGCACGGCGTCCGAGTCGGTCTTGTAGAACGCGACGCCGAACTTGCCGGTGCCGGCGGGCAGGCCCTTCATGCCGGCGCCCACGCCCATCATCTCGACGAAGAAGGTGTCGACGATGTGCACGTCGCCGCGGCGACCCCGCTCCTTGCCGATCCAGAAGGTGGCGTTCGGCGCGATGTCGAAGCCCTTGGCCTCGGCCCACATCTGCTCGATCTTCAGACCTTCGCTGCTGTTGTCGGTGGCGCCGGTGTAGTGGTTGACCATCAACACCGCCTTGGTGTCGATGCCGTCTTTCGAGAAGCCCTGGGCGAGCTGGAACTCGCCATAGAAGTCGCACTCGTTGCCGAGGCGGTACTTCATGCCCTTGCTGCCGCCGTTCAGGCCGTAGCAGGCGCGCGATGCATCTTCAGAGGTCAAACCCGGGCCGGCGCGGAAGTAGCCGGTGTAGTCCAGGGCCTGGGCGCTGCTGGCGCCGAAGCCAAGGGCCAGCACCAGGGCGGCCGGGGTGAAGGGAAGCTTGTGTTTCATCAACGTGTCTCCTGGGGATCGATCTGCCTGGAACTCGCGTTGGGGTGGCACAAGCCGCGGCAGATGTTCATCTTGCGTTCATGTACCTTGCGAGTGGCGAGATTATTAAAGACACATTAATGTTTGATTGATAGGTACTTTCCTTAGTTGGTGCAAGGGCTTCACCACAATGTTGCATGGGCGCGACAAGGCGGCGGTGTGCGCCCAAATGCGGTGCGTGGGGCGGCCAACGGTGCCGCCGAGGGCCGAAAACGCTTGAACAACGGGCTAGGCAGCCCGCCGTCGCTCAGCCCCCGCGGGCCAGGTTGCGCAGGGGCCGCTCGGCAAGCGGCAGCAGGATGCGGGTGGTCAGCCCGTGCGGCGCCGTGTCGGCCAGCTCGACGTGGCCGGCGTGCCGCTCGACGATCTCCTTGACGATGGCCAGGCCCAGGCCGCAGCCATTGCCCTCGTGCGTGCCGCGCACGAAACGCTCGAACACGTCGGCGTGCAGGGCCGCCGGGATGCCCGGGCCGGTGTCGCGGACCTCGATCAGCGCCTGCTGGTGCTCGGCCGCCACGCGCACCGTGACCTCGCTGCCGCGGCCGGCGTAGCGCAGCGCGTTGTCCAGCACGTTGGCCAGCGCCTCGCGCAGCAGCAGCGGGATGCCCAGCACCTCGACCGCCGGCTCGGCGGCTTCGTCGCCGGCACTGCCGTCGTGGCCGGGCTCGTAGCCCAGGTCGATGCCGGCGTGGCGGGCGCGCGGCACCAGCTCGGCCGTCAGCTCGCGTGCCAGGCGGGCCAGGTCGACGCGGGTGCGGGCCTGCACCGTGGCGGACTCGGGCTCGGCCCGCGCCAGTGTCAGCAGCTGGTTGACCAGGTGGGCACTGCGCGTGGCGCTTTCGTGCACGCGTTGCAGCCGGGCCTGCAGTGCCGGGTCCTGCGCGTCTTTCAAGGCCAGCTCGGTCTGGCTCTTCAGGCCGGCCAAGGGTGTGCGCAGCTGGTGGGCCGCGTCGCTGATGAAGCGCTTTTGCGAGACCACGTTGTGCTGCACCGCACCGAGCAGGTCGTTGATGGCCTGGGCCAGGGCGCGCACCTCGCTCGGCGCGGAGTGCAGCTCGATCGCAGTCAGGTCGTTCGGCGCCTTGCCCTCGACCAGGCTGCGCAGGCGCGCCAGCGGCGCCAGCCCGGCGCGGATGCCGGCCCAGACGATCATCGTCATCAGCACGATCAGCGCCGACAGCGGCAACACCGTGTCGACCAGGATGCGGCGCGCCAGCTCTTCGCGGTTGGCACTGTTGCGGGCCACCTGCACCAGCATCGTCTGCATCGGCTCGGACTCGTCGCCATAGCTGAGGTACAGCGCCGCCACCCGCACACGCTCGTTGCCGCCGCCGCTGGTGGCCGCGATCTCGCCGTTGTAGAAGTAGGGCTCACCCAGTGCCGGCTGGGCCGGGATGCCGCGCGGCGGCGGCAGGTTGCGGTTGCCGAGGATGAACTCGCCCGGCGGCGAGCTGACCGTGTAGAGCACGCGGTCGTTCGGGTCGGCTTCGAGAATGTCCTGCGCGGCGCGCGGGAAGTCGATGAACAGCCCGTTGCCGATCGGCTTGACCTGGCGCGCCAGCGAGCGCGTGGCCTGCGACAAGGTCGCGTCCACCGCGGCGTTGGCATAACGCGCAGCCAGGTTGTAGGTGACGAAGGCGCCGCCGATCCACAGCACCAGCTGCGGCAGCAGCAGCCAGATCAGCAGCTGGCGATGCAGCGACTGGCCGCCCGCGGCACGGGCGGGGGCGCCGTCGCCGCGCCCGGGCGAGCGGGCGCCGGCATGGCGCCACCGGGTCAGCCAGCTGAGCACGCCGTGTCCTGATGGGGCGGTCAGGACACCTGGTCGGCCTCGGCCTCGAGCAGGTAGCCCAGGCCGCGCACCGTGCGAATCGCCAGCGCCGATTGCTCCAGCTTGCGGCGCAGGCGGTGGATGTAGACCTCGATCGAGTTGGTGCCGCTGGCGGCCTCGGTGCGGTCGAGCGCCCAGGCCTGCTGAATCTGGTCTTTGGTGACGACCTTGTCGCGCTGCGACAGCAGCAGGTCGAGCAGCATCCACTCGCGCGGGCTCAGGTCGAGTGTTTCGCCGCGCACGGCGGCGCGGCGGGTGTCGCGGTCGAAGCTCAGGTGGCCCAGCTCGGCCGAGTTGCCCAGCGGCCGGGTGCGGCGCAGCAGGGCGCGCAGGCGGGCCTCAAGCTCGGGGAAGTCGAAGGGCTTGGTCAGGTAGTCGTCGGCGCCGGCGTTCAGGCCCGCCACGCGGTCGTCCAGGCTGTCGAGCGCGGTCAACACCAGCACCGGCAGCGCCGGCTTGGCGGCGCGCACGCGCTTGAGCACCGTCAGCCCATCGACCAGCGGCAGCCCCAGGTCGAGGATGGCCAGGTCGAACGGCTGCTTCAGCAGCAGGTATTCGGCCACCGCACCATTGGGCGCGTGCTCGACTTCGAAACCTGCCTCGCGCAACTGGGCGGAGAGGGCGTCCGACAGGATCGCGTCGTCTTCAGCGAGCAACAAGTTCATGTTTGAAAGCTTAACGTGTCGCGGGTGCGCCGGCCATGTGGGCTCACCCCAGGGCCGTGTGCCCGGGGCGGCCCCAGAATGCCCCTGCCTTTGGTTTCTCGCCGCCGCGGCGCCGCACCTTGTTCGAACCCCTCGTCATGCCCCTGGTCCCGCTGGACACGCACACCGCGCTGTACCTGCTGGGCGTGGTCTATCTGCTGATGTCGGGCCTGGTCTGGATGATCCTGCGGCCGCACCACGAAGCCACGGCCATCGGGCTCTGGTGCGGTGGCGGTGTGATCATCGGGCTCGTTTATCTGATGTTCTCGATGCGCGGCAACCTGCCGATCTACTGGACCACGCTGGTGCCGGTGGCGTTGGCGCTGTTGGGCCTGGGGCTGCGGGTGTGCGCGCTGTTCCGCGAGAACGGCCGCGGCGACCGCTGGCCGATGGTGATGCTGGTGACGGCGCTGGCGATGCTGATGTCGCTGCTGGCAGGGTGGCCCGGCCCGGCCTGGCGGCGGCCGGTGACCAGCTTGCTGATGGTGGGGGCCTCGGCCTGGCTCGCGCTGCTGTCGCGCGAGCTGGGGCGCCAACCGCATGGCCGGGGCGCCGAGCTGATCGGCATCTCCTACGCCTTCTACGGCGCGACCTATCTGCTGCGGCTGGTGGGGGGCCTGTTCGCGCTGGTGACGGGCACCCATGTGCCGCCGACGCTGGCCCCCACGCTCGACCTGGTGCTGGTGCTCACCGGCGGGCTGGCCGCCGGGATCTTCGGCAACGTCGGCTACGTCGGCATGGCGCTCGAGCGTGCCCGCATCCGCCGAGAGGCCCAGGCGCGCGACCTGGCGCAGGTCCAGGCGCAACGCAGCGCCGCTGAGGCGCAAGCTGCGGCGTTGGCCGAGCGCCTGGCCGAACGCGAAGAGTTCGTGCGCGTGCTGGCCCACGAGGTTCGCCAGCCCTTGAACAACGCCTCGGCCGCGCTGCAGAGTGCCGACGCCGCGCTGCACGCCGACGCCCTGGCCGACCGCGGCGAGGTGCAGGCCCGCCTGCAGCGGGCGCAAAAGGTCATCGGCCACATCGTCGGGTCGATCGACAACACGCTGGCCGCCACCACCGTGCTGGCCAGCCGGCAGCCGCTGGCGCCGCGCGATGCCGACGTCAACATGCTGGTCGAGCTGAGCCTGGGCGATCTGGACGCGCGGCAGCGCCTGCGCATTCGCCAGCAGAGCTCGGCCCACGCCCGCACCGCGGCGATGGACATCGGCCTGATGCGCCTGGCCTTGCGCAACCTGCTGGCCAACGCCTTGGCCTACTCACCGCCCGACTCGACGGTGACCCTGCAGGTGAGCGACAGCGACGAGCCGCTGGGCCTGGTGTTCGAGGTGCGCGACGAAGGGCCGGGCGTGTCGCCGGCGCTGCGCGATCACCTGTTCGAGCGCGGATTCCGCGGCGACCACGGCCTGCCCGGCCACGGGCTGGGGCTCTATGTGGTGAACCAGATCATGCTGCGCCATGGCGGGCAGGCGAGCTGGTCGCCGAATGAGCTCACTGGCAGCGTGTTCAGGCTTTGGCTTCCACTGGTGGACTGATCAGACGCTTCTCAGCGGCGCACGAAACACATAGCCCACGCGCGACTGCGACTGCATTGGCACGACCACCGGCGTGGCGCGCTCGATGCGGCGGCGCAGGCGGTAGAGCGTGGCGCTCAAGGTGTTGTCGGGTTCTTCGCTCACCGGCCGGCCCAGGCGGCGGCACAGCAGCTCACGAGTGACGGTTTGGCCATCGGCTTCGACGAAGCACTCCATCACCACCAGGTCACCTTCGCTCAGGTCCACCCGCACGCCGTCTGGCGCGACGAGCTGGCCGGCATGGCGGTCCAGCACCCATTCCTTGGAGCCAGACTCGGTGGCCACCACACGGCGATGCACCGCGCGGATCGCGACCACCACTTGGTCAAAAGTGACGGGCTTGGCCAGGTGCATGTCGGCACCGGCATCGACCACCGACGAGAACACGTCTTCGGCCACGCGGCCCGACACCACCAGCACGCCGGCATGGGTGCGGCGGCGCAGCACGCGGATCAGCTCGACGCCGTCGATGCCGGGCAGCATCAGGTCGACCAGGTAGAAGCCGTAGCTGAAGGGCGCGGTGTCGGCGAGCAGCTCGTTGCTGTCGGCGAAGCGGTGGACCTGGATGCCCAGGCTGCGCAGATGCTGGGCCAGGAATTCGGTGTACTCGACATCGTCATCGATCAGTGCGATCGACGCGGGCAGGGCATTGGGCTCGGTGTGGGGCATGGGCGGCCGATGACTGCTGAGGGGAAAGTCAGATTGATTCTAGGCATGCAAGAAAAATCAGGCAGCCACCTCGGGCAAACCCCTCGTGCAAGCCCCTACCTCAAGTCCGGACAAGCCACACGCTCGAGCGGGGAAAGGACAAGAATCAAGCAGCGCCTATAAACATAACCGGCGCAAGGGACGGCACAAATGATCGACGCGGCATTGTTTGAATGCATTGCCGAAGACTCGCCCGACGGCATCGTCTTGTTGGGCCCCGACGGCTTGATCCAGTTCTGGAACCGCACCGCGGAGGCCATGTTCGGCCACCCCCGCAGTGCGGCCCTGGGCCAGCGCTTGTTTGACCTGATCCTTCGCCCCGAGCATGACGAAGAGGCGGGCGAGCACCAGCCGTTGGCGGGCGGCGACGCATCGTTCGACACGATCGCCCGCTGCGCCGATGGTGCGCTGCTGTACATCAACGTGGCCTCGCGCCGCCTGCGGGCGGGCGATGGCCAGCTGCTGGGCGAGGTCTACAACTTGGCTGATGTGACCCAGCTGCGCACCCGCCGCGACGCGCAGCTGCTGGAGGCCCGCTACCGCGAGCTGCTCGATTCGATGCCCGACGCGGTGGTGGTGGTCAACGAGGTGGGCCGCGTGGCGCTGGTGAACCGGCAGGCCGAGGCCATGTTCGGCTACCAGGCGCGCGAGCTGGTCGGCGGGCCGCTCGAGATGATGCTGCCCGAGCGCTTTCGGCCCGGCCATGGGCGCCACCGCGAGCGCTACATGAGCCGCCCGCACACCCGGCCGATGGGGCAGGGGCTCGATCTCTACGGCCGGCGCAAGAGCGGCGAAGAGTTTCCGGTCGAGATCAGCCTGAGCCCGCTGCGCACCGATGTCGGCCAGTTCGGCCTCAGTGCCATCCGCGACATCAGCGAGCGGCGCCGGGTCGAGCGGGCGCTGGAAGAAAAGAACCTCGAGCTGGAGCGCGCCAACAAGGCCAAGGACCGCTTCCTGGCCACGATGAGCCACGAGCTGCGCACGCCGCTGAACGCGATCATCGGCTTCACCGGCATCTTGCTGATGCGCCTGCCGGGCCCACTGACGCTGGACCAGGACAAGCAGCTGAACATGGTGCAGTCCAGCGGCAAGCACCTGCTGTCGCTGATCAACGACCTGCTGGATCTGGCCAAGATCGATTCGGGCGGCATGCAGATGCACCTGGTACCGATCGACTGCAATGCGCTGGTCGAAGAGGTGGTCACCACGCTCGGGCCCAGTGCCAGCAGCAAGGGCCTGCAACTGCAGACCAGGTTGCCGGCGGGCGAGGTCATGGTGATGGCCGACCGCCGTGCGCTGCAGCAGATCCTGATCAACCTGGCCAACAACGCGATCAAGTTCACCGAACGAGGGCGGGTCGAGGTCTACGTCGAGCAGGGCCTGGGCGCCGATGGGGCACCGCGCGTGGTGCTGGGCGTGGCTGACACGGGGGTCGGCATGTCGGCCGACGACCTGGCCCAGCTGTTCCAGGCGTTCACCCAGGTGGGCGATTCGAGCAAGCGCGCGAGCATCGAGGGCTCGGGGCTGGGCCTGTACCTGTGCCGCAAGCTGGCCGAGTTGCAGGGCAGCACGATCGAGGTGAGCAGTGAGCCGGGCGTGGGCAGCCGGTTCTGGCTCTCGCTGATGGGGGCCGGCCCGGCCGCGGAGGTCACGCCATGAGCAAGCCCTGCCTGCTGGTGATCGACGACAACGCCATCAACCTCGCGTTGATCGGCTACCTGCTGACGAGCGCGGGCTGGGAAACCTGCCCGGCCGAAAACGGCGCACAGGCGCTGAAGCTGCTGGCGCAGCGCCACGACTTCGCCGCGATCCTTTGCGACATCCAGATGCCGGTGATGGACGGCTACGAGTTCGCGCGGCAGGTCAAGGCGCAGCCGGCCTGGGCGGCGGTGCCACTGGTGGCCGTGACGGCGCTGGCCATGGTGGGCGATCGCGATCGCATCCTGGCCGCAGGCTTCGATGGTTATGTGTCCAAGCCGATCGAGCCGGTGGAGTTCATCGCGGCGTTGAAAAACATCGTGCCCAGCCTCGAGACACCACCGCCGCAGGCTGCACCGGCGCCCGCACCGGCGCCGCTGCCACCGCCGCCGGCGGGGCAGACGATCCTGGTGCTGGACGACACGCCGTCCAACCTGCAGCTCAAGCGCGACCTGCTGCAGCCGCTGGGCTACCGGGTGCTGACGGCGCAGACACCGGCCGTGGCGATGGCCCTGGCGCAGGCCGAACGGCCGCACCTGATCATCAGCGACGTCGGCATGCCCACCGGCAGCGGCTTCGACTTCATCGCCGAGGTCAAGGCCGACCCGGCGTTGCGCGACATCCCGTTTCTGTTTCTGTCGGCCACGCACTGGGACGAGCGTGCCCGTGCCCGCGGCCTGGCGCTGGGGGCCAGGCGCTACCTGCGGCGCCCGATCGATTCGCAGACCTTGCTGTACGAGATCCGGCGCTGCCTGGACGACAGCGTCAGCGCGGCCTGATCAGCACTCGACGATGTTGACCGCGAGGCCGCCGCGCGCGGTCTCTTTGTATTTGGTCTGCATGTCGGCGCCGGTCTCGCGCATGGTCTTGATGACCTTGTCCAGGCTCACGTGGTGGGTGCCGTCGCCGTGCAGCGCCATGCGCGCGGCGTTGATCGCCTTGACCGAGGCGATCGCGTTGCGCTCGATGCACGGGATCTGCACCAGCCCGCCGACCGGGTCGCAGGTCAGGCCCAGGTGGTGCTCCATGCCGATCTCGGCCGCGTTCTCGGCCTGCTCCGGCGAGCCCCCGGTGACGGCGGCCAGCGCGCCGGCGGCCATCGAACAGGCCACGCCCACTTCGCCCTGGCAGCCGACCTCGGCGCCCGAGATGCTGGCGTTTTCCTTGTAGAGGATGCCGATCGCCGCCGCGGTGAGCAGAAAGTCCATCACCCCGGTGTCGGTGGCGCCGTGCACGAAGCGGCTGTAGTAGTGCAGCACCGCCGGCACGATGCCCGCCGCACCGTTGGTCGGCGCGGTCACCACGCGGCCACCGGCGGCGTTTTCTTCGTTGACGGCCAGCGCGTAGAGGTTGACCCAGTCCATCACCTGCAGCGGGTCGCGCAGCGCAGCCTCGGGGTTGGCCGTGAGGTCGCGGTAGAGCTGGGCCGCGCGGCGCTTGACCTTGAAGCCGCCGGGCAGGATGCCGTCTGTCTTCAGGCCGCGGGCGACGCAGTCTTGCATCGCGCGCCAGATGCGCAGCAGGCCGGCGTCGATCTCGGTGTCGGTGCGCCAGTGGCGCTCGTTGACGCGCATCACCTGCGCGATCGTCAGCTTCTCGCGCTCGCACACCTCGAGCAGCTCGGCGCCCGAGCGGAAGGGCAGTGGCAGCACGGTCGCGTCCGGCGCGATGACCTTTTGCTTGCTGCCGTCGGCGGCCACCTCGTCGCTGACGACGAAGCCCCCGCCCACCGAGTAGTAGGTGCGGTTCTCGATCTCGTGGCCTTCGGCGTCGTAGGCGACCAGCCGCATGCCGTTGGCGTGGAAGGGCAGGGTCTCGCGGCGGCGGAAGACCAGGTCTTCGGGCTCGTCGAACGCCACCTCGTGCTCGCCCAGCAGCGCCAGGCGCTTGCTGCTGCGGATGGTGTCCATCAGCGCGGGCACTGCGTCCACGTCGACCGTGTCCGGCTCGTGGCCGGCCAGGCCCAGCAGCACCGCCTTGTCGCTGCCGTGGCCCTTGCCGGTGGCGCCCAGCGAGCCGTAGAGCCAGCAGCGCACACGCGCCGTCTTCGTCAGCAGCCGCTCGCTGCGCAGCCGCACTGCGAACAGGCGCGCCGCGCGCATCGGCCCCACGGTATGAGAGCTGCTCGGCCCGATGCCGATCTTGAAGAGGTCGAAGACAGAGACGGCCATGGGGTCACTCCGGGCTGCACGGCAGCAAGCATTGGTTGATTTCGAGCAAGCCGGATGGTGGTGATCCGGTGCTCAATGAAAAGGGGGCGCGGCCCCCTTGCATCGATTTAACGAGGAGATTGTGATGAGCGTGATCCGCAGATTTCGTTCGCCGCGGCCGATGGCTGCCGCCGGCATGGCCTGCTGCCTGTGGCTGGGTGCCTGGGCGCTGCCCGCCGGTGCCGAAACCCTGACCTGGCGCCAGACCTCGGTGCAGGCCGGCAGCGAAGGGCGCAGCGCGCTGCGCCGCGGCGTGGTGATCTTCGGCACCGGCGAGCCGGCGCTGATGACGGTTCGCCTGACCCCGCTGGCCCCGCCACAAGACGGCCAGATGACGGTGCAGAACGACTTCAACTACCGCTTTGAAGACGGCTCGACCCTGGTGCTGCAGGCGCGCACGGTGGTGCGTGTGACGCCGGAAGGGCGCGCCGCGCGCGGCGAGTACCAGGCCGAAGGGCAGGTGCTGTCGGGCACCGGCCGCTACCAGGGGGCGACCGGCCGCTTCAAGATGCGCTCGCGCACCGACCTCGACGCGTTGGCCGACGGCGCCCTGGGGGACTACTTCGCGGCGTGCGAGGCCGATATCCAGCTGCCGAAGTGAGCGAGGGCGGGTCGACCACACGGCGTTGGCCAACCGCTCAGTCGGCGGCGAACTCGCTCATCGGCACGCACGAGCAGAACAGGTTGCGGTCGCCGTAGACGTTGTCCACCCGGCCGACCGGCGACCAGTATTTCTGCTGGCGCAGCTCGGCCACGGGGTAGGCGGCCTCTTCGCGGCTGTAGGCATGCGGCCACTCGGCCTTCAGCAGGCTTTGCGAGGTGTGCGGCGCGTTCTTCAGCGGGTTGTCTTCTTTCGGCCAGGCGCCGGTCTCGACCTTGCGGATCTCTTCGCGGATCGAAATCATCGCGTGGCAGAAACGCTCGAGCTCGACCAGCGGCTCGCTCTCGGTCGGCTCGACCATCAGCGTGCCGGCCACCGGGAAGCTCAGCGTCGGCGCATGGAAGCCGTAGTCGATCAGGCGCTTGGCCACGTCTTCGGCGCTGATGCCGGACGTTTCTTTCAGCGGCCGCAGGTCGAGGATGCACTCGTGCGCCACGCCGCCACCCTTCACGCCGGCGATGCCGCCGCTGTAGTGGATGTCGTAGTGGTCGGACAGCTTCGCCGCCACGTAGTTCGCGCTCAGGATCGCAACCTCGGTGGCCTGCTTCAGGCCTTCGGCGCCCATCATGCGGACGTACATCCAGCTGATCGGCAGCACGGCGGCATTGCCCAGCGGCGCGGCAGACACCGCGCCCACGCCGCCTTCGCGCATCTGGCCGGCCGTAGCGTGGCCCGGCAAGAAGGGCACGAGGTCTTCGACCACGCAGACCGGGCCGACGCCGGGGCCGCCGCCGCCGTGCGGGATGCAGAAGGTCTTGTGCAGGTTCAGGTGGCTCACGTCGCCGCCGAACTGGCCCGGCGCGGCCACGCCGACCAGCGCGTTCATGTTGGCGCCGTCCACGTACACGCGGCCACCGTACTGGTGGACCATCGCGCAGAGCTCCTTCACCCGCGGCTCGAACACGCCGTAGGTGGAGGGGTAGGTGATCATGATGCAGGCGAGATCATCCTTGTGCTGCTCGCACTTGGCCTTCAGGTCGTCGAGGTCGACGCTGCCGTTGGCGTCGCACTTCACCACCAGCACCTGCATGCCCGCCATCTGGGCCGACGCCGGGTTGGTGCCGTGCGCCGATTCGGGGATCAGGCAGACCTTGCGGTGGCCTTCGCCACGCGACTTGTGCCAGCCGCGGATCGCCAGCAGGCCGGCGTACTCGCCCTGCGAGCCGGCGTTGGGCTGCAGGCTGATGCCGGCGTAGCCGGTGGCCTGGCAGAGCCAGCCGGTGAGCTGCTCGTTCAGCAGCGCGTAGCCCTTCAGCTGGTCGGCCGGGGCAAACGGATGCACGTGGGCGAACTCGGGCCAGGTGATGGGGATCATCTCGCTGGTCGCGTTCAGCTTCATCGTGCACGAGCCCAGCGGGATCATGCTGCGGTCCAGCGCCAGGTCCTTGTCCGACAGGCGGCGCAGGTAGCGCAGCATCTCGGTTTCGCTGTGATGGGTGTTGAAGACCGGGTGCGTTAGGAAGGCGCTGGTGCGGCGCAGCGCTTCGGGCAGGCGCAGCGCGATGCCGGCAGCGTAGTCGTCGACCTTCGGCAGCGCCTGGCCGCCGGTGGCGAACCAGCTCCACAGCGCGGCCACGTCTTCGCGCGTCGTCGTTTCGTCCAGCGTCACGCCGACGTGCCTGGGCGACAGGCGGCGCAGGTTGGCACCGCCGGCCAGCGCACGGCCGATGACCTCTTCGGTGTGATCGCCGGTTTCGATCGTCAGCGTGTCGAAGGCGTAGGGGTTGGTGACCTTCAGGCCCAGCTTGGCCAGGCCCTCGGCCAGGATGGCGGTGAAGCTGGCCACGCGGTTGGCGATGCGCTTCAGGCCTTCGGGGCCGTGGTAGACGGCGTACATGCTGGCGATGACGGCCAGCAGCACCTGCGCGGTGCAGATGTTCGACGTGGCCTTCTCGCGGCGGATGTGCTGCTCGCGCGTCTGCAGCGCCAGGCGGTAGGCCGGGTTGCCGTGGCTGTCGACGCTGACGCCGACCAGGCGGCCGGGCATCGAACGCTTGAACTCGTCGCGGCAAGCCATGAAGGCGGCGTGCGGGCCGCCACCGCCCATCGGCACGCCGAAGCGCTGGGTGTTGCCGATCACGATGTCGGCACCCCATTCGCCCGGGGGCGCCAGCAGCGTCAGCGCCAGCAGGTCGGCGGCGACGATGAAGGCGGCATTCTTCGCGTGCGCCTTCTCGACGAACTCGCGCATGTCGTGCACCAGGCCATCGGTGGCCGGGTACTGGGCCAGCACGGCGAAGTAGTCGTGCTCTTCCATCAGCTTCGGGGCGAAGCCGACGATCACCTCGATGCCCAGCGGCTCGGCGCGGGTCTTGACGACCTCGATCGTCTGCGGGTGGCAGTCACCGGCGACGATCAGGGTGTTGCTCTTGCTCTTGACGCTGCGCTTGGCCAGCGTCATCGCCTCGGCGGCGGCGGTGGCTTCGTCGAGCATCGAGGCGTTGGCGATCGCCATGCCGGTCAGCTCGGCGACCATGGTCTGGAAGTTGACCAGCGCCTCCATGCGGCCTTGCGAGATCTCGGCCTGGTAGGGCGTGTAGGCGGTGTACCAAGCCGGGTTCTCGAGGATGTTGCGCAGGATGACGCCCGGCGTGTGCGTGCCGTGGTAACCCTGGCCGATGAAGCTCTTCTTGACCTGGTTCAGCGCCGCGACCGCGCGCAGCTCGGCCAGCGCCTCGGCTTCACTCGCCACCGTGGGCAGCGCCATCGGCGTGGCCCGGGCGATCGAGCGCGGCACGATGGCGTCGATCAGCGCCTGGCGCGAGGCCGCGCCGATCACGCTCAGCATGTGCGCCTCGTCGGCGGCATCGGGGCCGATGTGGCGAGCGACGAATTCGCCGTGGTTTTCGAGGGCGTCGAGAGGGGTGTGGGCGTGCATCAGCATGGCGCGGGAGAAACAGCAGGGGCCAGACGGGCGCGGCGCACAGGCGGCGCCGGCCGGCAACAAGAGCGGAAGAAGGGCGGCTTAGAGCGTCTTCAGCAGGGCGTCGTAGGCGGGCGGGTCCATCAGCTGGTCGAACTCGCCCATGTTGGTCACGTGGACCTTGAAGAACCAGCCGTTGCCCATCGGGTCGGTGTTGGCCAGCGCGGGGTTGGCGCGCAGCTCTTCGTTGACCTCGACGACCTCGCCGGTTACCGGCATGTAGATGTCGGCGGCGGCCTTGACCGACTCGACGACACCGGCGATCTCGCCTTTGTTGTAGGTCTTGCCCACTTCGGGCAGGTCGACGAACACCACGTCGCCCAGCGCGTCTTGCGCGTGCAGCGTGATACCGACCACAGCAGCTTCGTGATCTTCGATGTTGATCCACTCGTGGTCGGCGGTGAACATGGTCGTCATGGGCAGGGCTCCTCTTGGGGAATGTGTACTGGGAAGCGAAGGTTGATTCAGGGCCGGCCGGCGGTCAAGCCCGCAGACCCTGGTTGGCGGGCTGATCTGCCCGGCTCAGCCGCGGAAGTAACGGTGCGGGGCAAACGGCATGGCGGCCACCTTCATCGGCAACCGCTTGCCGCGCACCTCGGCGAACACCTCGGTGCCCACGGCCGCGTGCGAGGCGGGCAGGTAGCCCATGGCCACCGGCTGGTTGACGGTCGGGCCCAGCGTGCCGCTGGTGACGGTGCCCAGCTCGGCGCCGTCGGCGGCGACCAGCTTGGTGCCTTCGCGCACCGGGGCGCGCTCCAGGCCGACCAGGCCGACGCGCTTGCGCTTGGCGCCTTCGGCCAGCTGGGCGTCGATCACGGCCGCACCGGGGTAACCGCCGGCACGGGCGCCACCGGCGCGGCGCACCTTCTGGATCGCCCAGGTCAGCGCGGCTTCGACCGGCGTGGTGCGGGTGTCGATGTCGTGGCCGTACAGGCACATGCCGCCTTCCAGGCGCAGCGTGTCGCGCGCGCCCAGGCCGGCGGCCTTGACCTCGGGCTGGGCCAGCAGCTCGCGGGCCAGCTGGATGGCCTGGTCTTGGTGGACGGAGATTTCGAAGCCGTCTTCGCCGGTGTAGCCCGAGCGGGTGACGAAGCATTCGGAGCTGGCCAGCGTGAACACGCCGCCGGTCATGAAGGTGAGGGCGGTCACACCCGGGTTCAGCCGGGCCAGCGCCTGGGCGGCCTGCGGGCCTTGCAGTGCCAGCAGCGCGCGCTCGGGCAGCGGGCGCACTTCGCAGCGGTGCCCGATCTTCGACTTCAGGTGCGCGATGTCGGCATCTTTGCAGCCGGCGTTGACGACGACGAACAGGTCGCCGAAGTTCGCCATCGCGTCTGCCGGCGGGCGGGTGATCATCAGGTCGTCGAGCAGGCCGCCTTGGTCATTGGTGAAGAAGGCGTAGCGCTGCTTGCCTTGGCCCAAGTCGACCACGTCGACCGGCACCAGGGTTTCCAGCGCGGCGGCGGCGTCGGCACCGATCAGGCGCAACTGGCCCATGTGGGAGACGTCGAACAGCGCGGCGGCTTCGCGGCACTGCTTGTGCTCGGCCATCAGGCCGGCGGGGTATTGCACCGGCATCGCGTAGCCGGCAAAGGGCACCATGCGGGCGCCGAGTTCGAGGTGGAGGGCGTGCAGCGGGGTCTGCAGCAGATCGGCGGCGGGTGCGGCGGAGGACATCGTTTGTCTATCCTGTGTCGAGGGCAATCCAAGGAACCTGATCGGTCGGAAGTTGCCCTCGCTGTCCGCTTTACCTGAGAGATTGACAGTGTCGGCGTGTGGCCGGGCACCGCTTGCCCCTTCGGTGGATGGGCTCGATGACCCATCTCTCTCCAGTGAGGAACGCTCCGCATCTTGACGCGAAGCGCTTGCCAGTCCTTTTGCCTGAGCGTTCGAGGCCTGTACGACCTCTGCGCCTTCGGCGGCCCCGGATGGGGCTCTCTCCTGGCAAGCGAGCAGTGTACCCGAGGGCAGTGGCCGTGGCGCTATGCTGAAGTGCCAAAGCTTGCCTTCAACCCGCCCGCCGATGCCCAGCGCCCAGGTCTTCATCAGCTACCGCCGTGACGACAGCGCCGGCTACGCCCGTGCGATCGGTGCCGAGCTGGCCCAGCGCTTCGGCGCCGACCGGGTCTTCATGGATGTGGACGACATCGCCGCCGGCCAGGGCTTTGCCGAGGTCATCCAGCGCGCCGTCGGCAGCGCCGGCGTGCTGCTGGTGCTGATCGGCCGGCGCTGGCGCGGCGAGCGTGAGGGGGGCGCACCGCGCCTGAGCGACCCGGGCGACTTCGTGCGGCTCGAAATCGCCGCGGGCTTGCGGCGCGGCCTGCGCGTGATCCCGGTGCTGCTCGACGGCGCGGCGATGCCCACCGCCGCCGAGATGCCCGCCGACATCCAGGCCCTGGCCGGGCTGCAGGCGATCGAGCTCGGCAACACCCGTTTCGCGGCCGACATCGAGCGCCTGGTGGCCACGCTGGCCGGCACCTTGGGTGCCCCGGCCCGGCCGGGCCGCCGCCGCTGGGGCCTGGTGGCCGGCGCTGGCCTGCTGCTCGCCGTGGCCGCCGTCGGGTGGGTCGCCCACCGCACGCGGCCGGCGGTCAATGGTGAATGGCAGGGCGAGCTGCATTACGCCTGGGCCGGCACGCCGCGCGTCGAGCACTTCAAGTTCGACGGCCAGGGGCAGGCGCTGAGCGGCAGCGCGTCGTTCCTGGGCGTGCCGCGCGGCGTGCTGGCGGGCCAGGTCGACAGCGACGGGCTGCGTTTCGACACCCGCACCAGCGAGATGGGCGGGCCGGACCTGCTGCACCACTACCGCGGGCAACTGGTGGGCGACGAGATCCGCTTCGTGATGCAGACCGAAGGCGGCAGCGCCCCGAACGAGCCGGTGGCGTTCACGGCGCGGCGCGTGGCCGCCGAACCCCCGCGCTGAAGCGCTGAAGGCTACATTGACTGGCCACACCCCGATCCCAAAGACCCGCAAGGAACCGCCGATGCTGACCGAACAAGACCCGCTGCTGCTGCGCCACGACGACCCGCGCGGCATCGTGACCGTGACGTTGAACCGCCCGCAGGCCTTCAACGCCTTGTCCGAGGCGATGCTGGCCGCGCTGAAGACCGAGCTGGACGCGCTGGCGAAAGCCCCCCAGGCCCGCGTGCTGGTGCTGGCGGCCGCCGGCAAGGCCTTCTGCGCCGGGCACGATTTGAAGGAGATGCGCGCCGAGCCATCGCTCGACTACTACCGCAGCCTCTTCGGCCGCTGCGCGAAGGTGATGATGCAGATCCAGCAACTACCGATCCCGGTGATCGCGAAAGTGCAGGGCGTGGCCACGGCGGCTGGCTGCCAGCTGGTGGCCGCCTGCGACTTGGCGGTGGCATTGCGCACCGCGCGCTTCGCCGTCAGTGGCGTCAACCTGGGCCTGTTCTGCTCGTCGCCGGCGGTGCACCTGAGCCGCAACGTGGCGCGCAAGCAGGCCTTCGAGATGCTGGTGACGGGTGAGTTCATCAGCGCCGACGAAGCGCAGCGCCGCGGCCTCGTCAACCGGGTGGCCGACGATGCGGCCGGGCTGGACGCCGAGGTCGAGCGCCTGGCCGCCAGCATCGTCGCCAAGCCGCGGGCGGCGGTGGCGCTGGGCAAGGAGCTGTTCTACCGCCAGCTCGAAGCCGGCGTGGAGGCCGCCTACATCGACGCCGGCCACACCATGGCCTGCAACATGATGGACGAATCGGCGCTGGAGGGCGTGCAGGCCTTCAACGAGAAGCGGCCGCCGCGCTGGTAACGCGCGGGGCGGGGCCTTGAATCAAGGCTCAAGCCCGGCGGGGTCTTGGTCGATACCCGACAGATGGACCCTTCTTCGGCGGCAGCGGCCTGGACAGCGCGCGACTTCGTATGGATCGTCTCGACGCTGCTGGGCCTCGGCCTGGCCGGCCACCTGGGCCACCAGCTTCGGCGTGCGCGCCGCGAAGGCGCGGCGTTGAAATCGAGCCTGACCGAGGCCCACCAGAATCTGCTCAAGCGCGACCAGGAGGGCCGTCTGGCCGGCCTGATGACGCGCACCCAGCTCGAAGCGGCGCTGGACGACGCCGTGGCGCACGGCGGCAAGGGCCGGTTCGGCTTCAGCCTGCTGTATCTGGACCTCGACGGCTTTCGATCGATCAACGACGCGTTTGGCCATGACCATGGCGACGAGCTGCTGCAGGCCGTGGCCCGCCAGTTGGTGGCGTGCGTGGGCCGGGCCGCCTGCCATGTGGCCGGCGACGAGTTCGCGCTGATCGCGCCCGGTGACCTGAGCACCGGCCACGCCGTGGCCCAACGCGTGGCGGTGGCGCTGTCGCAGTCGGTCCGTGTGGGTGGGCAGGCCGTGCCGTTGACCTGCTCGATCGGCATCGCCCACTACCCCGAGCACGGGTCGCGGCCCTTGCTGCTGCCCAATGCCACGCTGGCGATGCGCAGCGTCAAGCTCAGCGGCGGCGGTGGCCAGACCGAATACCACCCGGACATGGGTGTCGGCCTGCGCGACCAGGCCGAGCTGCTGCAGGAGCTTCGGCTCGCGCTCGAGCGCGGCCAGTTCCAACTGATGTACCAGCCCAAGATCGACGCCCGCAGCCTGCAGGTGACGGCCGCCGAAGCCTTGCTGCGCTGGCACCACCCCAAGCGCGGCACCGTGCCGCCCAGCCTGTTCATCCCGCTGGCCGAGCGCCACGGCCTGATCGGCGCGATCGGCCAATGGGTGATCGAAGAGGCCTGCCGCCAGGCCCAGCAGTGGCGCAAGCGCGGCTTGCGCATGCGCGTGGCCGTGAACCTGTCGGGCTACCAACTGCGCCAGGACGACATCGTCGACCGCATCGAGCAGGTGCTGCGCCAACACCGTGTGCCGCCCGAGCGCTTCACCTGCGAGATCACCGAGTCGGTGGCGATGGAGGACACGCAGGTCACGCGGCGCGCGTTCGAGCGCCTGCGCGCGTCGGGCATGCACGTGTCGATCGACGACTTCGGCACCGGCTATTCGAGCCTGGCCTCGCTGCGCCGCCTGCCCGCGGCCGAGCTGAAGATCGACCGCGCCTTCGTCTGCGACCTGGAGGGCAGCCCCGACGCCCGCTCGATCGCCCAGGCCATCGTGCAGATGGCGCACACGCTGGGGCTGCGGGTGGTGGCCGAGGGCGTCGAGACCGAAGCCCAGCGCGACGTGCTGGTGCACATGGGCTGCGACGAACTGCAGGGTTACCTGTTCGCCAAGCCGATGTCGCCGCAGGCGCTGGAGCTGTGGGCCAGTGACGACCGGCCGGCCGAGGCGCATGAGTTTCGCGCCTCGCTGTTCGGCGACACTCGGCCGGTCGACATGAACGGCACCTGAACCGGCGTGAGGGCCGGTAACTGGTATTGCTACCAGTGTTTAAACCGGTAAATACCAATGACATACCGGTACCTAATTGGTTAGATTCCAGTCCGCCAATCGCAGGCGGACGCCGTGGGCAGTAGAAGGCACCCAGCAGACATTCCACATGGCTTGCCGCGGAGGGCGATTGGCGAATCCGGCTTCGGGCCACCGAGCCGCCTTTTCCCCTCGCATCGAACAGGAGCAATCCATGTCCATGAACACACGCGCCCGTGCCTTCTGCCGGCACGCGCTGATCGCCTTGGCGGCCGTCGCCGCCACCGCGCCCGCACTGGCCTCAGACCTGCCGCCCGAAGCGCTGAGCACCAACCCCGACGGGCGCTACTACACCGGCTACTACCCCAGCTGGAGCGACAACTGGTTCGACGCCACCGGCAAGACGCCCGGCCAGGTCTACGCGGTCAGCAAGTTCGCCCGCGTTCCGGCCACCTACACGCACGTGGTCGCCTCGTTCGCGAACCCGAACTTCTCATGGGGCGGCCTGGCGGCCAATTCATGGTCGGGCACCGGCCTTGAATTCACCGCGATGCCCAAGGACATGAAGGCCGCGATCGACGTGCTGCACCTGCGCAAGATCAAGGTGGTCCTCGCGGTGGGCGGCGCCAGCTTCAACGACTGGGCCGGCCTCGCCGCCGAAGGTCAGGCCGGCTCGGGCTCGCGCATCAACGCGCTGGCCAAGATCATGACCGACGTCGGCTTCGACGGCCTGGACGTCGACTACGAGACCGACGGTGACGTGGCGCGTTATGCGAACGTCACCAAGGCCATGCGCAAGGCGGTGGATCAGGCCGGCGGCGGCCGCATCCTGACCGTGGCGGGCTGGTCGACCGGTGCCGACTGCACCGCGGCCACCACCAACATGGCCGATTGCGCCGGCAAGCTGTCGTACTGGGGTGGCAACGCCGGCCGCGAGCGCCTGCTGGCCCGTGACTACCCGGACGTGGCGAAGATGTTCGACGTGGTCAACGTGATGTCGTACGACGCCCGCTACGAGCACTACGACGGCGTCGTCGCCTACAAGCAATACCGCAAGCTGTGGGGCAAGAACACGGTGGTCTCGATCGGCTTCGAGTCGGCGCCCGAGGGCTGGGCCGGCGGGCTGCTGGTCGTCAACAACGCCGATGCGCAGTGCACCGGCTCGCGCATCCTGCAAGACCAGTACGGCAAGTCGCTGAACGCCCCTTACTCGGTGCAGCGCTTCTCGGCCGCGGTCAAGAACAGCAAGAGCACGAACAAGAACCCGCACGACGGCGCGATGCTTTGGAACGTGCTGAAGGCGGCCAACGGCAGCTGCGGCTCGGCCCAGATCGGCTCGCCGGGCACGATCGGCACGAAGGCGGCCTCGACGCTGGGCTTCGTGAAGGACCCGCTGCTGAACGAATCGCCCTGGAAGTGATGGGCTGACGTGCGGTCGGGCGTCGGCCCTGTCTTCGCTCGATCGCAAGGCGCCGATGATCCCGGCGCCTTTTTCATGGTTGTTTGTCGCGCAACCCGGCCGCGTCGGGTTGCCCATTCGTCAATGCATTCAATGGGAGCTCCCATCGTGTCCATGAAGACCAAGTTGTGTTCGCTGTTCGGTCACGCGCTCGTGGCCCTCGCCACGGCCACGCCGGTGCTGGCCGCCGACCTGCCGCCCGAGGCACTGAGCACCAAACCGGACGGCCGCTACTACACCGGCTATTTCCCGACCTGGCTCGACCCGTATTTCGACGCCACCGGCAAGACGCCGGCCGAAGTCTGGGCCGTCAGCAGGCTCGCCCGCGTTCCGGCCACCTACACGCATGCCGTCATCTCGTTCGCGACGCCGAACTTCAGTTGGGGCGGCCTGGCAGCCAACTCGTGGGTCGGCACCGGCATCGAGTTCCAGTCGACGCCGGCGAGCGTCAAGGCGGCGATCAATGTGCTGCACATGCGCAAGCTCAAGGTCATCCTCGCGGTCGGCGGTGCGACCTACTACGACTGGGACGGCCTGGCCGCCGAGGGGCAGGCGGGGTCGGGGCCGCGCATCGATGCGCTGGCCAAGATCATGACCGACCTGGGCATCGACGGCCTGGACGTCGACTACGAGCTTGATGCCAACGTGACGCGTTATGCGAACGTCACCAAGGCCATGCGCAAGGCGGTGGACAAGGCCGGCGGCGGCCGTCTCCTGACGGTGGCGGGCTGGTCGACCGGTGCCGATTGCACGGCCGACACGACCAACATGGCCGACTGCGCCGGCAAGCTGTCGTACTGGGGCGGCAACGCCGGCCGCGAGCGCCTGCTGGTGCGCAACCATCCAGACGTCGCGAAGATGTTTGACGTGGTCAACGTGATGTCGTACGACGCGCGCTACGAGCACTACGACGGCGTGGTCGCCTACAAGCAGTACCGCAAGCTGTGGGGCAAGAACACGGCCGTCTCGATCGGCTTCGAGACCGCGCCCGAGGGCTGGGCCGGTGGCATGCTGGTGGTCAACAACGCCGACGCCCAGTGCACCGGCTCGCGCATCCTGCAGGACCAGTACGGCAAGGCTATCGATGCCCCGTACGCGGTGCAGCGCTTCTCGGCGGCGGTCAAGAAGAGCAAGAGCCCGAACAACAACCCGCATGACGGCGCGATGCTGTGGAACGTCGTGAAGACGGCCAGCGGTGCCTGCGGCTCTGCCCAGATCGCTTCGCCTGGCCCCATCGGCCACAAGGCATCGCAGATGCTGGGGTTCGTGAACGACCCGATGCTGGACGTGTCGCCCTGGAAGTGATTTGATCCAGGCCTGCCGGGCCTGGCAGACCCACAGGCGCGTCGCACTCCGACGCGCCTTTTCGTCCAGCTCGGCAAACTCGCCGGCATCCACCGGCTGTCCCATCGGGAATGAATCTAGGGGGAGCGTGGTCAGGCTCGATTGGAAACGTTTGCAGTCGCCTGATGCTGTGGTGGCGGGCGATTCGAGTTCAGCGAATGGTCTGTGCAGATAACCTACTACGTCAGGGTCCACATGAAATTGTCGTTTCCAGCCTCGGCGCGCCTCGCGCTGGTGGCGGCCGCATTGGCGACGTTGTCGCAGATCAGCCAGGCGCTGCCCACCTACTCGGTCCGCGTCGTCACGATGGAGGGCTACACACAGCTCGCCGAGGGTCTCAACAGCCACGGCACGGTGGCCGTGCAGGTCACCACCCAAGGCGGCGCGAACTACCGCTGCAGCAAGGCGGAGTGCACGCCGATACCGTCACTTCCGAATGACCGTCAACAGCTCTACGCCTACCCGACCGCGATCGATGATCAAGGCACGGTCGTGGGCAATTCGTACGTAGGCTCGGTCGAGCACGCCATGCTGTGGGATGGCGCGGCCATTCACGACCTGGGCACCTTTGGCGAAGACGAGTGCGGCGGCTGCAAGTCGTTCAGCCAGGCCTGGGCGATCAACGGCAAGGGCGCTGTCGTCGGCTATTCCGACACCGCCAACCACGACTACCAGGCCTTTGTGTGGCGCGACGGCACGATGACCAAGCTGCCCACGCTGGGCGGCACCCGCAGCAGTGCCCATGGCATCAACGACGCGGGTGACGTGGTGGGTTTTTCCTCCTTGGCCAATGGCACGAGCCATGCGTTCTTGTACCGTGACGGCCAGATCCGCGACCTGGGGCTGCTGCGCAGCGGCGACACGTCCACCGCCTACGCGATCAACAACCTCGGCCAGGTCGTTGGCGACGGCAACACCGGCCAGACCAAGCCGCGGCGAGTGGCCTTTCTCTACGACTCGCAAGGGGGCCTGCGCGAGCTGCCATTGTTGAAGGGCTGGCACGAGATGACCGCCCATGACATCAACGATGCTGGTTGGGTGGTGGGTTCGGCCATTGCGGCGGGCCACCAGTCGGGCTACGTCTTCGATGGCCAGGCGACCTTCGACCTGAACTTCGCGATCAGCGAGAAGGATCGCAAGCAGTGGCGCATCTATCACGCGACGGACATCAACGCCAAGGGCCAGATCCTGGTCGAAGCGCAGAACAAGAAGGACGGCACTACGCGCGTTCTGGTGCTCACGCCTCACTGAAGCGTATCGGGCGTATCGGCGGCGCCTTCGGGGAACAGCCGCCGGCAGGCCCGGCCATCGGTGATGAACACGTGCAGCGCCTCGGGCGGCGCCCAGGCGACGACGCGGTCGCCGGCGCGCAGGCGCGTGTGGGCATTGCCGCGCACGACCAGCTCGTGGTGGTCGTAGGCGCGCAGGTGCACCAGGTGCGATTCGCCCAGCTGCTCGACCAGCACCACCTCGGCGTCGAGCCGGATGCCGTCTGCCAGGCTCGTCGCGCCGGCCTCGGCCAGGCGCAGGTGCTCGGGCCGCACGCCGATCTCGACCGCCTGGCCCTCGAGCAGCCGGGCCGTGTCGACAGTGGCCCGCGCGGGTTGGCCGAACGGCAGCTCGACTGCATTGCTGCGCCGGTTTTCGTCGAGTCAGTCCGGATGGACGCTGCATGCCGAACACTGCTAGGTAGACTCATGCGACATGGGTAGCTTGCCATCAAGAATCGTACTGGGCATCATCGTCAGTGGTGCCTTACTGGCGTTTGAGCTGACATTTGGTGTTTTCGGCAACCTACTTGCCAACGACCTGCAGACGAAGCTGGGTTTCAATTGGGTGCATGGTCTTGTGCTTGCCATGGGCTTAGGCACCGTTGCATGGCTTGCCTGGAATTGGTTTGAACGCGAGCGGCTGCAGCGCGAGTTTGCCTGTTTCAAGCAAGGATCTTCCCTTCGACCATCGGAGTTCGGCTTTCGTGTTGTCGAGCCTGGTATTACATACGGTGACCCAATACAGCGTCCTTTTTGGAAGGGGACATACATATCTCGCAAGGCGAGATATATCGACCGGGTTCAAGACAACGTCCAACAACGTACGTTTGACGAGAACGGACTACGAACTCTCTTAGAGGAAGGGGAAAGCTTCGTCTTGGTAGGTCGCCCCACCGATGGAAAGACGAGAACGCTATTCGAGGTCCTTTCAAAGCTGAGGCATCATGTCGTTGTGGCCCCAAAATTGCAGCTTCCTTCGCAAGCTGCTATTGACCTTCTGCAAGGTAAGGACGTTATTTGCTTCTTTGACGATATCAACCTGGCTAGTCAGCGGGGAGTTGATCTTCAAGGATTCTTTGATGCGGTCCGTGAGGCGGCGGCTAGTTGCGTCGTGGCCGGAACCACCCAAGACGGGCTTGAGCTAGATGAACTACTAGCGCCGTCGTCGTCGGCGAAGCGATTGTTTCAGGGGATCTCCTTTAGACTGAGATTAGATGACCCTACGGAAGCACAGAAAAGTGAGCTTCTGAATAGGATGCCTAATCCAGTTATTCGGCCCTACTTTTCACTGGGGTCGATTTGCATGAATCAGGCCTTCGAACGAATGAGAGATCGATTCAGGGTATTGGGAGCCTCTGCAAGGGACACGCTCAATGCTGTGCAACTTCTCGCCGTTTCAGGAATGGATCCGGCTTCACGAAAACGTCTGAGCTTAGTCCTGTCAGAGGTTTTCGGAAGTAGAGCTGACGCCGCGGAAATTAGGGCGGACTTGGCGGTCCTTCACAAGCTCGGCTTTTTGCAGTCCCGCGAAACTGAGGATCCGGTTGTAGGTCAGCTCGCGTTTATGCTTCCGCCGGAGGTCTCCAACTATTTCCTTCACCGAAATGACCCGCGTTCGGAAATTTCATTGGTCGCGAAAGTACTTGGCGAGGACTCTGACTATGACGGCATGGCGTGCTGTGCGGCCATGCTTCACGTGTACGCTAGGAACGAAGAGGCGATTGAACTGCTCGTTCAAGTCGAAGAGGGAATTGGAGAAAGTGCAGAACAAAGCGACAAACGCATTGCAGCCATGGCCCGTAAGAATCTCGCGGTCATATTGCATCGCCTTGGTGATGAAGAAAAAGAAATCCTCGTCTGGAATAAAATAATTGCGCGATATCAGGGTGAATCAGAGCCTGAGATTTTGGAGAAATTGGCGCTGGCGTACCTAAACAAGGGGGTCATCCTTGCGCGAAGAGGAAATACTCGCGAAGCTATTGTATTGTGGCGTGAATTGTTGAGACGTTTCCAAGCTCTGGCGTCGGCCCAATTCGAGGAGATTGTTGCAAACGCCATGTCAAATCTTGCAAAGGCACTTCAGAGGCGTGGGCATCGCGGCGCAAAGAAATTGGCTATGGAAATGCTTGGTAGGTACGATAAACTCAGCAGTCCATCGGTCCGTATTTCAATAGGCGAGGCGTTCGCTACTGTCGGCGTGGCGATGCTTGCAGAAGAGGGCTACACTTTAGCTGCTGCATGGTTTCACAAGATGGTTGAAAGATTCGAGCGCGAAGGTGATCCAAAGGTGCTTCAGTTTGCAGCGGGAGGCCTCAGGAACGAAGCTGTGGCGACGGGTATGTTTGATCCCCGGTCGGCTTTGGAAATTCTGAATCAACTCGATTCAAGATATGGGCAAGCCACGTCGCCGCTGATTCGCAGACATGTGGCGTATGGTGCATTCTTGAAAGGCAAAGCGCACTATGAGCTTAAAGAATTCCCTTTGGCTAGAGAGAGGTTCACCGAGGCCATCGCGCGATTCGTAGACGACGCGGACCCTGGCATCGCCGAAACAGTAGAAATGGTCAGGCAAGTTCTTGCCAATGAGACTTACTGGGTTTCGGAGGATCAATTGTCAGTCAATATGGCTTCGGCAGCAGGTCTCAACTGAAATTCAGCATCAAGCGATGAGTTTGGGCAGGTGGATCAAGTTCGAGCGAGATGAAACTGATTCGTCTTGTCGCTGCGGCGGACTTCACGCCGACGGATCGACTACTAGCTTGAACCGTCTGCCCCTTCAGGAAACAGCCGCCGGCAGGCCCGGCCATCGGTGATGAACACGTGCAGCGCCTCCGGCGGCGCCCAGGCAACGACACGGTCGCCGGCGCGCAGGCGCGTGTGGGCATTGCCGCGCACGACCAGCTCGTGGTGGTCGTAGGCGCGCAGGTGCACCAGGTGCGATTCGCCCAGCTGCTCGACCAGCACCACCTCGGCGTCGAGCCGGATGCCGTCTGCCAGGCTCGTCGCGCCGGCCTCGGCCAGGCGCAGGTGCTCGGGCCGCACGCCGATCTCGACCGCCTGGCCTTCGAGCAACCGCGCGGTTTCGACCGTGGCCCGCGCGGGTTGGCCGAACGGCAGCTCGAACTGCACCACCGGGCCGGTGGCAGTCACCTTGGCGGGCAGCAGGTTGATCTGCGGTGAGCCGATGAAGCTGGCGACGAAGCGGTTGGCGGGCTGCTGGTAAAGCTCCAACGGCGCGCCGGCCTGCTGCACGCAGCCTTCGTGCATCACCACGATCTTGTCGCCCAGCGTCATCGCCTCGACCTGGTCGTGCGTCACATAGACCATCGTCGCGCCCAGGTCGCGGTGCAGCCGCGCCAGCTCGACGCGGGTCTTCACGCGCAGTGACGCGTCGAGGTTGGACAGCGGTTCGTCGAACAAGAACAGCCGCGGCTCGCGCACGATCGCGCGGCCGATCGCCACGCGCTGGCGCTGGCCGCCCGACAGCTCGCGTGGCTTGCGCGCGAGCAGGTGCTCGATGTGCAGTGCTCGGGCGGCCTTCTCGATGCGGCGCTGCCGCTCGGCCTTGTCGGCGCCGTGCAGCTTCAGGCCGAACGCCATGTTGTCGAACACGTTCATGTGCGGGTAGAGCGCATAGCTCTGGAACACCATCGCAATGCCGCGTTGGGCCGGCGGCAGGTGGTTGACCACCTCGTCGCCGATGCGCAGCTCGCCGCCGGTGATCTCTTCGAGCCCGCACATCATGCGCAGCAGCGTGGTCTTGCCGCAGCCGCTGGGGCCGACCAGCACGACGAACTCGCCGCTGTCGATCTGCAGGTTCACGCCTTGCAGCACCGAGGTCGGGCCGTAGGTCTTCGAGACGTTGTCGAGGGTGACACGGGTCATGGTGAATCCGAACGAAGAATGAAGATCACTTGACCGCGCCGGCCGTGATGCCGCGGATCAACTGGCGCGACATCGCCGCATACAGCAGCAGCACCGGCAGCACCGCGAGCGAGAGCGCGGCCAGCACCGCGTTCCAGTCGGTGGCGAACTGGCCGATGAACTGCTGCACGCCGAGCGTGATGGTTTGCGTGTTTTCACCGGGCGCCAGGATCAACGGGAACCACAGGTCGTTCCAGATCGGCACCATCGTGAACACAGCCACGGTGGCCACGGCCGGCCGCAGCAGCGGCAGCACGACGCGAAAGAAGATCTCGAACTCGCCGATGCCGTCGCAGCGCGCAGCGTCTTTCAGCTCGCCGGGCACCTGCAGGATGAACTCCGACAGGATCATCACCGCCAGCGGCAGCCCCTGCGCCACATACACCAGCACCAGCGCGGTCAGCGTGTTGACCAGGTTCAGCGCCACCATCGTCTGCAGGATCGACACCGAGCCCAGGCGGATCGGCACCATGATCCCGAAGGCCAGGAACAGCGCGACCAGCCGGTTGCCGCGGAAGCGGTATTCGGTCAATGCCCAGGCGGCCATCGCACCGAACAACAAGATCAACACCATCGACACGCCGGTGACGATGGCGCTGTTGAGAAACATGCCGCCCACTGCCGCGTTGCCCAGCACCTTGGCGTAGCCGACGATGCTGAAGCTCGTGGCCGTGGGCAGCGCCAGCGGGTCGTCGAAGATCGCCTTGCGTGACTTGAACGAGTTGATCAGCACCAGCAGGATCGGGCACAGCACCAGCAGCGTGTAGCCCCCGAGCACCAGGTGCACGAAGCCGGATCGCAGCGGCCGGGCGAGGGCTTCGCGCGCCATGGCGTTGGCGCGGCCAGCGGGTGCGCGCGGCGCGATGGGTTGCGCGGGGCTCATGCGGCGTGGCGGCGCAGCCGCCGCTGAATGACGAGGAAATAGGCGCCGACACCCGCCAGGATGACCAGGAACATCAGCGTGGCCAGCGCCGCGCCCATCGTCGCGCTGCCCACTTGCGACTGGTAGCCGAAGAAGGTGCGGTAGAAAAGGGTGCCGAGCAGGTCGGTCGAATAGCTCGGCCCGGCCAGCGCGCCCTTGACCGCGTAGATCAAGTCGAACGCATTGAAGTTGCCGACGAAGGTGAGGATGTTGACCAGCCCCAGCGTCGGCAAGATCAGCGGCAGGCGAATGGCCCAGAAGATGCGCCACGGGCTGGCGCCTTCGACGGTGGCCGCTTCGATGACCTCTTCGGGGATCGCGATCAACGCCGCGTAGATCAACATCATCGGGATGCCGACGAACTGCCAGACGGAGATCAGCGCGAGCGTGGGCAGCGCGGTCTCTTCGGTGCCGAGCCACGGCCCGAACCAGTCTTGCAGCCCGACGAAGCCGAGCAGCTTCTCGGCCACGCCCCACAGTGGCGACAGGATCAGCTGCCAAGAGAAGCCGATGATCACCACCGACAGCAGCGTGGGCAGAAACAGCACCGTGCGGTAGGCCGCCGCGCCGCGCACGCCTTTCAACGAGAGCAACGCGGCCAGCAGCAACGCGATCGGGTTCTGCACCAGCGAATGGATGATGAAGAACTCGACGTTGTTGACCAGCGCGTTGCGAAAGCCCGCGAACCACTGCTCGTCGAACAGCAACGTCTGGAAGTTCGCCAGGCCGGCGAAGTGGGCGCGCCCGGCCTCGTCGGTGGCGTACAGGCTCAGGCGCAGCGTGTCGGCCAGCGGCCAGGCGCTGAACACGGTGTAGACCAGCACCGCAGGCGCCAGGAAGACCAGCGCCGGCCAACCGGCGCGCTGCTGTGCGGCGGTCGTCATTTCAGCGGACCGGTGAGTACCACTTGGCAAAGCCGGCCTGGATGCGCTGCGCCGCGTCCTTCGGGGCCATCTTGCCGTTCAACACCTGCGAGTCGACGGTCCACAGCTCGTTTTCCATGCTCGGCTCGCCGCGGCTCAGGATCTGCGCGTTCAGGCGGATCGTCGACTTGCACTGCGCGCGCCAGCCGATCATCTGCTTGGCCACCGGGTCCTTCACCTCGACTGCGTGCTTGGACAGCGTGAAGAAGCCGGTCGCCTTGTTGGTGTAGAGCTCGGCGAATTCTTTCGAGGCCAGCCAATTCAAGAACACCTTCGCATCGGCCTTGTTCTTGCTCGCGCTGTTGATGCCCATCCCGATGTCGGTGTGGTCAGACAGGTAGCAGCCGTCGCCCGCCTTGCGCACCGGCGGCGGGAAGGCCGCGAACTCCAGCGACGGCTCTTTTTGATAGAACGCGATGTCCCACGAGCCGGTCGGCACGATGGCCGCGCGGCCCGACGCGAACAGGTTCTGCGAGTCGCTATAGGTTTGCGCCTGGTAGCCCTTGGGTAGGTAGTTGGACCAGCGCGCCATCGTCGCCCACACGTCGACGAACTCGGGGTCGGTGAACTTCTTCTTGCCCTCGATCAGGCCGCGCCGGCCGTCTTCGCCCTTCCAGTAATTGGGGCCGATGCCGGTGAAGACGATCTGGTTCGTCTCCCACTGGTCTGCCGTGCCCAGCGCCAGCGGCGCGATCTTGCCGGTGGCCTTGATCTTGTCGAGCGCGGCGAAGAACTCGGCCTCGGTGGTGGGCGGCTTCAGGTTCAGTTCGGCAAAGATCTTCTTGTTGTAGAAGAAGCCGTGGATCACCGAAGCCATCGGCATGCAGTAGGTGGCCTTGCCGTCGTCGGTCTGCCAGGCCACCTTGGCCGAGTCGGGGAAGTTCGCGAGACCCGGCTCACCGTCGAGCTTGTCGAGCCGGCCCTTCTTGAACAGGTCGAGCGACACATCGAACGGCCGGCAGGTGACCAGATCACCCGCGCTGCCGGCGGCCAGCCGTGCGGTCAGCACCGAGTTGTATTCGGGCGGCGCCGTCGGCGCGAACTTCACCGTAATGCCGGGGTGGGCCTTGGTGAACGCGGGCAGCAGCACCTCGTCCCACAACGCCTTGTCGTCGGTGCGCCAGCTTTCGATGGTCAGCGTGCCGGCGAGGGCTGGCAGCGAGGTCGCCAGCATCATGGCGGCGAGTGCGGTACGGGTCGGTTTCATTGGCAGGTGTCTCCGCTGTTTCAAGCGGGGCGCAAGGTACCATCGGCCGCCGTGTGACACGAGGGGTCTGAGAAGGTCTCGTGCATCGCGCCTAAGTGCTTGTCAGCACACAGCTTTTCGTCATGAGCCACACGGTTGGTATCACCGTTCATTACACGAGCGTGCATTCCATGGCAGGAAGGCTGAACCAGGCGCGCGCGCCTGCCGCCTTACACAACATTGCACTTCGTCGGCATTCGAAAGACGGCTGGTGGGGCTGTGTGCGCGGGCTCGCTCTTATGCTCGTCGCCAGCTTCACAACGCTCGCGCATGCACAAAGCCTGGACGTCTTGCATTGGTGGACCTCGGCCGGCGAGAAGCGCGCGGTCGACCAACTGGTGCAGCAGCTGGATCGCCGCGGCCTCGTCTGGAACGACGCCGCCATCCCCGGCGGCGGCGGCATGGCGGCGGTGAAGGTGCTCAAGGGCCGTGTGCTGGCAGGCGACCCACCCGATGTGGCGCAGGTCATCGGCCGCACGCTGACCGACTGGTCCGACCTCGGCCTCGTGCTGCCGCTGGACGACGTGGCCCAGCGGGGGCGCTGGAAGAGCACGATGTTTCCGGTCGTGCTGCAGGTGGTCAGCCACGGTGGCCGCGTCGTGGCGGCGCCTCTCGGCGTGCACCGCATCAACACGCTGTTCTACAACCAAGCCTTGTGGACACGGCTCAAGCTGCAAGCGCCGCGCAGCTGGGACGACGTGGCGCAAGCCGCTGCCGCATTGCGCCGCGCCGGCGTGACACCGCTGGCCTGGAGCGACGAACCCTGGCAGGTGGCCACCGTGTTCGAAACCCTGCTGCTGGCCGAAGGCGGCGCCTCGCTCTACGCCGAGCTGGCGGCAGCGCAGCGCCCGCAGGCCTGGGCCGATGCCCGCGTGCTGCGCGCACTGGCCCGCCTGCGCTGGCTGCGCCAACTGGCCGGCGACGCGCCTGGCGAGCCGCGCTGGACCGACACCACGCGCCAGCTCTATCGCGGCGAGGCCGGCATGCTGATCATGGGCGACTGGGCCAGCGGCGAGCTGATGGCCTGGGGCGCCCAAGCCGGCCGCGACTACGCCTGCGCGCCGGTGCCCGACACGGCCGACATGCACCTGTACAGCGTCGACACGCTGGCCATGCTGCAAAGCCGCCGCAAGCGCGACGCCTTGCAGGAGAAGCTCGCCGACATCGTCACCCAGCCCGCGGTTCAACTGGCCTACAACCAGGCCAAGGGCTCGGTGCCGGTGCGCACCGACATCGACGCGGCCCAGCTCGACGACTGCGCCCGCGATTCATGGCAGACACTCGCCCACCCCGGCAGCCGCCTCGTGCCCAGCATCGCCCACCGCATGGCCGCCGATGAATCAACCAAAGACGCGCTGGCCGACGCCTTGCACCGCTTCGTCACCAATGCTTCGCAGTCGCCCGAGCGGGCGCAGGAGCGGCTGGTGGCGATCGTGCGCGGGGCGGCGCGATGATGACATTACTTTCAAGATGAACGCATCGCGCAAGCGCACCATCCTCGCCGTCGACGACGACCAGAAGACGCGGCAGTTGCTGAAGCTCTACCTCGAAAAGCACCAGTACGTGGTGCAACTGGCGGCCGACGGCGCGAGTTTTCGCAGTGGCTTCGAGCGTTACCGCGACGAGCTGAGCCTGGTGATCCTGGATGTGATGCTGCCGGACACCGATGGCTTCGCGCTGTGCCAGCTGGTGCGCCAGCGCGCGCCGACGCTGCCGATCATCATGTTGACGGCGAGTGCCGACGACACCGAGCGCATCGTCGGGCTGGAGCTGGGCGCCGACGACTACATCGGCAAGCCCTACAACCCGCGCGAGCTGCTGGCGCGCATCAAGGCCATTCACCGCCGCGCCGGCATGGGCGGTGAGGGCGCCCCGCGCTACCTGAGTTTTGCCGGTTTCAAGCTCGACCGTTTGGAGCGCACGCTGGCGGCGCCCGATGGCGAGAAGGTGACGCTCACCGCGATGGACTTCGACCTGCTGCGACTGTTTGCCGAACACTCGGGCGAGGTGCTGGACCGCGCGCGCCTGATGGAGCAGACCCGCGGCCGCGACCTGGGGCCGACCGACCGCTCGCTCGACGTGCAGGTCAGCCGGCTGCGCCAGCGCCTGGGCGACGATGGCAAGCAGCCGGCGCTGATCAAGACCGTGCGGTCGAGCGGTTATGTGTTCTCGGTGGAGGTGCAGGCCTCCCATGACTGAGGCCGCGGCGGCAGCGCGCGCCAGCTGGGCCGACCGGCTGCTGCCGCGCAGCCTGCGGGGCCGCATCATGCTGACGATGGCCGCGGGCGTGCTGCTGAGCCAGACGCTCGGCACGGCGATATGGGCCTGGCAGCTGCACGACAGTGCCTTGCGCGACGCGCGTGAGGCGGCTCAGCAGACGGCGCGCAGCGCCAGCGGCGCGATCCGCTTCTTTCGCGATCTGCCGGCGCAGTACCGCCCGATCATCACCGAGCAGCTGCGCACGATGGGCGGCACACGCTTCTTCGTGCAGGTGAACCGCGCGCGCGTGCCGCTGCAGGCAATCGAGCCCTCGCGCCTGGCCGACACGGTGACCGCCGACGTGCGCAGCCGCCTGGCCGGCGATCTGGGCCGCGATGCGGCGCTGGAGGTGGCCTTCGTGACGCCGGACGCTCAACCGGTGACCGACGACGGCCGCACGCTGTGCGACCTGCCCGAGCGCTGGGTCGAAGGCTCGATGCTGCTGCGGCCGCGGCCTGCGCCGTTGCTGCTGATCCAGGCCGAGTTCGAGCCCAGCGGCTGGCTGCTGCTGGCCACCACGATGCCGGACCCGTACTTCCTCGACAACGCCAACCCGTTGACGCGCGACCGCCTGCTGCTGCAGGGCGCCACGCTGCTGACGGTGCTGCTGCTGGTGCTGTTCGTGGCCCGCGGGTTGACGCGGCCGCTGCAGCGCCTGGCCGGTGCGGCCAACGCCTTCGGCACCGCGATGCACCCGGCGCGTGTGCCCGAGACCGGCACCGTGGAGTTGCGCGGCACCGCGCGCGCCTTCAACGAGATGCAGGCCCGCATCCAGCGTTTCGTCGAAGACCGCGAGCGCCTGTTCAGCAGCATCTCGCACGACCTGAAGACGCCGATCATGCGGCTCAAGCTGCGCACCGAGCTGCTCGACGACGAGGCGGTGCGGGCCGATTTTCACGAAGACCTCGACGAGCTGGACGTGATGGTCAAGGGCGCGCTGCAAAGCGTGAAGGACAGCGACATCCACGAGAACCTGGCCGAGGTGCGGCTGGACCGGTTGGTCGAGCGCTTGACGGATGCAGCGCGCGCCAGCGGCGCCCCGATCACGCTGGCCGTGCCGCCGCTCACGGTGATGGCGCGGCCGCTGGCCCTGCGCCGCGCCCTGGGCAACCTGATCGACAACGGGCTGCGCTACGGCGGCCGCATCGAGATCAGCGCAGCGGTGCAGGGTGGCCACGCCACGATCGAGATCCGCGATCACGGCCCCGGCCTGCCCGAAGCCTCGTTGGAAGAGATCTTCGAGCCCTACGTGCGGCTCGAACACGGCCGCGAGGCCTACCGCGAGGGCTCGGGCCTGGGCCTGGGCATCGCCCGGCGCATCGCGCGTGAACACGGCGGCGATGTGACGCTGGTGAACCTGCCGGCTGGTGGCCTGGCCGCGCGGCTGAGCCTGCCGGTGGGCACGGCAACGGCCGACGCACCGGCGTAGCGAGGCTTCGGCCGGCACCGCGGCCGTAACGCCAGGTTGCGCCACTTGCGCCTGTGCAGCGCTGTCGCGCGCCGGCCTGACAGCGTTGTCTATAGCATCGCCGACCGGCGGCCACCAAAGCCGTCGAAGGAGAAACCAACAACAGGAGATCCCCGATGAAGCCTCGCAAACACCATGGTTCTGCGCTC
The DNA here is from genome assembly GCF_041914305.1 of Ideonella sp. NCBI lineage: Bacteria > Pseudomonadati > Pseudomonadota > Betaproteobacteria > Burkholderiales > Sphaerotilaceae > Ideonella > Ideonella sp. The sequence goes on from NZ_JAYSDQ010000008.1 coordinate 76,680, forward strand.
GCGGCCGCCGCCGCCTGCTTTGCACTGCTGCCCACCGCCTGGGCTGCCACCGGCCCGGCCGTCACGGTCGACGCCACCGCCGATCTGCACACCATCAGCGACGACATCTACGGCATGAACCTCGTCGGCGAGAGCCTGGCGAAAGAACTGGCGCTGCCGGTGCGGCGCTGGGGCGGCAATGCCACCACGCGCTACAACTGGCAGATCGACACCAGCAACACCGGCAGCGACTGGTATTTCGAGAACATCCCGAATGCACTGCCCACCGACGGGCGCGTGCTGCCCAATGGCTCCAGCGCCGACCGCTTCGTCGAGCAAGACCGCCGCACCGGCGCGCGCTCGCTGGTCACGCTGCCGATGTCGGGCTGGGTGGCCAAGCGCCGGCCGCCGAACGACAACCACCCGTTCGACTGCGGTTTCCAGGTCAGCCGCTACGGCAGCCAGCAGTCGGTCGACACCTGGGACACCAACTGCGGCAACGGCGTCAAGCCCGACGGCAGCAACATCACCGGCAACAACCCGACCGAGACCAGCGTGGCGATCGGCCCGAGCTTCGTGCAGGACTGGGTGCGTCACCTCGTCGCCAACTACGGCAGCGCCAAGAACGGCGGCGTGAAGTTCTACGAGATGGACAACGAGCCCGAGCTCTGGCGCGCCACCCACCGCGACGTGCGGCCTACGCCGCTGAGCTACGACGAGCTGCGCGACCGCACCTGGCAGTACGCCTCGGCCGTGAAGGCCGTGGACCCGGGCGCGAAGGTCCTCGGGCCGTCGGGCTGGGGCTGGGTGGCCTATTTCTATTCGGACCTCGACACCGCACCCGGCGGCAACTGGTGGGACGACCCGAAGGACCGCAACGCCCACGGCGGCGTGCCGCATGCCGAGTGGTACCTGCAGCAGATGAAGGCCTATGAGCAGCAGCACGGCACGCGCATCCTCGATTACCTGGACGAGCACTACTATCCGCAGGCGGCCGGCGTGTGGGGCGACAACACCGACGCCAACACCGCCGTGCTTCGACTGCGCTCCACCCGCTCGCTGTGGGACCCGACCTACACCGACGAAAGCTGGATCAACGACAAGGTCAACCTGATCCCGCGCATGAAGACCTGGGTGGCCAACAACTACCCCGGCACCAAGCTCGCGATCAGCGAGTACAGCTGGGGTGCGCACGGCCATATCAACGGCGCCCTGGCGCAGGCCGACGTGCTGGGCATCTTCGGCCGCGAGGGGGTCGACCTGGCCACGCTGTGGGCGCCGCCGCAAGACACCGACCCGGCGGCCTTTGCCTTTCGCATGTACCGCAACGTGGACGGGCAGGGCGGCCGCTTCGGCACGCAGGGTGTGCGGGCCACCAGCGCCGACCAGGCCAAGCTCTCGGTCTATGCGGCGCGGCGCGGCAAGAAGGGCGCGTTGACGCTGATCGCGGTCAACAAGTCGGGCACGCCGCTGTCGAGCGCGATCACGCTGAGCCACTTCACACCCGGCAAGAACGCCAAGGTCTACCGCTATTCGCCCGCCAACCTGTCGACGATCGAGCACCTGCCCGGCGCGCCTGTCAACGGTGGCGTGATCAATGCCGAACTGCCGGCCGACTCGATCACGATGTATGTGGTGCCGGTGAAGAACTGAACCCTGGCGATTGCCGTTGGGGCGCGCGGCCAGGCGTCATCGATGAGCGGCTTGGCCGCGGCATGACTTTCGTCACCGGGGCCAGGGTTGCAAACAGGTGTCACAACTGACACCTGCAGGTCACAATGCAGGGTTGGCCTCGGCGCCCCGTTCCGGGGGCTCGCCACACCCCACTGACCTGACCTCGATGCGCTTGCTGTCCACCACCTCCTGGCTTCAATGGGGCACCAGCCTGGCCGCGGCCTGGGCGCGCTGGGCGCCGCCCGGCGGGTTGCTGCTGGCCTTGCTGGCCAGCGCGATGATGGCGGTCTACTCGGCCTACGGTGAACCCAAGCCGTACGCCGAATGGAGCCTGCTGGACATCGCCGGCGAGGGGGGCAGCTCGCTGATGGCGATGGTCTGGTGCCTGATGGTGCTCAGCTCGCGGCCGCGCGGCCGTGTCACCGCGCTGCTGGCCGGTGGCCTGGGCATGATCGCGCTGGGCAACCTGGCCGATTGCCTGGACGAGTTCTACCGCCTGCCACTCGAGATGTGGTGGGACAACGCGCTCGAAGGCGCGCTGGTGCTGGGCGGCATGCTGGTGCTGACGCTGGGCCTTGTCGGCTGGCGCACCGAGCAGCGTCTGCTGGGCGAGCACCTGCGCCAGCGCGAGCGGCTGTACCGCGACCACCGCGGCCTCGACCGCGTGACCCAGCTGGCCGATGCCGGCTACCTGCGCCAGCTGGTGCGCATCGAGCAGCGCGAGCACCCGGGCCAGCCCTGCGCGCTGCTGATGCTGGACGCGGACCAGCTCTCGGCCTGCCTGCGCGAACACGGGGCGGCCGAAAGAGGCCGGCTGCTGCAGGCCTTGACCCACCTGCTGCTGCTGAACCTGCGCGCCACCGACGTGCTGTGCCGCTTTGCCGGCGACCGGTTTGCCGTGCTGCTGCCGGCCACCGGCACCGACGTGGCGACGCGGCTGGCCGCACAGCTGCGCCAGGCGGTGACCAGCCTCAGCTTCCACACCCGTGACGGGCAATTGATCGCGGCACGCGAGCCATTGGTCGTGCTGGCCGAGATCGACGACCCCAGCGCCGACCCTGTCGACGCACTGGTGGCGGCGCTGAACCGACGCATCAACGAGCCGCGCAGCCCCGGCCGGCCTTGACGCTGGCCTTGAGGCTGGCACTGAGCGCCTCGGCCTGACGCCGATCAGCGGCTGGCGACCGCGCCCGCGTCTGCATGGCCCTCGCCTCTTGCTAGCCCGGCCCCGAGTGCGGCAATGCCGACGCCGGCAGGCCGAACACCTTGTCGAACACGAGGTTGAAGACGAAGGTGTAGCCGAGAAAGAACAGGATCAGCCCGAAGTCGTAGACCAGTGCTTCGCCCCACGAGATGCCGAGCACGGCCGCGAACATCGGCACCGTCATCACCACCAGCCCCAGTTCGAAACCCACCGCATGCACCGCGCGGCGGGTGAACGAGCGCCCCTTGCGCGACTGCCGCGCCTCCCAGCGCTCGTAGAGGGTGGTGTAGACCAGGTTCCAGGCCAGTGCGATGGCCGACGAGACGACGCCCGCCAACGTGGCATTGGCCGCGGCACTGCCCGAAAAACACGCCAGGCCCACGCTGGTGATGACGATGGCCAAGGCCTCGTACAGCGTGGCATAGAAGACTCTTCGGCGGACGGCTTGCATGGGGTGGCCCCTTCGGATCGAGGCCGGGCCGTCCCGGACGTTGGTTCCCGCGGCGCCGGCCGTGACGACAGCCGGGGCGGGGGAGGCCGTTCCTCCTGAAAGAACGGATCTTACGGAACGGCCCTGGTCCAGGAGGGTGCTGAGGTATTAGTCCTGGCGCCCCTAAAGGGTTTCAATCAGCGTACGGCGCGCCATTCGATGCATTGGCGACCGGCGATGTGGGTGTCAGAAGGAGCACTTTTCTGGTGTTGTCCTTTTTGCTCTGACCAATGGCTGCGATCTGACCCTTCTTATTGATCGATTTGGCTGACATCACCAACCAATCACCTTGATCTGACTCCGACAGCAAGAGGTTCAGATCGTATGCACTGACGCCATCAAATACATAGCCAGCGTAATTGGGAAAGCCGGTCACATAGGTCGATCCGACGACCCAGCCGTTGGCGTTGATGTCATATGCGGTGACTGAAAAAGCGCCTGGCGGCGACGGGACCGCAGTCATGACACCGTTCTCATAGAGGAAGGCCTCGGGCGTACCGCCAATCACTGTCGCCGAATTGCCAACCACCTGGCCCCGATTGTTGATGGCCAAGGCCTCCGAGAAGTCTCCTGTTCCAAGGACACCCAAATCCTGCATCTCCCCATGGCGCAGCAAGAATGCGTGTGTCTCGCCATGTCTGGTGCTTGCCGATCCGACGATGTGTCCGTGGTCGTTGATGGCAAATGCTTGGCTGTATGCACCACCAAGCGTAGGCAACTTCTTCATCACTCCTGCTGTCCAGCGATAGGCCCGAAAGTTTCCATCGACCGTCTCCGACATCCCGACGACCTGCCCCTGGCTGTTGATGCCGTTGGCATAGCTGACCAGGGAACATCCGCCGCAGTCGTCTTCCGCAAATGCTCCCAGGTCTACTGTTGCGGATCCATCAAACATGAATCCGTGCATGCTCTCCTTGGTAGGTGATAGACCAACGACCCACCCAGCGTCGTTCATTGCCCTTGCGTAGACCGGATTGTTGATCTGGTCGTTGGCTAGTGTCGGGATGGGCGTACAGATTCGATCAGAGCAGAGATGTGCGATCAGAACATTGCGGTCAGCGACCTCTGCGACTATCTGTCCCTTCTTGTTCAGATCGATCGGATACTGGTACGCCGAACCAAGCGGTGGCACAGAAACGGTATAGCGCGGTGGCTCAGCGAAGGAAGTAGACGCACTAAGGAGGAAGCAAGTGGCCGTTGTAGTGCGGGTGACCAGGGCGAAGATTGAACTCATGTGAGCGATTTCTGTGGCTGTGGGCTGTGACTCGTGCGCCGAAGGCTACGACGAGGCAGACGTTGCCGCCATCCCAAGACCGCCTTGACTGGACGTCAGGTGTCGCTCATCTGGTGAGCCAATGCTGGCGTGAAGCTTCGACCCGCCTGACCCCGTCAGCCTGCACTCTGGTTGCCGACGGGGGCCGCCACCTCCGGCGTCGTCACTGGCCCGCGGCCGCTGAAGCGGTCGAGTGCGAGGTAGATCACCGGCGTGATGTAGAGCGTGATCGCCTGCGAGAAGACCAGGCCGCCGACGACGGCCAGGCCGAGCGGCTGGCGCAGCTCGGCGCCGGCGCCGATGCCCAGCGCGATTGGCAGGGCGCCCATCAGCGCGGCCAGCGTGGTCATCATGATCGGGCGAAAGCGCAGCACGCAGGCTTCGCGGATGGCCTCGGCCGCGCTCGCGCCGTGGCTGCGCTGCGCGTCGAGCGCGAAGTCGATCATCATGATCGCGTTCTTCTTGACGATGCCGATCAAGAGCACGATGCCGATGGTGGCGATCAACGTCAGGTCCTGGCCGAACAGCATCAAGGTGCCGAGCGCGCCGACCGCCGCCGAGGGCAGGCCGGCCAGGATCGTCAGCGGGTGGATGAAGCTTTCGTACAGCACGCCCAGCAGCACGTAGATCACCAGCAGCGCCGCGATGATCAGCACCGCCTGGTTGCCTTGCGAGCTCTTGAACACCGCCGCGTCGCCGCCGTAGGTGGCCACGATGGTGGCCGGCATGTGGATCGCGTTGCGCGCCGCGTCGACCTTGGCGGTGGCGTCGCCCAGCGCCACGCCGGGCGCGAGGTTGAACGAAACGGTCACCGCCTGCAACTGGCCCACGTGGTTGACCGAGGTCGGCCCGACGGTGCGCTCGATGGTGGCGAAGCTGGACAAGGGCACCAGAGCACCGGTGGTCGAGCGCACATAGATGCCGTTCATCGCGCGCTCGTCCTGCTTGGCCTCGGGCGCCACCTCCATGATGACCTGGTAGCTGTCGGTCGGCAGGTAGATGGTCGACACCTGGCGCTCGCCGAAGGCGTTGTACAGCGCGGTGCGCACGGCGTCGATCGACACGCCCAGCGTGTTGGCGCGGTCGCGGTCGATCTTCAGCTCGGCTTGCAGGCCGCGCAGCTGGGCGTCGCTGTTCACGTCGCGGAAGTCGGGGTCGGCGCGCAGCTGTTCTTGTAGCTTGAGCGCCCAGTCGTTCAGCTGGTCGGCGCGCACGCTTTGCAGCACGTACTGGTAGCGCGCCTTGCTGATGCGGCCGCCCAGCCGCAGGTTCTGGATCGGCGTGGGGAATACATTCAGCCCGGCGACCTCGCGCAGGTCGTGGCGCAGGCCCTCCAGGATCTTCTTCATCGGCTCGCGTTGGCTGCGCGGCTTCAGGTTGATGAACATGCGGCCGGTGTTCTGCGCGCCGCCGCCGCCGCCGTTGAACGAGCTGACGGTTGCGACATTGGGGTTGGCGCGCACGATCGCAGCGGCACGCTCTTGCAGCCTGACCATCTCGGGGAACGAGGTGTCTTCAGCAGCCTCGGTGTTGATGAAAACCTGCCCGATGTCTTCTTCGGGGAAGAAGCCCTTGGGGATCACGACGAACAGCCATGCGGTGGCGATGAAGGTCAGCCCGGCCACGACCAGCACGGTCCGGCGATGGCTCAGCGCCAGGTCGAGCGTGCGGCTGTAAGCACCGAGCATCGTGTTGAAGCCACGCTCGAACGCCCGCACCAGCGCTCCGGGGCGCTTCTTGTGCTCTTCGTCGGTCAGGAAGCGGCTGGCCAGCATCGGCACCAGCGTGAGCGACACGAACGCCGAGACGACGATGGCCAGGCCGACAATGACCGCGAACTCGTGGAACAGCAGGCCGATAACGCCCGGCATGAAGAAGATCGGGATGAACACCGCGACCAGCGAGGTCGAGATCGAGATGATCGTGAAGCCCACTTCGCGCGAGCCGCGCAGCGCCGCCTGGAACGGGCGCTCGCCGTGCTCGACGTGGCGCACGATGTTCTCGAGCATCACGATCGCGTCGTCGACCACCAGGCCCACGGCCAGCGTCAGCCCCAGCAGCGAGATGTTGTCGAGGCTGTAGTTCAGGCCCCAGAGCAGCGCCACGGCGCCGACCAGCGACACCGGCAGCGACAGCGTCGGGATGGCGGTGGCGACGAAGCGGCGCAGGAACAGGAAGATCACCATCACCACCAGCGCGATCGTGCCCAGCAGGGTCAGCGTCACGTCGTGCAGCGCGTCGCGGATCGAGACCGAGCGGTCGTTGACCGGGGTGATGGTCACCGATTGCGGCAGCTCTTTCGTCAGCTCGGGCAGCGCGGCGCGCACCGCGTCGACCACCTGCACCGTGTTGGCGCCCGGCTGGCGGTAGACCCCGACCGAAATCGACGGCGCGCCGTTCAACGTGGCCCAGGTCTTGAGCGATTCGATGCTGTCTTCGACCGTGGCCACGTCGCGCAGCCGCACGCTGTTGCCGGCGCGCGTGGCGACGATCAGCTCGGCGAACTCGGCGGCGTTGCGCAGCTGCCGGTTGGCCTGCAGCGTCAGCGTCTGGCGTGGGCCTTCGAGCGTGCCGACGGGCGTGTTGACGTTGGCCGCGCGCAGCGCCGCGCTGAGCTCGTCGAGCCCGATGTTGCGGGCCGACAGCGCCTCGGGGTTGACGCGCACGCGCACCGCGAAACGCTTGGCGCCGAAGATGTTGACCTGCGCGACGCCGTCGATGGTCGACAGTGCCGGCGCGATCAGGTGCTCGGCAAAGTCCTGCAGCTCGGTGGGCGCGAGCGAGGGCGAGGTGAGGGCGATGAACAGCACCGGCGCATCGGCCGGGTTGACCTTGCGGTACGACGGCGGCGAGGTCATGTCCTGCGGCAGGCCGCGCTGGGCCCGCAGCAGCGCAGCCTGCACGTCGACCGAGGCCGCGTCGATGTCGCGGCCCTCTTCGAACTCGAGCGTGAGTGAGGTGTTGCCCAGCGTGCTCGACGAGCTGATGGTCTTCAACCCCGGGATGGTCTGGAACTGCTTTTCGAGCGGCAGCGCCACCGAGGTGGCCATGGTCTCGGGGCTGGCGCCGGGCAGCGAGGCGCCCACGTTGATGACCGGCGTGTCGTAGCTGGGCAGCGCCGCGATCGGGATGCTGCGGTAGGCGATCACGCCGGCCAGCACGATGGCTGCATTGAGCAGCACCGTCATCACCGGGCGGCGGATGAACAGTTCGGACAGGTTCATGGTGCCGATGCCTTCTTGCCGGCCGACGAGGCGGCGCCAGCGGGCCGTGCGGCGCCGTCGCCGGACCGCTCGACCACCGCCGCGCCGGGGCGCAGGTTCTGCCGGCCGTCGAGCACGATCTTGTCGCCCGCCTGCACGCCGGTGACCGCGGCGTTTTCGCCCTCGGCATGCACCAGCTGCACCGGCCTGGCCTGGGCCTTGCCGTCTTGCACCACGTAGACGATGTCGCCGCGCGCGCTCTGGATGATCGCGGCCTGCGGCACGACCACCGCGCCCTTCAGCGTGCGGGCGGTCATCGCGACATTGACGAACGCCCCCGGCCACAGCTTGCCGCCCGGGTTGTCGAACACCGCCTTGACCTTGACCGTGCCTGACGCCGGGTCGACCAGGTTGTCGACGAATTTCAACCGGCCTTCGAGCTTGCTGGCGCCTTCGGGCAGGGTGGCACTGACCGGCGCACCGCCGCCGGGCAACGCGGCCAGCGCGTCGGCCAGGTGGCGCTGCGGCAGGCTGAAGGCCACGGCGATCGGGTCGAGCTGGGTGATGGTGACCAGCGTGGTGGTGTTGGCCTGCACCGCGCTGCCGGGGTAGACGTTGATCGTGCCCGCGCGCCCGGCGCTGGGCGCGGTGACGCGCGCATAGCCCAGCGCCACGCGGGCGGCGGCGAGCGCGGCGCGGTCCGACGCGACCAGCGCGGTTTGCGCGTCGACCGTGGCCTGGTTCGCATCGACCGCGCCTTGCGAGATGAAGTTCTGCGCCAGCAGCTCGCGGCTGCGGGTGAGCTGGCGCTGGGCATCGGCCAGCGCAGCCTGGTCGCGGGCGACCTGAGCCTGGGCCTGGGCAACCTTGGCCTCGTCGGTGCGCGAGTCGAGCGTGAACAGCAGCTCGCCGGCCTTGACGAACTGGCCCTCGCGGATGTGCACCTTCGACACCACGCTGGTCAGCTGCGGCCGCATGTCCACACTGGACAGCGGCGCCACGGTGCCGGTGGCCGTGAGCTCGACGGCCAGGTCGCGCTGCACGGCCGTCACGGTCGTCACGCCCACCGGCGGCGCCGAGGCGGCGTTGGCCGGGCCCGAGGCAGCCGGCGCCGCGCCGTCAGCGCCAGTGCCCTTGTTGCAGGCAGACAGCGTGGCGGCCACGGCAGAGATCAGAAAGAGAGCGCGGCAGATCGAGGCGAACCTGGTCATGGATGATCGGTCGGTGTCGTTGTTGTCAGAAGAATTCAAGGCGTGGCGAAGACTTGCCGCAGCACGGCGAGCCCGGCGCTCAAGGTGCGCAGTTCGTCGGCGCTGCGGCTGGCCAGCACCTGGGCCAGCTCGGCCCGCGCGCCCAGGCGGATCTGCGCGAGTTGGTCGGCGCCGGCGGCGGTGAGGTGGAGCTGCGATCGGCGCCGGTCGTCGGCGGCGGTGCGGGGCTCGACGGCGCCGGCGCGCACCAGGCGGTCGACCATGGCCGAGGCCGTGGGCAGCGCCACCCCCAGGAAAGCGGCGACTGCGCTGACCGACGCGCCCGGCTGCTGGGCGATGAAGTTGAGGCAGCGAAACTGCGGCACCGAGAGCTGGTCGCCCACGTGGTGGCGCATCGCGTTGCGCAGTGCGTCCATCACCGCCGGGATCACTTCTAACACTTCAGAAGCGCTGTCACCCACCGAGGCTGTAGAGGCGGGGGTGGGGCGGTGTCGGGGCATTGCTTAGCTGGGCTAACCAATCAGCGAGCGTACCACCGAGACGTGACGCAACGTAACCTGAAGGGGCGGATTTACGCCAGCGAAACCTTCGCGCCGCGCACCGGCGGCGCGTGGCCCTCAGGCCGCCACGCCAACGCGGTTGCGGCCTTCGCGCTTGGCGGCCAGCAGCAGGTCGTCGGCGGCTTTGAGCAGCGCGTCGGGCGAAGCGGGGGCGATCGCGGTGTCGGCCACGCCGGCCGAAAAGCTCAGGCCCTGCAGCGCGCTGCCGCCGAGGTCGAAGGCTTGGGCACGCCAGCGCCGCAACAGCGCCTGCACCTTGCGGCGGGCGCTGGCCGCGTCGGTGCGCGGCATCAGCAGGCAGAACTCTTCGCCGCCGTAGCGGCAGGCCACGTCGCTGCGGCGGCATTGCGCGGCCAGCAGCTCGCCGAAGGCCGCGAGCAGCCGGTCGCCCGCGGCGTGGCCGTGCCGGTCGTTGACGAGCTTAAAGTGGTCGAGGTCGATGATCGCCAGCGCCATCGTCTGCGATTCGCGCCCGGCCAGCGCGAACAGCGTGGGCAGTGCGTCGTTCAGGTGGCGGCGGTTGAACAGGCCGGTCAACGGGTCGTGCGTGGCCTGCTGCACCAGTGCCTGCTGCAAGGCCTCGACCTCGTCGATCTTGCGCTGCAGCGCGCCATTGGCCTCGGCCAGCTCGGCGCGGGCGCGTTCGAGGCTGCGGCGGTGGGCGTCGTTCTCGTCCAGCCGGTGCTGCAGGCGCAGCAGCTCGGTCTGCAGCGCGGCGGCCTGGTAGCGCGCCAGCGAGGCCATCTGAGTTTGCAGCCGGTACAGGCGCTGGCACTGCCGCAACGCGGCCAGCGACTCGGCCGCGCGGCCGCAGGCCTCGTAGGCTTCGCTCAAGACCGCGAAATACTGGGCCCGCATGCGCACGCTCAGGCCGCCGGTCGCGTCGTTGGCGGCCACGCCCTGGGCCGGCAGCAGCGAGGACACGGCGTCGGCCGGGTGGCCCTCGGCCAGGGCCAGCAAGGCGGTGGCGGTGGCGCGCTCGAGCCGCTCGTCGGGCAGCAGCGCGTCGCCCAGCGCCCACGACCGGTCGACCAGCTGGGCGCCGAGTGCGAGGTCGCCCGCGCGGATGGCGGCGATGGCCAGCGTCTCGAAGTGGGCCGCCATGCGGCCGCGGCCGCTGGCATCGGCCGGCAGGGCCAGCAGCGCCTGGATGTCGGGCATCGCGTCGGCGGCGCGGCCGAGTTCGGTCAGGCCGATCACGCGGTTGATCCACAACACGCTTTGCAGCCGGGCGTTCTTGAGCGCGCCGCCGCGGGCCAGGCCCTGGGCGACGTGCATTAGCGCGTGTTCGTAGTCGCCGATCTGCAGCAGCTCGTGCGAGAGGTTGCAGTGCAGCACGGTGTCGAAGCCGCGCCCGCTGCGCGGGCCGGCGTGGCGCAGCGCCTCGAACATGTAGGCAAAGGCCTGCGCCGAATCGCCCTGGGCCGAGTAGCAGCCGGCGACCGCGTTGAGCAGCACGCCCAGTTGCTCGTGCTTGAGCACGTGCACGCCGCGGTCGCGCAGCGGCAGCGCCATCGCCAGCGCCTCTTGCACGCGACCCTGGCGCCACAGCGAGCGCGCCATGCCGGCACCGGCGATCAGGTGGCCGGGGCGGTCGCCGGCCTGGTCGAAGCAGGCCTGGGCGCGGCCCAGCTCGTCGGCCGCCTCGAGCGCCGTGGCGTAGTACAGCAGGTGAAAGCCCAGCGCCAGCCGGCCCCAGCCCTCGGCCGCGGTGTCGGATGCGCGCTGGGCGCTGTCGACAGCGCGCTCGGCCAGCGCACGGGCCAGCACCGAATCGACGTGCAGCGCGTTCCACGCGCGGCGGGCCAGGCGCATCGCGGGCGTGGGGGGCGGGCGCTTGGTCGCCATCAGGAACGGCGGCACTCAGGACACCGCGTAACTGCCGGCCCGTTGGCCGTCGCGGTGCCACCACAATCCACCGTTGGCGATCGCCAGCGTTTGCATTCTTCCCTCCGATGCGAATTGGGGTGAGATGGTAGCTGCCGGCAACGTGATAATCCGCTCCACCCTTCCACTTGCTCCGACATGCTCGAGACGCCCGAGGACCGCCCTCGCACGCAAGACCTGCCACCGGCAGACGAGCTCAATGCCTTGCCGGCCGGCACGCCTTTTGGCGCGTTGGAGATCCTGCGCACGGTGGGGGTGGGTGGCTTCGGCATCGTCTACCTGGCGCAAGACCACGCCTTGCAGCGCCTGGTGGCGGTGAAGGAATACATGCCCGGCCAACTGGCCCAGCGCGGCACTGGCTCGCAGGTGTCGCTGCGCTCCAGCTCGCACCAGGACACCTTCGAGGTCGGCCGCCGCTCGTTCGTCAACGAGGCCCGGCTGCTGGCCCGTTTCGACCACCGCTCGCTGCTGAAGGTCTACCAGTTCTGGGAGGCCAACGGCACCGCCTACATGGCGATGCCGTTTTTGCAGGGCAAGACGCTGAAGCAGGTGCGCCAGGCGATGAGCGGGCCGCCGAACGACGCCTTCTTGCTGAAGGTGCTGCTGCCCTTGCTGGACGGGCTGCGCCTGCTGCACGGCGAGTCGGTCTACCACCGCGACATCGCGCCCGACAACATCCTGCTGCCCGATGGCGGCGGCGACCCGATCCTGCTCGATTTCGGTGCGGCGCGGCACGCCATCGGCGACCGCACGCAGATGTTCACCGCGATCCTGAAGCCCAGCTTCGCACCGATCGAGCAATACGGCGAGGCCGCCGGCCTGCGCCAGGGGCCGTGGACCGACCTGTTCGCGCTCGGCGCGGTGGCGCACTACCTCGTTCTCGGCCGGCCGCCGCCGGCGGCGACCACGCGCGCGGTCAGCGACGGCTACCAGCCGCTGGCCGGCATGGCGCTGCCGGGCTTGTCGACCACGGTGCTGGCCGCGATCGACTGGGCGCTGCGCGTGCGGCCACAAGACCGGCCGCAGACGGTGGACGAGATGCGCGCGGCGCTGCTGGGCGAGATCAGCCCGCCGGCCGGGCAGGCCTCGCCGCCGGCCGCCGATCCCGAGCGCGCCGACCCACCGCCGGACCCGGCATCGTTCGACGCCACCGTGCCGCTCAGCCGCGCGCTGGCGGCGATGGCGCTGGCGAAGTCGATCCCCAAGACAGTGCCGGTCGGGCGGGGCGATCGCGCGGCGGCCAAAGCGCGCAGCGCCAAGCGCGCGCCGGGCGAAGCCAAGCCTTCGGGTGCCAAGCCCCGCGGGCCGCACTGGGTGGGCCCGGCGATGCTATGGGGCGGCGCCGTGGTGCTGGCGGTGGCAGCCGCGGGGTGGTGGTGGACCTCCCGGTCCGACGACACACCATCGACAGCCGCGGCCGACGAGCCTGCGGCAACGACACCGGCAACGACCACGGCGACGGTGCCTGCGACGGCTGCGGTTTCTGACACCGCGGCGCCTGCCGACCTGCCCGTCGTGCGGTTGAGCCCCCCGCCGGGCACGGGCAACACCCGGGCCGACAAGCCTGCGCTGCGCGACACGTCGGCGCCCAAGCCGGCACCGGTGCGTGATTTGTCGATCCCCGCGGCCGACGAGCCGCGGCCGATTCCGGTCACCCGGTTGCCGCAGGCCAACGACAACACGCCCACCTCTGTGGCGACCGGCACGCCGGGCACCGCCGACCCGCGCGCCGCGTGCGGCAAGAAGGTCTTTCTGGCGATGGCGCTGTGCATCGACCGCCTCTGCCGCGACCCGGCCTACGGCAACAGCCGCGAGTGCCTGAAGTTGCGCGACCTGCGCGACCAGCGCGACCAGCAACGCCACTGAGAGCCTGAGAGGCTTTCAGTCATGCCCACGCAGCAGGGGCGGCGCGCCGCCCCTGCGCGAGGCTCACGAGCCGACCTTGGCCAGGTTGTCGCCCGAGTTGCGGTCGATGCGCTTGTTGTACGGGTCGACCCCGACGAACGCGGGCGGCTGGTCCACCACCACCGTGATCGCCTGCTTGCCGGTGTGGATGCGCTGGCGAGCGAACGACAGCACGGATGCCGCGCTGTAGCCGGGCCGCCCGGGCTCGGCGCTGAACACGCCGATGTCGAACGGCTCGTCCAGCGGCGCTTCGGTCTCCTTGCCTTTGCCGTCGGCGTAGAGCTTCTTGGCTTCGACCTCGAACGTGACCTCGTACTTGCCGTCGGGCCGCTGGGTGCTCTTGGCGTTCGTGGCCTTCGCGTCCACCAGCGTGATCTTCTCGAACAGGTCGGTGATCAGCTGGTCGTGCTCGGGGCCGGCCTCGGCGCGCAGCAGGCGCAGGAAGTCGGTCGTGTTGGGGAAGGGCGCGCTCTTGAACGCGTACTGTTGCAGCATCTTGGACATGGCGCGGTTGACGGTGTCTTCGCCGACCACTTCTTTCAGCCAGTACAGCGCCAGCGAACCCTTCTGGTAGTGGATGTAGGGCTGGTTCTCCACCCGCGCCAGCGGCTGCTCTTCGACCACCTCGCCGCCGCGGCGGCGCAGGTAGCGGTCGAGCTCGTACTTCAGGAACTTGCGCATCTGCTCTTTGCCGTAGGTCTTCTCCATCACCAGCAGCGCCGAGTACTGCGCAAAGCTCTCCACCAGCATCGTCGCGCCCTGCTGGTTGCTCGGCACCAGCTGGTGGCCCCACCACTGGTGGCCGATCTCGTGCGCCGTCACGTAGGTGGCCACGTCGATGGCGTTCTCGTCGCCGAGCTTGGTCAGGAAACCCAGGTTCTCGGAGTAGGGGATGGTGTTGGCAAAGCTCTGCGCAAAGTCGGCATAGCTCGGGAACTCGAGGATGCGCGCCTGGTGGAACTGGTAGGGCGAGAACTTCTCGTTGAACAGTGCCAGCGAGGTCTTCATCGCGCCCAGCATGCGGTCGACGTTGTATTCGTGGCCCGGGTGGTAGTAAACGGCGAGGTCGACATCACCGGCCTTGTCGCGCTTGACCGCGTAGCGCGCCGACTGCACCGAGAAGAAGTGGTTGATCGGCGCGTCGGTCTTGAAGTGCGCCGTGCGGCGGCCGTTGGTGGTGGTGTCGGACACGGTGTAGCCCGGGGCGATCGGTGTCTGGTCGGCGTCGGTCGTCACGGTGATGTCGGCATCGACCCAGTCGCCGGCCACCATGAAGATGCTGCGCGAGCGGCCCGATTCGTCTTCGAGCGTCGGCGGGCGCAGGTCCGCCGGCAGGCCGTATTTGCGGCGCTTGGCTCGGTCGGTCAGCAGGCCTTCGCGTGACATGCCGATGTTGGGCGCGATCTCGCTGTTGTTGACGAAGCTGCCGTTTTCCACCAGCCGGGTCAGCGGCGCGCTGTTCGGGAAGCCCTTCTCCTGCAGCGTGGTGGTGAAGGTCATGTGGCGCACCTCGCCCGGCTGCATGGCCGGTTGCAGGCGGTAGATGCGGTAGGGGTATTGCTCGTACGCCTTCTCGAGCGTGGCACCGTCGATCGACAGCTGGTCGATCCGGGCCAGCTCGTGCCAGGCCACGTGCACCTGGTCGATCGGCTGGTGGCTGCGGTTCTCGAGCTTGAAGCGGCCGTTGGTGACGGCGCGTGCTTCGCGCGGGTAAAGCTGCACATCGAGCGTCACGGCGGTCACGTGCGGCATCTGCAGCTTCTCGAACGGCAGCAGTTCTTTCTCGGCGTTCGCCAGCCATTGGTCGTGGTCCGGCGCCGTCTGGTATTTGTTGAGGATGTTGGTGTTGTAGAAGATGAAGGCCCCGGCACCGGCCCACACCGCCAGGCCCATGCCGCCGGCCAGCAGCGCGCCGCCACGCAGGCGCCGCGGCAGGGCGGCCAGGCGAGGGCGCAGTGCGGTGGTGGTGCCACGGCGCCACAGCGCATAGGCCAGCACCGCCAGCATGGTGGCGAAACCGCTCCAGTAGACCTGGAACCAGGCCGCGCCGACCCAGAACCGGCCCATGCCGTTCATGTCCGACAAAGGCACCGGCGAGGTGCCGCTGTAGTTGTACAGGTTGTGTTCGAAGCCGGCCGAGGCCATGGCGATCGACGCCACCACGTACACCAGCATCACGCCCCAGCCGATGAACTTTTGCGGCACCAGCACCTGCACGAAGACCGACAGCACGGCCAGCTGCAGCGCGGTGATCACCGTGGGCAAGACCCACCACAGCGCGTAAGAGGCCAACTCGAACTGCGTGTGGCCCTTGACGAGCTGCACGGCCATGCCGGCACCGGCCGCCACCACCGACGTGGCGGTGAGCACCAGGGCGATCGCCAGCACCTTGGGCAGCAGGTGGGCCCAGTCCGGTGCGGCGGTGGCGTCGATGATCTCGTGCACGCGGCGTTCGCGGTCGCGCCAGACGAGTTCACCGGCGTAGTAGATCGCGATGATCATCTGGATGAAGGCAAAGGCATCTTGCAGGGCCCGCACCATCAGCCGCGTCACCGGGTGGGCATCGGTGCCGTACCAGTCGAACGAGAACCAGAGCGAAAAGCCCGCGTTGATGACGCCGATGCCCAGCAGCACGAAGAAAGCCGGGCTGCGAAAGACGAAGGCCATGTCGAAGCGCGCCAGCGCCAGCAGCTGGGCGAAGCGGGTGGCGGCATGGGCCTGCGGGCCGGGCAGGTCACCGACGCGGGCGGCGGGGGCCGATGCCGCCTCGCGCTCGGCCGGCTTGGCTGCGACATTGCCGGCACGCGTTTCGAAACGGAAGATGCGCCACGCCAGCGCAAACAGCACGCCCGCCACGCCGACCCACAGCAGGCGGTTGGCGAGAAACAGGCCTGTCAGCGGCGGCAGCATCGTGTTGCGGTCCGAGGCTGTCCAGTACTTGGTGGTGATGGACAGCGCCGAGAGGCCGAACGGGTCGGTCAGCGCCGAGATCGTGTCCTGCTGCAGCTCGCGCAGCCAGATGCGCGAGACCGAAAAGCCCACCAGCAGCGCCACGGCGCAGACGTAAGTCCACATCATCGAGCGCGTGGCCGTGGCCAGCGCGAAGAAGGCGGCGCCGATGATCAGCAGCGAGGGCAGGCCGATCACGAAGAGGGCGTAGAGGTAGTGCGTGGGAACGAAGGGGCCGACCTTCTCGGCGTCCAGCCAGGGCATGAACGAGCCGATGGCGATGGCCAGCGGCACCGAGGCCAGCACCAGCAGGGCCGCGGCCACCGCGCCGCTGAAGCGCCCGCCAAGGTAGGCGCCTTTGCGCAGCCGGGTGCTGCGCAGGATCGGCGCAAAGCCGGTCTCGTCATCGCGGATCACCGGGCCGGCCACCATGGCGACGACCACGAAGACCGCCATCACGGTCATGATGGCCATCGTCTGCACGATGGCGAACGGCGAGTTGATGTTGACGTTGCCGCGGCTGCCGATTTGGATCGTGTCGACCGTGGTGGCACCGAAGGCGAAGAGAAAGAACAGCAGGCAACCGACCCAGAACACGGGGCTCTTGACCTGGTAGCGCCATTCGAATCTGGCGATGTGGGCAAACATGATCAGGCGGCCTTTCTCTGCTCGGCAGCCGCCGAGGCTTCGGCATGGCGATGGCGGGTCAGCGTCGAGAAATAGACGTCTTCGAGACCGGCGTCGACCGGCGAGAAGCCCACGCCGGGCGAGGCCTCGGCCAGCACGCGGATGACCGTGCGGCCGCCGCGCAGCCGGGTGGCGATCACGTCGTGGGCCTGGCGCGCCGCGTCGAGCTCGTGCTTGTCGATGCTGGCCTGCCAGATGCGGCCCTGGATCGCGGCGATCAGGTCGGCCGGCGTGCCCGTCTGCACGATGCGCCCGCCCACCAGGATGGCCATGCGCGGGCACAGGTCGGTCACGTCGTCGACGATGTGGGTCGACAGGATCACCGCCACGCTCTCGCCGATCTCGGACAGCAGGTTGTTGAACCGGTTGCGCTCTTCCGGGTCCAGCCCGGCGGTGGGCTCATCGACGATGATCAGCCGCGGGTTGCCGATCAGCGCCTGCGCGATGCCGAAGCGCTGGCGCATGCCGCCCGAGAAGCCGGCGATCGCCTTCTTGCGCACGTCCCACAGGTTGACCTGGCGCAGCAGCGCGTCGACGGTGTCGCGCCGCTCGCCGCGGCCGGCCACGCCCTTGAGCACCGCCAGGTGTTCGAGCATGTCGTTGGCCGACACGCGGGGGTAGACGCCAAAGTCCTGCGGCAGGTAGCCCAGCGTGGCGCGCAGGGCTTCGGGCTGCTTCAACACGTCGATCTCGCCGAATCGGATGCGCCCCGAAGTCGGCACCTGCAAGGTGGCCAGGCAACGCATCAGCGACGACTTGCCGGCGCCGTTGGGCCCCAGCAGGCCGAACATGCCGGCCGGGATGTCCAGCGACACCGCGTCGAGCGCGCGGGTGCCGTTGGGGTAGACGTGGGTCAGGTCTCGGATCTGCAGCATGGTTGTCTCGCTTTCATGGCCCGCCGGCGGCCAACGGGCCGCGAACGGCGTGGACTGTATGAGTGGACTAACACAGGTTGCAGCGCGAAACGACAGACTGCGGGCGGGCGGTGACAGGCTGCAGTTGGTCGGCATGAACGGAGCGGTGCCGGCCACCGGGCCGCTGCCGCGATCGCTGGACGGGGTTGGGCGCAGAGGGCGGCCGGTCAGCGCACGGCCGCGGAACGCCAATCCACCGCCTCGACACACCGGTGATCTCTCACCACGCGCTGCCGGCGAAGGTCAACGCCGACGCCTCCCAGTAGCTCAGCCCGGTCGAGCGGCCGGCGGCAACGGCATCTGCATCGGTCCGTTGGGCACCCGCAGCCAGGGCCATGCACCCCAACAGCGCGACGACGCAGGCACTACGGCAGGCAATGCTGCGGCTGCTACTGCGGGCAGCGCAGCACGGCGCCCTGCAGCGTGCAGGTGCCGCGCGGCCCGATCAGGTTCGGCCCTGACTTTTCGAGCCGCGAACCGTCGCTGGCCCAGCAGCCGGTCGCATCGCAGCCGACCACCGTCAGCAGTGGGTCGGTGCGTGTGGGCACCACAGGCGACGTGGGCGCTGGTGCTGGTGCCACGGGCTGGCCGGTGACTGGCAGCCGCGTGGGCGCCACAGGCGACACGGTGACCGGCGCTTGCAGTGTGCGTTGCGATGGCGGCGGGCCGCTGCTGCCGGGGCCCAGGCAGATGCGCGCGGCCCGCTCGCGCATCGCAAGCAAGGCCTCGGGCGATGGCCCGGCTGGCGCCGATGCCGGTGGCTTGACGCTCTTTGCAGCCAACGCGGCCGACTCTTGCGCCTGCACCGTTTCCAGCGCCTGGCGGCAAGCAGGCGACTGGGTGGTGTCGGGCCGCGTCGTGGGGGCCGGGGCCTGGGCGTGGCTCACGCCGCAGGGCCCGGCCAGTGCCCAGCCCAACAACATGAGGGCGCGGCGAATGCGGATGCGGGGTGGGGCGGTCATGGCGAGCCGTGGATGTGGAGCTTGGCCCCCTGCGCGGCAATCGGCATGCCATGCGCCCAGAAACGACAAAGCCGCCAGGCGGGGCACCTGGCGGCTTTGTGCGAGAAGAAGGTGACGAGCCTTGCCCCGGCACTGGTCACAACAGTTAGGGCTGCTTGGTTCCCCACCTGACCCGGTTGGCTGCGCTTCCATGCGAGGAGGCCCGTCACCCGCGATTGTAAGCGACCGGCCGCGCCCCTTCGGGCCGCGAAGGCTTCAGTCGACCGCGAGCCAGATCAAGCCGGTGGCCACGCTGAGCGCGCCGACCGGCACGCCCCAGCGCTCCAGCCGCGACACGGCCTCGCCGGCCACCACCTCGACCGGCACGGGGGTGTCTTCGAGCACGCGGTGGGTGACCGAGTCTTCGAGCATCCGGGTGATCGAGTTCTTGCGCGCGGTGCCCATCACGATGTGGTGGGCGCGCAGGTGCTTGGCGGTCTGGCAGATCGCGTGGGCGCGGTCGCCGACCATCCAGTGCGTCTGGTAGGGCACGCCGGCCCGGTCGAGCAGGGCCTTCGCGTCGGTCATCGCGGCCTCGGCCTGCGCGTGGTGCCAGGCGCTGCGGTCGTGCCGGCTCAGGTAGCGCGCCACGTGGCGCGACAGCGTGGGCTGCACGTTCAGCAGGTGCAGCTCCAGTTCATGGTCGCGCTGGTATTCGGCCATCGCATGGCGCACCGCACGCAGCGCATTGGCCGAGTTGTCGATCGGCACGAGGACTTTGAGCAGCATGGTGTCTCCTGGGGGCTCGTGGTGGCGGGGTGGGCGGGATTCGGGCGGCGTGCTGGCGCCGAGCGGGCGCTGCGGGGCCAGTTCGGCCAGGCGCGCATGGATGCGCGATTCGAGCTGGCGGTGGTTCTTGGCGAAGCCGGCCCACAGCACGGCCGGGATGGCCAGCCAGGCCGCGGCAAACACTGCCGGGTTGTCGGCCAGCCACGGCTTGACCAGCGGCTCGCCGGTGATCATCTTGACGGCCGTCCAGACCAGCACGCCGGCGCCCAGGTAGACGATCGCCGGGAACCTGTCGACCACCTTCAGCACCAGCGTGCTGCCCCAGACGACGATCGGCACGCTGATCAGCAGCCCGGTGACCACCAGCAGGTAGCTGCCGTGCGCGGCGCCGGCCACGCCCAGCACGTTGTCCAGCCCCATCACGGCGTCGGCGATCACGATCGTGCGCATCGCGCCCCAGAAGGTGGTGGCCGCCGGGCCGTGCTCGGCGCTGTCTTTTTCTTCCGGCACCAGCAGGCGGTAGGCGATCCAGACCAGCAGCGTGCCGCCCAGCGCCATCAGGCCCGGGATCTGCAGCAGCCAGACGACCAGCACGGTCATCAGGCTGCGCACGCCGATGGCGCCGACGGCGCCCCAGACGATCGCGCGCTTTTGCAGGTGGGCGGGCAGGGCGCGTGCGGCCAGCGCGATGACGATCGCGTTGTCGCCGGCCAGCACGATGTCGATCACCACGATCGCCAGCAACGCAGACAAGAACTGGGTGGCGTCCATGCACCGATGCTGCAAGCGCAAGGCGCCCGGTTGATCGCGATTCGCGATGCATTGCGATTCGCAATCGATGCCGGCCAGCGGCTTGGGGCCTGGCGGCCCGGGCGCTGGCGTGCTACAACTTGGCCGTGCCGCGCTGAAAGGCGCGGCGTGCCGCAAAGCGGGAGTAGTTCCACACCCGGCCTGCCGGGCGTGACGTCTCGTCGTCAATACGGGCCCTTGTTTCGGCAAGCCGCCCCGGCGAGCGAGAGTCGACCGAATCCAAAGGTCGGCTCGAACCAGACCTTTGCCTTCCGACCGTTGGACCGAGGAATGGCAAATGGACTCTTCGCAAGGCCGCGCGGCGATGGCCTCCCGCCGCTACATCCGCCACGGCATGCTGCCGCAGCTGGCCGCCTTCGAGGCGGTGGTCCGGCTGGGCAGCGCCACCCGCGCCGCCGAGGCGCTGTGCATGGCGCAGCCCACCTTGTCGGGCCATTTGCGCAAGCTCAGCGAGGCCCTGGGCGTGCGGCTTTTCGAGCTGCAGGGCAAGCGGCTGGTGCCGACCGACGCGGCCCGCGTGCTGCTGGCCAGCACGCACGATGCCTTCGCCGCCTTCGAGCGCTGCGAGCAGGTGCTGGCGGGCATGCGCGGGCCGCAGCCCGGGCGCAGGCCGACGCAGGGGCGCCCCGGCACGACCTGTTTGAATTTCGTTACGAGCCCGGCGCCGAGCGAGGCTATGCTGCCGGCGGCGCAATATGCGCACCCCCTGGAGCCTAACGAATGAAGTTCACACACACCCTGGCCGCCGCGGCCATGCTTGCCGCCGTTTCACTGCCTTCGTTGGCCACGCAGCCGCACATGGAGCAGGCCCTGGCCCATCTGGAACAGGCCCGTGCCGAGCTGCAGCAAGCCAGCGCCGACAAGGGCGGCAACCGCGCCGACGCGATCCGCGCGGTCGAGAAGGCGATCAACGAGGTTCGCCGCGGCATCGAATACGACCGCACGCACCAGAAGCCGGGCGAGCAGTTCCGCCGCTGATCGGCCAAGGCACCCACAAGCGGGCGGCTGGCAAGCCGCCCGTGTGCATTTCAGCGCAGCTGCAGGTCGTCGTCGCCGAAGCGGATGTTCAGCGGCTCGATCAGCAGCTGCTTCTCACCGGCCTCGACGCGGCCGGCAACCAGCGCGTCGATGCCCTGCGCCTTGGCGATCGCCACCGTGCGCTCGGCGTCTTCGGCCGCGACGAACAGTGCGAAGCCGGCGCCCATGTTGAGCGTCGAGTAGGCCTCGCGGTCGTCCTGCTGCGCATGCTGCTGGATGAACTTCAGCACCGGCGGCACGGCCGGCAGCGCGTTGATGCGGTAGGTCAGCGTGCTCGGGTGGCGCAGCAGCTTGCGCCAGCCGTGGCCGGTGATGTTGGCGCAGTAGTGCATCGAGATGCCGGCCTTGGCCAGCGCCTCGGTGACCGGGCTGTACAGCGCGGTGGGCGCGAGCAGCGCGTCGCCGTAGGTCAGGCCAGGCGCCACTTCGGTCAGGTAGCCGTTGGGCAGCCGCTCGACCAGCTTGCGCGCCAGGCTCAGGCCGTTGGCGTGGATGCCGCTGGAGGCCAGCAGCACGATCGCATCGCCCGGCGCCAGCGCGTCGCCCACGCTCAGGCGGGTCTTCGGGTTGATGATGCCGGTGCACGACGCGGCCAAGTCGATGCGGCCGCCTTCGACGATGCCGGCCAGTGCCGGCGTCTCGCCGCCGCCCCATGCCACCTGGCAAACATCGCAGGCTTTCTTCCAGCCTTCGACCAGGGCCTGCGCGCGTTGCGCGTCGCCGAACCAGTCGCTACCGCCGGCGGCCCAGTAGGCCTGCACGACCAGCGGCGTCGCGCCGACGGTGATCAGGTCGTTCACAGCCATCGCGATGGTGTCCTGCGCGATGCCGGCGTAGTAGCTGTTGCCGGTCAGCGCCTTCATCTCGTCGGCCACCAGGGCCTTGGAGCCCAGGCACTCGACGATGCTGGCCAGGTAGAACGGGCCCACGTCGACCACATAGGCCGATTCGCCACGCGAAGCCTTGATCTCGGAGAAGCCGTGCCCGGCCAGGTGGCCGGCGGTGGCTGCGGCGGCGCGCTGCGCAGCGACCTTCAGCGGGTCGATCAGGTCGTAGTTGACGCCCGCCTGCTCATAGCTCAGCGTGCCCGGGTTGGAGGGGGTGGAACTCATGGGCGCGGATTATCCGCCAGCTGGGGGTGCCCGGCCGCTTCGCAGGGCCCGTGGGCCGGCCGCGCGAATCCCCCCGATCGCCTCCGTGGGTGCGGTGCGCCCCTCGTAGAATGGCCCGCATGAGCTATGTCGTCCTGGCGCGCAAATACCGTTCGCGCAACTTCGAGGAAATGGTCGGCCAGGACCACGTGGTGCGCGCGTTGACGCATGCGCTCGAGCAAGGGCGGTTGCACCACGCCTACCTGTTCACCGGCACCCGCGGGATCGGCAAGACCACCGTGTCGCGCATTCTGGCCAAGTGCCTGAACTGCGTCGGGCCAGACGGCAACGGCGGCATCACCGCCAAGCCCTGCGGCGTGTGCACCACCTGCCGCGAGATCGACGCCGACCGCTACATCGACTACACCGAGCTCGATGCCGCCAGCAACCGCGGCATCGACGAAGCGCGCGACCTGATCGAGCGCGCCTCGTACAAGCCCAGCGTCGGCCGCTTCAAGGTCTTCATGATCGACGAAGCGCACCAGCTGACGAAAGACGCCTTCAACGCCTTGCTGAAGACGCTCGAAGAGCCGCCCGAGTACCTGAAATTCGTGCTCGCGACGACCGACCCCGAGAAGATGCTGCCGACGGTGCTGAGCCGCTGCCTGCAGTTCAACCTGCGGCCGATGGCGCCGCAGACGGTGGCCGAGCACCTGGAAAACGTGCTGGCAAAAGAGAACGTGCCGGTCGAGCCGGGCGCATTGCGCTTGTTGTCGCGGGCGGCCCGTGGGTCGATGCGCGATGCGCTGTCGCTCACCGACCAGGCCATCGCCTATGGCGGCGGCAAGCTCGAAGAGCCGGCCGTGCGGGCGATGCTCGGCTCGGTCGACCGGCGCCATGCGCAGCGCTTGATCGAGGCGCTGGCCTCGCGCGACGGCCCGGCATTGCTGGCCGAAGCCGAAGGGCTGCGCAGCCAGGGGCTGTCGGCCGCCGGCACATTGGAAGAAATCGCGCGGCTGCTGCAGCAGATGGCGGTCGAGCAGGTGGTGCCCGGTGCGCTGGACGCGACCGACCCCGACACCGAGGCGGGGCGTCAACTGGCGCCGTTGCTGGCGCCGGATGAAACCCAGCTGCTGTACAGCATGGCCTTGCAGGGCCGCGCCGAGTTAAGCCTCGCGCCAGACGAATACGCCGGGCTCGTGATGGTGCTGCTGCGCTTCATGGCGTTCCCGGCAAACGGGGGCGGGGCCGAGCGTGTCGCCGACCGGTCGGCGGCCGCCAACGCGCCGGCGCCGGCCACGGCCGCCTTGCAGGCCCGCGTGGCCGAGCGTGCGCGCGCGCCGGTGCCCGTGCCGCCACCGATGGCCAGGCCGCCTGCTCCGGCGGTTGCGCGCCCGGTTGCGGCCGCGCCCACGCCGGTGGCGCGGCCGGCGGTGGCCGCCGCGCAACCACCGGCCAAAGCCTCGGACGAACCGCCGCCATGGATGGACGAAGCGCCGTTCGACGACGGCGCGCCGGCGCCAATTCGCGTGGCCGAGCCGCCCGCGGCTGTGGCAGCCAGGCCGCCGATCGTGCCGAGGCCCACGGTCGCGGCGCCGCTGGCTGCATCGGCGCCCGCACCAACATCTGCATCCGCCCCCGCGTTGGCGTCTGCGCCGGCCGTGCCGCAGGTGCAGCGCACCGCACTCGGCGACCGCTGGGCCGAGGTCGTGGCATCGCTCGCCTCGGCCAACGTCATCACGGCGCTGGTGCGCGAATTGGCGATGCAGGCCGAGCTCACGTCCATCGGCCCGGCCGAAGGTGGTGGCGAGCGCTGGGCCCTGAAGGTCGAGCGCGAAACGCTGCGCGCGCCGACGCTGGCCGAGAAATTGCAAGCCGCTCTGGTGGCGCATGCCGGGCTGAACGTCAAGATCGACGTCAGCGCCGGTGTGCCCGAAGATTCACCGGCCCGCCGCGACGCTGAAGCGGCGGCTTTGCGCCAGCGCGAAGCCGAGGCCATCATCCACAACGACCCCCTGGTGCAGGCCATGCTCGCGCAGTTCTCGACCGCGCGCATCGTGCCCGGCTCGATCCGGCCGGCCTGACACCGACTCTCTCTGATCAACACTCCAAGGACACACATACCATGATGAAGGGTCAACTCGCCGGCCTGATGAAGCAGGCCCAGGCCATGCAAGACAACCTGAAGAAGGCGCAGGAAGAGCTGGCGCTGATCGAGGTCGAGGGCCAGTCGGGCGCTGGCCTGGTGAAGGTCGTGATGACCTGCAAGAACGACGTCAAGCGCGTCACCATCGACCCCAGCCTGCTGGCCGACGACAAGGACATGCTCGAAGACCTGGTGGCAGCGGCCTTCAACGACGCCGTTCGCCGCGCCGAAGCGACCAGCCAGGAAAAGATGGGCAAGCTGACGGCCGGCATGCCGCTGCCCCCGGGCATGAAGATGCCGTTCTGACGCGTGGTGGCTGCCAGTCACCTCGACGCACTGATCGACGCGCTGCGCAAGCTGCCTGGCGTGGGCGTGAAATCGGCCCAGCGCATGGCGTTTCACTTGCTGCAGCATGACCGGGCCGGCGCGCAGCAGATCGCCCGTGCGCTCGACGAAGCGGTGCGTCTGGTGCACCACTGCAGCCGCTGCCACACCTTTACCGACCAGGCCCTGTGCGCGATCTGCAGCGACGACCAGCGCGACCCGCGCCAGCTGTGCGTGGTTGAAACGCCGGCCGACCAGGCGGCGCTCGAGCGCACCGGCAGTTACCGCGGCTACTACTACGTGCTGATGGGCCGCATCAGCCCGCTCGATGGCGTGGGCGCCAGCGCGCTTGGCGCGGCTGGGCTGATGGCGCGGGCGCAAGAAGGCGGGGTCGAAGAGGTCATCCTCGCCACCAGCTTCACGGCCGAGGGCGAGGCGACCGCGCACATGTTGTCCGAGGGGCTGAAGGCACGTGGCCTGAAGGTCACGCGGCTGGCCCGTGGTGTGCCGGCCGGCAGCGAACTCGAATACGTCGACCTGTCGACGATCGCGCACGCGCTGGTCGATCGCCGCTGAGGCGGCACGTGCTGGCTGCGGTGAATGATCGGCAGGGCGCCAGCCGGGCACCCCGCAGGCGGTCTTGCTTTTACTTGCGCGCCATGCGCACTTGGCTGGCCTTCGGGGCCGCCGCCGAGCGCGTCACCGGCCGCGCAGCCGCCTTGCCGCTGGACGACTTGGCCGGCGCCGCCGCCACGCGCGTGGCGGCCCGGCCGGACACATAGACCACGATGCTGCTGCCGGCCTTGAAGTGGCCGGTGGCGCTGGTCTTGTTCCACTGTGCGACTTGCGACGCCGACACGCGGTAGCGCTGCGCCACCGAGGCGACCGTTTCACCCTTCTTGCCGGCGCGCAGCGTCAGGCGCCGCAGCGGCGGGGCGTCCGGCGCGAAGCTGAGCATCGCGTTGTCGGCCACTTGCTCGGAGACGTCGGTGTCGCGGTGCGCGCTGCGCGGCACCAACAGCGTCGAACCCGCCTTCACCAGCATGCGTGGCGGGATGTGGTTGACCTCGCGCAGCGCGGCCTCGCTGATGCCGACCTGCTTGGCCGCATCGGCCGGGCGCAGCGTCTTCGGCGCGACCCAGGCGGTCCACGTGGCCAGCGGGCCCTGGTGGTGCGCGATGGCCGTGACGAAATGGTTGGCGTTGTCGTAGGGCAGCAGGATCTGTTCGGTGCCGGCGGCCAGGATCACCGGCTTGTTCATCTGCGGGTTGAGGTAGCGGAACTCTTCCATCGACACGTCGGCCAGCTTGGCCGCCAGGCTCACGTCGATGTCGCGCTCGATCGGCACGCTCAGGAAGTACGGGTGGTTCTTGAGCTCGGGCAGTTCGAGCCCGAATGCGTCCGGGTGCAGAACGATGTTCTTCACCGCCTGCAGCTTGGGGATGTAGAGCCGGGTTTCGTCCGGCATGCGCAGGCTCAGGTAGTCGGTCGGCAGGCCGGCCTTCTGGTTGCGGGCGATCGCGCGCTGCACGTTGCCTTGGCCCCAGTTGTAGGCGGCCAGCGCCAGGTGCCAGTCGCCGAACATCTCGTACAGCCGGCCGAGGTAGTCGAGTGCGGCGCGGGTCGAGGCCAGCACGTCGCGCCGATCGTCGCGGAAGATGTTCTGCTTGAGGTCGAAATCCTTGCCGGTGGACGGGATGAACTGCCACATGCCCGAGGCGCTGGCCACCGACATGGCCTGCGGGTTGAACGCGCTCTCGATGAACGGCAGCAGCGCCAGCTCGGTGGGCATGCCGCGCTTGTCCAGCTCTTCGACCACGTGGAAGAGGTACCGGCTGCCGCGCTCGGTCATGCGCTGCACGTAGTCGGGCCGGTCGGCGTACCAGCGCTCACGGCCGCGCACCAGGTCGTTGTCGATGTCGGGCATCGCGAAGCCCGCGCGCACGCGTGCCCACAGGTCGACGCGGGCGGTGTCGTCGAAGAGGTCGACCGGGCGATCCGGTTGCATCGGGTCGATCGGCGTGGCGACAAAGCTCTCGGCCTCGGGGCCTGGGCCGGCTGGCGCGGGGGCTGCGGCCGGTTCGCCGGTGGCCGCGGCCGCATCGCTCGTCGCCACCGTGGTGGCGGGGCCGGCGGCTGGGGGCAGCGCATTGACGACCGCTGCGGGTTCGGTGGGGGTGGCGCAGCCCGTGAACCAGGGGCTGAGGGCCAGGGCCAACCAGAGGGTGGCCAACGCCGGTCGGCGGGCAGCGGGGGAGTGCTTCATTGGTTGTTGTTCTTCCATTCGCGCATCGCGACAAAGGCCTGGGCCGGGCGGTCGCAACGCCTGAGACGGTGGATCGGTTGCCCGGGGCCCGCGGCCGCAGACAACGTGGTGCACCCCTTGGCGCGCAGCGCCTGGCCGGGGGCGAGGTGTGGAGTCACGGTGAGGTGGGCAGGTTCCGCAGTCTGCGCGAACCGGCTGCGTCGTGTGGCGCCGTGCGCCCGGGCCTGCCGGCCTGATCGCAGGGAGGCTGCGTCACTAGAATGCCCTGCATTGCGAGCCGGCCCGGCGCGTCGAGCGCCGACGCTGCGTCATCCGGATCGGCCACGAAGGCTTGAGGGCCAGCGTGCAGCATCCAGCGGTAGTTGTCAGCGAAGGCGGGCAGGGCGACCAGATTCATGACGCAAAACGAGTCAATTATAGAGTTGGGGCTCTGGTTGACGACCCCCCCGGGCCGCTACCTGCTGGCCTGGGAGCAAGAGCGCCTAGACCATGCGGTGACCGACATCTTCGGCTTCCACGCGCTGCAGCTGGGCCTGCCCGAAGTCGACACGCTGCGCAGCAACCGGATGCCGCACCGCTGGATCGCCAGCGACAGCCTGACCGTGCCCGCGGCGATCGAGATGCCGCCGCCGATCGACGAGCAGGGCGCGCCCTTGTCGATCAGCCCGTCGCCGGTGGCGCTGCATTGCGAGTCCGAGGCCTTGCCGTTTGCCGACAATGCGCTGGATCTGGTGGTGATGCCGCACACGCTGGAGCTGGCGGCAGACCCGCACCGCGCATTGGCCGAAGTGACGCGGGTGCTGCGGCCCGAAGGCAAGGTGGTGATCGTCGGGCTGAACCCGGCCAGCCTGTGGGGCGCGCGGCAGCGCCTGGGCCACGCGCGGCTGAAGTTGGCGGGTGGCCAGCGCAGCCTGTTTCTGCCCCGTGCCGGCGAGTTCATCGGCTACTGGCGCCTGCGCGACTGGCTGCGCCTGCTGAATTTCGAGATCGAGGGCGGTCGTTTCGGCTGCTGGCGCCCGCCGATGGCGTCGCAGCGCTGGCTCGACCGTTTCGGCTGGATGGACCGCATCGGCGCGCATTGGTGGCCGGTGTTCGGTGCCGTCTATTGCGTGGTCGCCGTCAAGCGCGTGCGCGGCATGCGCCTGATCGGCCTGGCGCGCAGCGAACGCATCAGCCCCAAGGCAGCGCCGGCACCGGTGGCGCTGAACCACAACATTCATCGTGAAGAAGAAGGAACGAAGTGACTGACGATTCGACCGTGGTGACGATCTATACCGACGGGGCGTGCAAAGGCAACCCGGGGCCGGGAGGCTGGGGCGCCTGGCTGACCTCGGGTGGGCATGAGAAGGAAATGTTCGGCGGCGAAAAGCTCACCACGAACAACCGGATGGAAATGACCGCGGTGATCGAGTCGCTCGCCAGCTTGAAGCGGCAATGCCGCGTGGCGATCTACACCGACAGCGAGTACGTCAAGAACGGCATCACGACCTGGATCCACAACTGGAAGAAGCGCGGCTGGCGTACGGCCGACAACAAGCCGGTCAAGAACGCCGAGCTGTGGCAAAGGCTCGATGCGCTGGTGCAGCAGCACCAGGTCAGCTGGCACTGGGTCAAGGGCCACGCGGGCGACCCGGGCAACGAGCGCGCGGATGCGCTGGCGAACAAGGGGGTGTTGGTCGCCACGAAGTAGCCCTGCACAGGGCTCGTATGGCAGGGCAGCTGCGGTCACTCGCAGCCGGGGCTGCCCATCACCCGCCGATGTAGTGCATCTCGACGCGGCGCTCGGTGCTGCTGGGTGCCGAGGCAGAGCCGCGGATCTCTGAATAGCGGTCGGCGCGCTCGGCCCAGACGTGGGCGATGGCCGAGGCGATCTCGGTGTCGCTGGCGCCGCCGCGCAGCAGCGCGCGCAGGTCGTGGCCGTGGGTGCCGAACAGGCAAAGAAACAGCTGGCCCTCGGTCGACAGCCGCGCGCGGTTGCAGTCGCGACAGAAGGCCTTGGTGACGCTGGAGATCAGGCCGATTTCGCCGCGCCCGTCGGCATAGGCCCAGCGCTCTGCGGTTTCGCCGGCCACGCCGCTGGTCACCGGCTGCAGCGGCCACTCTTGTTGCAGGCGCTGCAGCAGCTCGGACGAAGGCAGCACGTCGTCGAGCCGCCAGCCGTTGGTGGCGCCCACGTCCATGAACTCGATGAAGCGCAGCGAGACGGCGCTGCCGTAGTGGTCGCGGAAGTGGCGAGCCATCGGCAGCACCTGGGTGTCGTTGACGCCGCGCTTGACGACCATGTTGACCTTGATCGATCCGAGGCCGACCTCGAGCGCCTTGTCGATGCCGGCCAGCACCTCGCCGACCGGGAACCCCACGTCGTTCATGCGCTGGAAGATCGCGTCGTCCAGCGCGTCCAGGCTGACGGTCAGTCGGTTCAGCCCGGCCGCCTTGAGCGTCGCGGCTTTGCGGCTGAGCAGCGAGCCGTTCGTGGTCAGCGTGAGGTCCAGCGCCTGGCCGTCGGGCGTGCGCAGCGCGGCCAGCATCTCGACCAGGTTTTCGAGGTGCTTGCGCAGCAGCGGCTCACCGCCGGTCAGGCGGATCTTGCGGGCCCCCACCTGAGCGAACAGGCCCGCCAGGCGGGTGATCTCTTCGAAGCTCAGCAGCTCGGCGTGCGGCAGAAAGTTGTAGCGTGTGTCGAACACCTCTTTCGGCATGCAGTAGCTGCAGCGGAAGTTGCACCGGTCGGTGACCGAGATGCGCAGGTCGCGCAAAGGGCGGCCGAAGGTGTCGGCCAGCGGCCCTTCGGGCATGACAGATGCGGTGCGCAGCGGCGGGGCCGTGCGGCGCCAGTCTGTCAGCGGAATGACTCGTTCACCCATGCGGCGATTGTGCCCTCGGGTGGAAGACCTGCATTGCGCAGTGTCAGGGGAACGGAAGGCTCAGGGCGCGGTGCGGGGCAATTCGCCGCCGCTGACCTGCGGAGCGCGGCGGGCACCGTTGAAGCGCTTGGCCCAGTAGTCGACGCGCATGTCCTCGACCCGCACTTCGCCGCCGGCGCGGGGCGAGTGGATGAACTTGCCGTCGCCCACGTAGATGCCCACATGCGAGAAGGTGCGGCGCAGGGTGTTGAAGAACACCAGGTCGCCGGGTTTCAGCTCGTCTTTGCCGATGCTGAAGAAGCCGGGCGCCTTGGCCTGCTCGTCAGCGCGGCGCGGCAGGACCAGGCCGATGCTGTTCTCGAACACGTAGCGGGTGAAACCCGAGCAATCGAAGCCGCTTTCGGCCGAGGTGCCGCCGCGGCGGTAACGCACGCCGATGAAGTTCATCGCGCCCATCACCAGGTCGGTGGTCTTTTCGCGCACCTGGCCCAGCAGGCTGGGGTCGGCCGGCGGGGGCGAGGCCACCACGGCGCCGTTCGCCTGGATCAGGCCACGGTCTTGCAACAGCTGCATCACCGGGTCGTGCGCGGCACCGGACGGGGCCGCCTGGCTGCACGCAGCGGCCAGCGCCAAAGCGCTAGCCAGCATCCAGCTTCGGGGGGCCATGCCGGCCGGCAGCCGGCTCAGCGGGGAGAAAGGGAACCTCAGCACGGGGCGCAGGATACGGGCCACGAACTAGGGGTGTCAAGCGGGTAAGCCGCGGAAAAACCAGTGTTTTCAAATACTTGCAGATGGGAATCGACGCTTTTTCGAGGGAGAACCCGGGGTCGGTAGGCGGCTGGGCATGACCGGGCTTGAGCATTGCGTCCCGCCCCACGGGCCACAATGCCCCCTTTTGCCCGCGGTTGGGGCCGCCAACGTGCCCTTGCCAACACCCGGGCAGCAGAGCCGGCGGGCCACGAACTCGCCAGCCATCAGCTGGTCACTTGGAGACAGGATTTCTGATGAAGAAGACATGCATGGCGCTGGCCGTTTGCAGCGCATTTGGTATGTGGTTGCCTGGGGCCCACGCGGCTGACGCCGCCGAAGCGGCCCAGATGGTCGGCCCGGCCTTTCCCGACTTTCAGTCCGCAGCGCAAATCCGCCAGGCCTGCGACACCGGGCTGCGCGCAGCCAAGGCTGGCGTGGCGGCGCTCGAGAAGGTGCCGGCCTCGCCCGGCTGGATCGGCAACTACGACGCCTTTTACAGCGCGACCGAAGACGCCTATGGCCCGATCGGCTTCATCAGCAACGTGCACCCCGACCAGAAGGTGCGCGACGCAGCCGAAGCCTGCGACCTGCGCTGGCAGGACTTCTTCACCAGCACCAGCCAGAACGCCAAGCTGTACCGCGCCGCCAAGGCCTCGGTGCCGGCCGACGAGATCGACCGCGAGACACTGCGCCTGGCGCTGGAAACCTTCGAAGATTCGGGTGTCGGCCTGCCGCCGGCCCAGCGCGCCAAGGCCAAGCAGTTGTCCAACCGCATCAGCCTGCTGGGCCAGCAGTTCGAAAAGAACGTGCGCGACAGCAAGACCAAGGTCGAATTCACCGACGAAGAGCTGGCCGGCGTGCCCGAGGGCGTGCTGAAGGCCGCCAAGCGCGACGCCAAGGGCCACGCGCTGCTGGGCCTGGACTACCCCACCTACTACCCGGTGATGGAGCGGGCCGAGAAGGCCGCCACGCGCGAGAAGATGTGGCGCGCCAAGATGAATGAGGGTGGCGCTGCCAACCTGAAGCTGCTGGCCGAGATCGGCAAGCTGCGCCGCGACTACGCCAAGCTGTTCGGCTTCGACAGCTATGCCGATTTCACGCTGCGCCGCCGCATGGCCAAGAACACGGCCAACACCACCCGCTTCCTCGACGAGGTCAAGCAGGCCGTGACCGACAGCGAGCGCCGCGACATCGCCGACCTGCGCGAGGCCAAGGCCAAGCACCTGGGCCAGCCGGTCGACAAGGTCAAGGTCGACCGCTGGGACGTGCCGTTCTACACCGAGCGCCTGCGCAAGGAGCGCTTCACGGTCGACGAGGAGTCGTTCCGCCCGTACTTCCCGCCCCAAGAGAGCCTGCAGTTCGTGATGCGCATCGCCGAGACGATGTTCGGCATCAAGTACACCCCGGTACCGGCCAAGCTGTGGCACCCCGAAGCGCAGGCCTATGCCGTGAGCGACGCGGCGACCGGCAAGCCGATCTCCAGCCTGATCGTCGACCTGTATCCGCGCGAGGGCAAGTACAACCACGCGGCGGTGTGGTCGTACCGCGGCGGCTCGACCAAGACCGGCCGCGTGCCGCAGGCGGCGCTGGTGGTCAACTTCGACCGCAAGGGCCTGACGGTCGAAGAGCTGGACACGCTGCTGCACGAGTTCGGCCATTCGCTGCACAGCAACCTGTCGACCACGCGCTACGCGCTGAACTCGGGCACCAGCACGCAGCACGACTTCGTCGAAGCGCCGTCGCAGATGCTGGAAGACTGGGTCTTCGACCGCAAGGTGCTGAAGCTGTTCCAGGACGTCTGCCCCACCTGCAAGCCGGTGCCCGACGAGCTGATCGAGAAGGCCCGCTCGGCGCGTGAATTCACCAAAGGCAGCATGACGGCCCGCCAGCACCTCTACGCCAGTTTCGACCTGGCGCTGCACACGGCAGCCGCCCCCGAGCCGATGGCGCTGTGGGCCAAGATGGAAGGCGACACGCCACTGGGTTATGTGCCGGGCACGATGTTCCCGGCCGGCTTTGCCCACGTGGCGGGCGGCTACGGCGCCGGCTACTACGGCTACCTGTGGAGCCTGGTGGTGGCCATGGACCTGCGCACCGCTTTTGCCGCCGACCGGCTGGACCCGGCGGTGGGCAAGCGCTACCGGGACACCGTGTTGAGCCAGGGGGGCCAGCGCCCGCCGGAACTGCTGGTCAAGGACTTCCTGGGCCGCGACATGAGCCCGAAGGCCTTCTTCGACTACCTCGCGAAGTAGAGCCCCCACGCCCCCTCCGGGGCGGGCTACCTTGCAGGCCGCGCCGAGCCAGAGGCTCGGCCCCTCGGTAGGCACGAACAGTCCTCAGGACTGTTCGTGTCCGACCTCGGCCCCCCGAGGGGGCTCGCGCAGCGGACCGGCAAAGCCGGATCCGCGCACGCCACTTGGGGGGCGGCGGCGCTGCGCGCGCCTGGGGGGGCGGGGAGTTCTGGCTAGAGCACGTCCGAGGCGTAGTCGGCCAGGCGCGAGCGTTCACCGCGGGCCAGTGTGATGTGGCCCGAGTGCGGCCAGCCTTTGAAGCGGTCGACCGCGAAGGTCAGGCCCGATGAGCCTTCGGTGAGGTAGGGCGTGTCGATCTGCGCCAGGTTGCCCAGGCAGACGATCTTGGTTCCCGGGCCGGCGCGGGTGATCAAGGTCTTCATCTGCTTGGGCGTCAGGTTCTGCGCCTCGTCGATGATGACGAACTTGTTCAAGAAGGTGCGGCCGCGCATGAAGTTCAAGCTCTTGATCTTGATCTTCGAGCGCACCAGGTCGTTGGTGGCGGCGCGGCCCCATTCGCCGGCCGAGTTGTCGCTCTTGGCCAGCACCTCAAGGTTGTCGTCCAGCGCGCCCATCCACGGGCCCATCTTCTCTTCTTCGTTGCCGGGCAGGAAGCCGATGTCTTCGCCCACCGGCACGGTCACGCGGGTGACGATGATCTCGGTGTAGCGGCGGTCTTCCATCACCTGGCTGAGGCCGGCGGCCAGCGTCATCAGCGTCTTGCCGGTGCCGGCGGTGCCGGTCAGCGTGATGAAGTCGCAGTCCGGGTCCATCAGCAGGTTGAGCGCGAAGTTCTGTTCGCGGTTGCGCGCGGTGACGCCCCAGACGGCGTTCTTGCCGTGGGTGTAGTCGCGCAGCGTCTTCAGCACCGCGGACTTGCCGGTGATTTCGGTCACGCGGGCGAACAGGGGGGCTTCGCCGGGTGATTCGAGGTAGACGAACTGGTTGACCATCAGCGCCGGCACCATCGGGCCGCTGATACGGTAGAAGGTGTGGCCGCCCTGGCTCCAGCTTTCCATGGTCTTGCCATGGCGCTCCCAGAAGTCGGCCGGCAGCGGCAGCACGCCGGTGTAGAGCAGGTCGCCGTCTTCGAGCGTCTTGTCGTTGAAATAGTCTTCGGCGGCCAGGCCCAGCGCACGGGCCTTGACGCGCATGTTGATGTCTTTCGACACCAGCACCACTTCGCGGCTCGGGAACTGCTCGCGCAGCGACTGCACCACGCCCAAGATCTGGTTGTCCGCCTTGCCCTGCGGCAGGCCGGCCGGCAGCTTGACGTCCAGCAGCGTGGTCTGGAAGAACAGCTTGCCGCCGGCTTCGCGGTGGCCGGTCTTGGCCAACACGATGCCCTCGGCCGGGTCGAACTTGCCGGACTGGCCGTCGGTGGCCAGCGCGTCGAGCTCGCGGCTGA
Organism: Ideonella sp.; assembly: GCF_041914305.1. Lineage (NCBI taxonomy): Bacteria > Pseudomonadati > Pseudomonadota > Betaproteobacteria > Burkholderiales > Sphaerotilaceae > Ideonella > Ideonella sp. The sequence continues at coordinate 111,334 of NZ_JAYSDQ010000008.1, forward strand.
CCTGGCGCACGTTGCGCGAGACCTCGCTCATGCCCTTCTTGTGGCCGTCGAGCTCTTCGAGCGTGATCATCGGCAGGTAGATGTCGTGCTCTTCGAAGCGGAAGAGCGACATCGGGTCGTGCATCAGCACGTTGGTGTCCAGCACGAACAGCTTGGCCGGGCCGGTGCTGCGCGGTTTTCGTGGTTTGGGTTCGGCCGCGGGGGCCTTGCGTGCAGCGGCCGGGGTGGGCGCGGCGGTTTTGGTCTTGGCCGGGGCGGGGGCGGCCGCCACGCCGTTGGCGCCGTCGTTGCGCAGCGCGAGGCGGGTGCTCTCGTCATCGGCGCTGGCGGCGCCGGCCTGGGCTCGGTGGCGCGCCAGTTTCGGCGCGGCTTGGGTTTCGTAGGCGGTGGCGGGGAGGATGGCGGCGCGGGTGGCGGGTGGCTTCGGCAAGGGCATGGAGGGCAGGGCTCAGTGGCCTCGATTGCTGCGGTGCGCGGGGGATCGCGCAGGGGACTGCGCGGCGGCCGGAGACAAAAAAGCCGCACAGACGTCTGGGCGGCTTTTTGGGTGAATGCTCGGCATCACGGTCTCGGGCATGAACCCATTATGCACATCCGGGGTGTGCTGTCAGCCCGGGTGCGCGAAGTGGCGTGACCAGACGTGAGAAAGGCCGGCAGAGCCGGCCTTCGTGGCGTTTGGCGCCGAAATGGCGCCCGAGCGAGCTCAGGCGGCCTTTTTCAGGTCCTTCACGGCCTTCAGGACTTCGTCGACATGGCCGGCAACCTTGATGCCGCGCCATTCGGCCCGCAGCACGCCGCTGGCGTCGATCAGGAAGGTCGAGCGCTCGATGCCCTTGACCTTCTTGCCGTACATGATCTTGTTCTTCACCACGCCGAACATGTGGCACAGCTTTTCTTCGGTGTCGGCGATCAGCTCGAACGGCAGCTCGAGGTTCTGCTTGAACTTGTCGTGCGACGCCATGTTGTCGCGCGAGACGCCAAACACCACGGCACCGGCCTTGACGAATTCCTTGTGCTGATCGCGGAACTGCATGGCCTCGGTGGTGCAGCCGGGGGTGTTGTCCTTCGGGTAGAAGTACAGCACGATGGCTTGACCCTTGAAGGCCTGGTGGGTGAACTTCACGCCTCCAGTGGCTTGCGCTTCAAGTTCCGGCAGGGGTTTATTGAGGGCTGGCGTCATGAGGGTGGTGTCTTATGCGGGCGCCCCTGGGAGGCATAGCCCGTGATTATAAATTGATCTGTGAGGTATTCCTCGGCGCGGGGCTTACCCCCTGGCCTAAGAAATGCCCGGCGCCGCCTTGTCCATCACGAAGGCGCCCAGTACTTTGCGGCCCTCGTGCACCAGCACGTTGAAGGTGCGGCAGGCGGCGGCGGTGTCCATCGTCTCGACGCCGATCCGGCGCTCGATCAGCCCCCGGTACAGCGCGGGCGACACGAAGCGGTGCTTCTCGCCGCTGCCGAAGACCACCAGCTCGGGCTCGAAGCCGACGATGGCCTCGAAATGGGCTTGCTCAAGGGCCGCAATGCCGTCCACCGGCCAGGCCTGCACCTCGCCCCGCCAGGGCACCAGCAGGCTGGATTCGAACGCGGTGGCGTGCACCCAGATGCGGCCGGCTTCGAGCTTCGAGATGGCGTTCACGCCATCGAGTTGATCCGGTTGAAATTTCATCGTGCTCCCTGGCCCCGACTGCAGGGCGCAACAGGGCCCTATTCAGTGAAAAGCCTATGGTTAAATTGTACGTTTTGCGGCGCAGCATGGCCCCGTCAGAGGGTGCATGCGCCGCGCATGCCGCCGAGGAGTTTCCGGTTTGAAGCCCATTGCCAAGTCCAGCAAGCTCGCCAACGTCGGCTACGACATCCGTGGCCCCGTGCTGGACAAAGCACGCCAGATGGAGGAAGAGGGCCACAAGATCATCAAGCTGAACATCGGCAACGTGGCCGCGTTCGGCCTGGAGCCGCCGGACGAGATCGTGCAGGACATGATCCGCAACCTCCCACATGCGGCCGGCTACACCGATTCCAAGGGCCTGTTCGCACCCCGAAAAGCCGTGGTGCACTATTGCCAGGAAAAGCAGATTGCCGGCGTGACGGTGGACGACGTCTACCTCGGCAATGGCGCCTCCGAGCTGATCGCGATGAGCATGAACGCGCTGCTCGACGCCGGCGACGAGGTGCTGATCCCGTCGCCCGACTACCCGCTGTACACGGCGGTGGTGGCGTTGTCGGGCGGCACGCCGGTGCACTACCACTGCGACGAAGGCTCGGGCTGGTTGCCGGACCTGGCCGACATGCGCGCCAAGGTGACGCCCAACACCAAGGCGATCGTGATCATCAACCCGAACAACCCGACCGGCGCGCTGTACCCGGACGAGATTCTTCGCGGCATCGTCGAGATCGCCCGCCAGCACCAGCTGATCGTCTTCGCCGACGAGATCTACGACAAGACGCTGTACGACGGCCTGACCCACACCAGCATCGCCTCGCTGGCCGACGACGTGCTGTTCCTGACCTTCAACGGCCTGTCGAAGAACTACCGCTCGTGCGGCTATCGCGCCGGCTGGATGGTCGTCTCGGGCGACAAGCGCCACGCCACCGACTACATCGAGGGCCTGAACATGCTGGCCTCGATGCGCCTGTGCGCCAACACGCCGGGGCAGCTCGCGATCCAGACGGCGCTCGGCGGCTACCAGAGCATCAAGGACCTCGTCGCCCCCGGCGGCCGGCTGGCGCGCCAGCGCGACCTGGCCTATTCGCTGCTTTCCCAGATTCCCGGCGTCAGCGTCGTCAAACCGAGCGCTGCGCTGTACATGTTCCCCCGCCTGGACCCGAAGATTTACCCGATCGAGGACGACCAGCAGTTTGCCTACGAGCTGCTGGCCGAGGAAAAGGTGCTGATCGTGCAGGGAACCGGCTTCAACTGGTCGGCGCCCGATCACTTCCGTCTCGTGTTCCTGCCGAACACCGACGACCTCACCGAGGCCGTGGGCCGCATTGCCCGCTTTCTCGACCACTATCGCAAGCGTCACTCGACCTAAGGCATTTCATGACAACACGCAGTGTTGCGGCGCAATCTCCTGTCGCGCAGCGACGTGAGTTCGAAGCCAAACCCATTCAAGTCGGCCTCATGGGCCTGGGCACCGTCGGCAGCGGCGTGTTCCATGTGCTCCAGCGCAACCAGGAAGAAATTCGCCGCCGGGCCGGCCGCGGCATCGAGCTGGCCGTCGTCTCGCGCCGCGATCTCGAGCGCGCCCGCGCCATCGTCGGCACCCAGACAGACATCGTGGCCGATGCGCGCGAGATCATCGCCAACCCCGACATCGACATCGTCGTCGAGCTGATCGGCGGCTGCGACATCGCCAAGACGCTGGTGATGGAAGCCATTGCCGCCGGCAAGCATGTGGTGACCGCCAACAAGGCGCTGATCGCCATGCACGGCACCGAGGTCTTCGCCGCCGCCCACGCGAAAGGCGTGATGGTGGGTTTCGAGGCCGCGGTGGCTGGGGGCATCCCGATCATCAAGGCGCTGCGCGAGGGCCTGACCGCCAACCGCATCGAGTGGATCGCCGGCATCATCAACGGCACGACGAACTTCATCCTCAGCGAGATGCGCGACAAGGGGCTGGACTTCGCCACCGTGCTGAAGGAAGCGCAGCGCCTGGGCTACGCCGAGGCCGACCCCACTTTCGACATCGAAGGCGTGGATGCGGCGCACAAGGCGACGATCATGAGCGCGATCGCGTTCGGCGTGCCGGTGCAGTTCAGCAAGGCGCATATCGAAGGCATCACCCAGCTGTCGGCGACCGACATCAAGTACGCCGAGCAACTGGGCTACCGGATCAAGCTGCTGGGCATCACCAAGCGCCGTGAGCAGGGCATCGAGTTGCGCGTGCACCCCACGCTGGTGCCGGCCAAGCGCCTGATCGCCAACGTCGAGGGCGCGATGAACGCGGTGGTGGTGCAGGGCGATGCCGTCGGCACCACGCTCTACTACGGCAAGGGCGCCGGCTCTGAGCCGACCGCGTCGGCCGTGGTGGCCGACCTGGTCGACATCACCCGCCTGCACACCGCCGACCCCGACCACCGCGTGCCGCACCTGGCCTTCCAGCCCGATGCGATGGCCGACACGCCGATCCTGCCGATCTCGCAGGTGGTGACGGCCTTCTACCTGCGCCTGCGGGTGGCCGACGAAGCCGGCGTGCTGTCGAAGATCACCACGATCCTCGCCGAGCACGACATCTCGATCGACGCGGTGCTGCAGCGTGAATCGGCCGAGGGCGAGAAATCGACCGACCTGATCATCCTCACCCATGACACGGTCGAGGGCCGCATGCGCGATGCCCTGGCCAAGATGCAGGCACTGAAGACCGTGCTGGCGCCGATTGTCTCGATCCGCAAGGAAGAGTTGGCCTGATCACCGTGATGCAATACCTCAGCACCCGTGGTGACCCCACGCCCAGGCGTTTCTGCGAAATCCTGCTCGAAGGCCTCGCGCCGGATGGCGGCCTGTACCTGCCGGCCGCGTACCCCCAGGTCGACGACACCACGCTCGCCAAATGGCGCGGCTTGTCGTATGCCGACCTGGCCTTCGAGATCCTGTCGCTCTACATCGACGACATCCCGGCCGCCGACCTGAAGGCCCTGGTTGCCAAGACCTACACCAAGGCGGTGTTCGGCACCGACGCGATCGTGCCGGTGCGCCGGCTCGGCGATTCAGGCCTGTTCATCGAAGCCTTGTCCAACGGGCCCACGCTGGCCTTCAAGGACATGGCGATGCAACTGCTCGGCAACCTGTTCGAGTACGAACTCGGCCGCCGCGGCGAGCAGCTGAACATCCTCGGCGCCACCTCGGGCGACACCGGCAGCGCCGCCGAATACGCGATGCGCGGCAAGCAGGGCGTGCGCGTGTTCATGCTCAGCCCGCACGGCCGCATGAGCCCGTTCCAGCAGGCGCAGATGTTCAGCCTGCAAGACGAGAACATCCACAACATTGCCGTCGAAGGCGTGTTTGACGATGCGCAGGACATCGTCAAGGCGGTGTCGAACGACCTGGCCTTCAAGCACGCGCAGAAGATCGGCACCGTCAATTCGATCAACTGGGCGCGGTTGCTGGCGCAGGTCGTCTACTACTTCGCGGGGTACTTCCAGGCCACGAAGAGCAACAGCGAACAGGTCAGCTTCACCGTGCCATCGGGCAACTTCGGCAACGTCTGTGCTGGCCACGTGGCGCGCATGATGGGCCTGCCGATCAAGCACCTGGTGGTCGCGACCAACGAGAACGACGTGCTCGACGAGTTCTTCCGCACCGGCACCTACCGCGTGCGCAAGGGCGCCGAAACGCACGAAACGTCGAGCCCGTCGATGGACATCTCGAAGGCCTCGAACTTCGAACGTTTCGTGTTCGACCTGCTGGGCCGCGACGGCGCCCGCACGCGCGAGCTGTTCAGCACGCAGATCGAGCGCCAGGGGGCGTTCACCTTGACGCCCGACGAGTTCGCGCGCATTGCCGGCTTCGGCTTCCAGTCGGGCCGCAGCACGCACGCCGACCGCTTGGCCACGATCCGCCGCAGCTGGGAACAGCACGGCACGATGATCGACACCCACACCGCCGACGGTGTGAAGGTGGCCGCCGAGCGGGTCGAGCCCGGCGTGCCGATGATCGTGCTCGAAACGGCGCTGCCGGCGAAGTTTGCCGAGACCATTCGCGAGGCGCTGGGCCGCGAGCCCGAGCGGCCGGCCGGGTTGGACGGCATCGAATCGCTGCCCAAGCGCTTCACGGTCATGCCGCCGGACACCGCCCGCGTCAAGGCCTACATCGCGCAACACACCGGCCTGGCGGCGTGACACGCCGCTGGGCTTGCATGTACGCTGCCGTCTCACATGGCTGAACCCAACACCCTCCCGCCCAAACCGCCGCTGATGCCGCTCGACGAGGCGCTGGCTCGCCTGGTCGACGTGGCCGGCGCGCGCCGTATCGCCGAGTCGCAAAGCCTGCCCACCGCTTCGGCGCTGGGCCGCGTGCTGGCGGCGCCCGTGGTGTCGTCGCTCGACGTGCCGCCGGCCGACAACAGCTCGATGGACGGCTACGCGCTGCGCTTTGCCGACCTCGCGCCCGGTGCGCCGCTGCCGGTCAGCCAGCGCATCGCGGCCGGCGCGGTGGGCACCGCGCTCGAGCCTGGCACCGTGGCGCGCATCTTCACCGGCGCGCCGATCCCGCCGGGGGCCGACACGGTCGTGATGCAAGAGCAGTGCGAGCCGCTGGCCACCGACGCGCCGGAAGAGCGGGCCCGCGTGCGCGTCACCGGCACGGTCGAGCCGGGCCAGTGGATCCGCCGCCGCGGCGAAGACGTGCAGCGTGGCAGCACGGTGCTGGCCGCCGGCACGCGCCTGACCCCGCAGGCCCTGGGGCTGGCGGCATCGGTCGGGGCGGCCTCGCTGCAGGTCGTGCGCCGGCCGCGTGTGGCCTTGTTTTCGACCGGCGACGAGCTGGTGATGCCGGGCGACCCGCTGCCGCCGGGCGCGATCTACAACTCCAACCGCTTCACCCTGCGTGCGCTGATCGAGGCCGCCGGCTGCGAGGTCGACGACCTGGGCATCGTGCCGGACCAGCTCGACGCGACGCGCCAGGCGCTGCGCCGCGCCGCGCTGGGCAACGACCTGATCATCACCTCGGGCGGTGTATCCGTCGGCGAGGAAGACCACCTCAAGCCCGCCGTGCAGGCCGAGGGCCGGCTGGACCTGTGGCAGATGGCCATCAAGCCTGGCAAGCCGCTGGCGTTCGGCGCGGTGCGCCGCGAGGGCGGTGAAGCCTTGTTCATGGGCCTGCCCGGCAACCCGGTGTCCAGCTTCGTCACCTTCGTGCTGGTGGTCGCGCCGGTGCTGCGCGCACTGCAGGGCCTGCCGGCAGCCCTGCCGCGCGGCCTGCCGCTGCCCGCCGGCTTCGACTGGCCCAAGCCCGACAAGCGGCGCGAGTTTCTTCGTGTGCGGCTGAACGAGCAGGGCGAACTGACCCTCTTCGCCAACCAGAGCTCCGGCGTGTTGACCTCGGCCGTCTGGGCCGACGGGCTGGTCGACAACCCACCCGGCCAGGCCATTGTGCGGGGCGACACCGTGCGCTTCCTGCCGCTGGCGTGGCTGGTGGGGGCTTGAAGCGCGCCATGAAGATTCGTTTGCGCTTTTTCGCTTCGCTGCGCGAGGCCCTGGGCTCGCAGGAACAGCTCGAGTTGCCCGAGGGCAGCCGCGTCGGCGATGCGCGCGACCTGTTGATCGCCCGCGGCGCGCCGTTCGACGCCAGCCTGGCCCGCCACAAGGCGCTGCGGGCGGCGCTGAACCAGACGTTGTGCGACGAGACGGCCGCATTGGCCGATGGTGACGAGCTGGCGTTCTTTCCGCCCGTCACCGGGGGCTGAGCTTCGCATGATGAACACCCCCCGCGTCACGATCCAGACCGCCGACTTCGACGCCGGCGCCGAAATGGCCCGCCTTCGCACCGGCGACCTGGGCGTGGGCGCCGTCGCCAGCTTCGTCGGCACGGTGCGTGATCGCAACGAGGGCGAAGGCCAGGGCGCCGGCAGCATCAGCGCGATGGAACTGGAGCACTACCCCGGCATGACCGAGCAGGCCATCGAGGCGATGATCGACGCGGCGATGGCTCGCTTTCAGATCCGCGCGGCGCGGGTCATCCACCGCGTGGGCCTGCTGCAGCCGGGTGACCAGATCGTGTTCGTGGCTGTCACCTCGCCCCACCGCGGCGAGGCGTTCCAGGCCTGCGAGTTCCTGATGGACTACCTGAAGACCCAGGCGCCGTTCTGGAAGAAAGAGACCACGCCCGACGGCGCCCACTGGGTCGATGCCCGCGTCAGCGACGATGCCGCGCTGGCCCGCTGGGGCAGCTTCGCCAGCAACGCGGGCCGCTGAGCGCCCATGCAGTCCGGCTGGATGCATGCATTGGCGGTCGCCCTCGGCGGCGCCGTCGGCGCGCTGCTGCGCTGGCGCGTCAGCCTGTGGCTGAACCCGATGCCCTTGCCGTTCGCGCTGGGCACGCTGGTGGTCAACTGCACGGGCGGCTTGCTGATCGGCTTCAGCCTCGTTGCCTTCGAGCGCCACCCGAACGAGACGCTGCGCCTGCTGCTGGTCACCGGCGGCCTGGGCGGGCTGACCACGTTTTCGGCCTATTCGGCCGAGTCGCTGGCGCTGCTGGTGCGCGGCGAGCCCGGCGTTGCGCTGGCCCACACCCTGGCCCATGTGCTGGGGGCGCTGGCGTTTGCCGGCCTGGGTTGGTGGGCGGGGCGCTCGCTCTGGCCGTGAACGAGCACCGCTGCGTGGCCCCGTCGAGTTAGGGCCCCCGCGATTCGCGGCCCGGTTTGGGCCTACCATCGCGGGCAAATGCTGCCTTTCGACGTCAAGGCCCTGCGCAACGCATTGGGCCGATTCACCACCGGCGTGACCATCGCCACCTGCCGCGATGGGCGAGGCCAGGCCATCGGCCTGACCGCCAATTCCTTCAATTCACTGTCGCTGGACCCGCCGCTGCTGCTGTGGTCGCTGCGCCTGGCCAGCCCGGCGTTGCCGGCGTTCCAGCAGGCCAGCCACTTCGCGATCAACGTGCTGTCCGAGGCGCAGGTCAACCTGTCGCGCCGGTTCGCCAGCGCCGTGCCAGACCGCTTCGCCGAAGGCCAATGGTCCGACGGCGCCGGCGGCGCGCCGGTGCTCACCGGCTGCACCGCGGTCTTCGAGTGTGCGCTGCACAGCCAGCAGACGGTGGGCGACCACGTGCTGTTCATCGGCCAGGTCGAAAACATGCATGAAGCCGCCTTGCCGCCGCTGGTCTTCCAGGCCGGGCACTACCGGCTGCTCGGCGAAATCCTTTGAGCAGGCCATGACCACCAGGGGACTTCGATGACCGCCTCCATGCAGACGCACCCCACGCCCCACATCGCCGGTGACCCGGCGCTGTTGAGCCCGCGCCAGCGCGAGCTGGTCGCGCTGGCTGCCGAGCTGGGCCGCACCCGCTTTGCGCCGCGCGCCGCGGCGCACGATCGCGATGCCAGCTTCCCGACCGAAAACTACCGCGACCTGCGCGACAGCGGGCTGTTGGCGCTGTGCGTGCCGGCCGAACGCGGCGGCCTGGGCGCCGACTTCACCACTTTCATGCTGGTGGCCGCCGAGATCGGCCGCCACTGCGGCGCGACCGCGCTGTCGTTCAACATGCACACCTGCGCGTCGCTGTGGGCCGGCCCGGTCGCCGATGCGCTGGACCTGACCCCCGCCGAGCGGGCCGACCAGGAGGCGCACCGCGCCGTGCACTACGAGCGCATCGTCCGCCGCGGCCACGTCTACTCGCAGCCGTTCTCCGAAGGTGGTGCGGCCTCGGCGGGCAAGGCGCCGTGGGGCACGCTGGCCAAGAAGGTCGAAGGCGGCTACCTCGTCACCGGCCGCAAGCTGTTCGCCACGCTGGCCGGCGTGGCCGACTACTACGGCGTGCTCTGCACGCTGGACACGCCGGGCGCTTCGCAGCGAGATGCGCTGTACCTCGCCGTGCCGGCCGATTCGGCCGGCGTGACGGTGAGCGGCGATTGGGACCCGCTGGGCATGCGCGCCACCGTGTCGCGCAACCTGGAAATGAAGGAAGTCTTCGTGCGCGACAACGCGCGCCTGCTGCCCGAGGGCCGCTACTTCGAGGCCAGCCAGCGTTGCCCGCACATGTTCGCCACGATGGCGGCGCCGTACATGGGCATCGCCCAGGCGGCCTACGACTTCACCGTGCAGTACCTGCGCGCCGAGCTGCCCGGCATGCCGCCGGTGCCGCGCCGCATGTACCCGACCAAGCAGCAGGCGGTGGCGCAGATGCGCATCCTGCTCGAGCAGGCGAGGGCGCTGTTCCTGCAGACCGCCCGCGACGCACGCCCCGACCCCGATGCCGACACCCGCATGCGCCTGCTGGCCGGCCACTACACGATCATGGAAAGCGCCAACGCCGTCTGCACGCTGGCCATCCGCACCTGCGGCGGCGCGTCGATGCTGAAGTCGCTGCCGCTGGAGCGGCTGTACCGCGATTCGCGCTGCGGCTCGCTGATGCTGCCGTGGACGGCCGAGCTGTGCCTGGATCAGCTCGGCCGCGACTGCCTGTACGACCCCGGCGAAGGCGACGAGGCGATCGAGCCGGTGTAGGGCCTGGCGGGCGCGGGCCCGAGGTGCCGCCCGCCGTTTGATCTGGCGCAATCCGCCCGGGCATCGGCGCGGCGATCCTCGGGCTTGAAAAGGCCTGGGGACTGCCCCATGTCTTGTGGCAACGGAGGTTCCCACCCATGCGTCTGGACAAACTCACCACCGCCTTCCAACAGGCCCTCGCCGATGCGCAAAGCTTAGCGGTCGCGCGCGACAACCCCTACATCGAGCCCTCGCACCTGCTGGCGGCCATGCTCGCCCAGCCCGATGGCCCCAAGGCCCTGCTGGATCGCTCTGGCGCCAACACCGCGGCGCTGAAGACCGCGATGGACACGGCCATCAACGGCCTGCCCAGCGTGCAAGGCGGCGGCCCGGTGCAACCCGGGCGCGACCTGATCCAGCTGCTGCAGGCGGCCGACAAAGAGGCCAGCAAGCGCGGTGACCAGTTCATCGCCAGCGAGATGTTCCTGCTCGCCCTGGCCGACGCCAAGAGCGACATGGGCGGCATCGTGCGTGGCCACGGCCTCACGCGCAAGGCGCTCGAAGCGGCCATCACCGCGGTGCGCGGCGGCCAGACGGTCGACTCGGCTGAGGCCGAAGGCCAGCGCGAGGCGCTGAAGAAGTACACGCTCGATCTGACCGAGCGCGCCCGCCAGGGCAAGCTCGACCCGGTGATCGGCCGCGACGACGAGATTCGCCGCGCGATCCAGGTGCTGCAGCGCCGCAGCAAGAACAACCCGGTGTTGATCGGCGAGCCGGGCGTCGGCAAGACGGCGATCGTCGAAGGCCTGGCCCAGCGCATCATCAACGGCGAAGTGCCCGACACGCTGAAGAACAAGCGCGTGCTGGTGCTGGACATGGCCGGCCTGCTCGCCGGTGCCAAGTATCGCGGCGAGTTCGAAGAGCGGCTGAAGGCCGTGCTGAAGGAAGTGGCGGCCGACGAAGGCCGGATCATTCTCTTCATCGACGAGTTGCACACGATGGTCGGTGCCGGCAAGGCCGAGGGCGCCATCGACGCCGGCAACATGCTCAAGCCGGCGCTGGCGCGCGGCGAGCTGCACTGCATCGGCGCGACCACGCTGGACGAATACCGCAAGTACGTCGAGAAAGACGCCGCGCTGGAGCGCCGCTTCCAGAAGGTGCTGGTCGACGAGCCCAGCGTGGAGGCCACCATCGCCATCCTGCGCGGCCTGCAAGAGAAGTACGAGGTGCACCACGGTGTCGAGATCACCGACCCGGCCATCGTGGCCGCGGCCGAGCTGAGCCACCGCTACATCACCGACCGCTTCCTGCCCGACAAGGCGATCGACCTGATCGACGAGGCGGCGGCCAAGATCAAGATCGAGATCGACTCGAAGCCCGAGGTCATGGATCGGCTGGACCGCCGCATGATCCAGCTGAAGATCGAGCGCGAGGCGATGAAGAAGGAGCATGACGAGGGCTCGCAGCGCCGCCTTGGCCTGATCGAAGACGAGCTGGTCAAGCTGCAGCGCGAATACGCCGACCTCGAAGAGATCTGGAAGGCCGAGAAGGCCACGGCCCAGGGCTCGGCCCAGGTCAAGGAAGAGATCGAGCGCATCAAGACCCAGGTCGAAGAGCTCAAGCGCAAGGGCAACTTCGACAAGGTGGCCGAGCTGCAGTACGGCAAGCTGCCCGAGCTGGAAAAGCGCCTGAAGGAAGCTCAGGCCAAGGAAGCGGGCAAGAAGGGCACCGCCGGTGCGCCGCAACTGCTGCGCACCATGGTCGGCGCCGAAGAGATTGCCGAGGTGGTCTCGCGCTCCACCGGCATCCCGGTCAGCAAGCTGATGCAGGGTGAGCGCGACAAGCTGCTGCAGATGGAGGCCAAGCTGCACGAGCGCGTGGTCGGCCAGGACGAAGCCATCGTGGCGGTGGCCGACGCCATCCGCCGCTCGCGCGCCGGCCTGTCGGACCCGAACCGCCCGCTCGGCTCGTTCCTGTTCCTCGGCCCCACGGGCGTGGGCAAGACCGAGCTGTGCAAGGCCCTGGCCGGGTTCCTGTTCGACAGCGAAGACCACATGATCCGCGTCGACATGAGCGAGTTCATGGAGAAGCACTCGGTGAGCCGCCTGATCGGCGCGCCCCCGGGCTACGTGGGCTACGAAGAGGGCGGGGCACTGACCGAGGCCGTGCGCCGCAAGCCCTACAGCGTGCTGCTGCTCGACGAGGTCGAGAAGGCCCACCCGGACGTCTTCAACGTGCTGCTGCAGGTGCTCGACGACGGCCGCATGACCGATGGCCAGGGCCGCACGGTGGACTTCAAGAACACCGTGATCGTGATGACCAGCAACCTGGGCTCGCAGATGATCATGCAGATGGTCGGCCAGCCGAGCGACGACATCCGCGAGGCGGTGTGGGGCGAGGTGAAGGCGCATTTCCGGCCCGAGTTCCTCAACCGCATCGACGAGACGGTGGTCTTCCACGCGCTGGACCGCGCCAACATCGAGGCGATCGCGAAGATCCAGCTCAAGGGCCTGGAGACCCGCCTGGCCAAGATGGAGATGAAGCTCGACGTGGCGCCCGAGGCGCTGGCAGAGATCGCCAAGGTCGGCTTCGACCCGGTGTTCGGCGCACGGCCGCTCAAGCGCGCGATCCAGTCGCAGATCGAGAACCCGGTTGCGCGGCTGATCCTCGAAGGCAAGTTCGGCGCGAAGGACGTGATCCCGGTGCGCTTCGAGGGTGGCGAGTTCAAGTTCGAACGCGTCGTGCATTGAACCCAACCGCCCCAGGCGGCGCGGCGAAGGCCGCGCCGCCTTTCCGCTTTTGGGGCTGCGCCTGCGAAGCGCTGGGCGCCGAGCCGTGACGGCGACGACCGCAGCGCAGCCGCGCCCGGCGTGATGCCGCGTTCGACGCAGTGGTTTGCTGGCCGCTCCTAGAATGACTCTTTTGTGAACGCCCTGGAGCGCTGGACGAGATGCAAACCCTGACAGCGGCCGAGGCCCCCGTGGTCGTGGTGGGGGCCGGCCTGGCCGGCTTGACAGTGGCGCTGCACCTGGCGGCACAGGGCCAGCAGGTCATTGTGCTGGCCAAGCGCAACCTCGGCGAAGGTGCCACCGCATGGGCCCAGGGCGGCATCGTCGGCGTGCTGGGCTCCGACGACAGCGTCGAATCCCACGTGCGCGACACGCAAGACGCCGGCGCCGGCCTGGTCGACGAGCAGACCGCGCGCTTCATCGCCGAGCACAGCCCCGAGGCCATCGAATGGCTGGTGGCGCAGGGCGTGCCGTTCTCGCCCGACCCGTCGGGCCCGCTCGGGCTGCACCTGACGCGCGAAGGCGGCCATGCGGTGCGCCGCATCGCCCATGCGGCCGATGCCACCGGCCGCGCGATCCACGAAGCACTGCTGGCGCGCGCCAAGGCCCACCCGAAGGTGACGCTCAAGGAGCGCTGGATGGCGGTGGACCTGATCACCGAACGGCACCTGAAACGCGAAGACGCGCCACCGCGCTGTCACGGTGTCTACGCGTTGGACATCGACAGCCAGCGCGTCGAAACCCTGCCGGCCCGCGCCGTGGTGCTGGCCACCGGCGGCGTCGGCAAGACCTATCGCTACACCACCAACCCCGACACGGCCACCGGCGACGGCATCGCGATGGCCTGGCGCGCCGGCTGCCGGGTGGCGAACATGGAGTTCATCCAGTTCCACCCGACCTGCCTGTACCACCCGCAAGAGCGCAGCTTCCTGATCACCGAGGCCTTGCGCGGCGAGGGCGCGGTGCTGCGCCTGCCGGCCAACGGCAACGCCACGCCCGAAGAGCCGTGGGGCCCACGCTTCATGCCGGCGCACGACGAGCGGGCCGAGCTGGCGCCGCGCGACATCGTGGCCCGCGCGATCGACTTCGAGATGAAGAAGCACGGCGTCGACCATGTGTGGCTCGATGCCACCCACCTGGGCGAAGACTTCTTGAAAGAGCACTTCCCGACCATCCACGCGCGCTGCCTGACGCTGGGCATCGACATTGCGCGCCAGCCCATCCCGGTGGTGCCGGCGGCGCACTACACCTGCGGTGGCGTGGTGACCGACCTCGAAGGCCGCAGCGACCTGCCGGGCCTGTATGCGGTGGGCGAGGCCACCTACACCGGCTTGCACGGCGCCAACCGGCTGGCCAGCAACTCGCTGCTCGAATGCGTGGTGATCGGGCGCACCTGCGCCGGCTCGATCCTGCGCAGCGAAAAACAGGCCGTGCCACCGGTGCCGGCCTGGGACGAAAGCCTGGTCGAAAGCGCCGATGAGCAGGTCGTGATCTCGCACAACTGGGACGAGCTGCGCCTGCTGATGTGGAACTACGTCGGCATCGTGCGCACCACCAAGCGGCTGGAGCGGGCGCTGCACCGCATCGAGCTGCTGCGCAGCGAGATCGACGACTACTACGCCAACTTCCGCGTCACGCGCGATCTGTTGGAGTTGCGCAACCTCGTCGAATGCGCCGAGCTGATCGTGCGCTCGGCGCTGGTGCGGCACGAAAGCCGCGGCCTGCACTACAGCCGCGACTTTCCGTTGACTTTGCCCGTGAGCTTCCCCACGGTGCTGACCCGCCCGGCGCGCAGCGGCGCGCACTGAGGCTTGCCGCCGGCCGTCACTTCGGCTACATACTGAGGGCGGGGCCCGTCTCCGACGGGCCAGGGGGCAACGCCCATGAGTCAAGCGCAGCGCGCGCCGCTCGTCACCGTCAAGGACCTGGTCGTCATCGGCCAACCTTTGCCCTTCCACGTGCACGACGAGTTCGGCCGCCGCCTGCTGGCCGCCGGCCAGGTGATCGTCGGCGACACCCAGCTGGCGATGCTGCTCGAGCGCGGCGCCTGGGTGGACAGCGAACAGGCCGCCACCGTGCGGCGCGAGCGCCAGGCGGCCCGCGCGGGCGGCGGCGACCCGCTGATGTCGACCTACCGCGAACCCTCGCTGTTCGACCGCTGGGAGAAGCTGGTCTGGGAGCTCGACGCGCTGCTGCGCAAGGTCAACGCCGGCATGCCCTGCGCGCCAGAGCTGGAGGCGCTGGGCCGCAATGTGCTGAGCCAGATCGAGCGCGACGTCGACATTGCGCTGTTCGTCACCATCCGCCCGTCCGAGCAGCGATTTGCGCTGTATGCGCTGACGCATGCGCTGCACGCCGCCACGCTGGCCGTGGTGCTGGGTCGCCAGCTCGCCTGGTCGGTCGAGCAACAGCTGCTGCTGGTGCTGGGGGCGTTGACGATGAACGTCTCGATCCAGGAGCTGCAGGCGCAGATGGCCGTCCAGCCAGACCCCCCGACCGGCCGCCAAAAGCAGACCATCCGCGCGCACCCGGAGGCCTCGGCCACGCTGTTGCAGGCGGCCGGGGTCGGTGCCAGCGACTGGCTGACCATGGTGCGCGAGCACCACGAGCGCTCAGACGGCACCGGCTACCCGCAGGGCACCGCGGCCACGAGCGAGATGTCGCACGCGTTGCGGGTGGTCGATGTCTTCACCGCCAAGATCAGCGCCCGGGCCTTTCGCCCGGCGGTGCCGGTGCAGGTGGCGGCGAGGCAGTTGTTCCAGGACGAGCAGGGCAGCCCGATGGCCACCGGCATGATCAAGGCGATGGGGCTGTACCCGCCGGGTGACCTGGTGGTGCTGAAGAACGGGGAGATCGGCGTGGTGGCCCGCCGCGGCGCCAGCGCGACCACGCCGATCGTGGCCAGCCTGACCAACACCGCGGGCCAGCCGGTGGCCGGCACCTCGCTTCGCGACACCGCCAAGCCCGAGTTCGCGATCACCGGTGCGGCCGGCGATCGCAAAGGCCTGGCGCGCGTGCTGCCCGAGCGGGTCTACGGCCTGGTGCGTTAGGGCCGCTGTCTACCGCCGCGCGCGCATCGCGTTGCGCGCCTGCACGAAGCCGAAGGCGAATTCGACCGCCTCTTGCACCGCGCGTTCCGACTCGGCGCGCTCATGCTCGGTCTGAAAGAACGCAAAGTCCACGTCGTGGCGGATGTAGCGCGGCGGCAGTCGGTTCAGCGCGACGCAGGCGATGTCGGCCAGCGTGTCGCTGTTGGCCTGCAGGTGGGGGTAGTTGCCCGCCTGTTCCTGCACGGCGGAGAACACGACTTTTTCGTAGAAGTTGTGGATCGAGGCGGAGTCCATGCGTCGTGTGGGTTGAGCCAGGGTCGAACAGGTTGGCAGTGTCACCCGGGCGGCCGGCATTGGTCCATCGGGATTGCGTGAAGTTTCAGGCGCCGAGCCGATCGAGCACCCGCATCGAGTAGTCGACCGCGATCACGTCCTTGGTCAGCTTGCCGATCGAGATGCGGTCGACACCGGTGGCGGCGATCTCGCGCAGGCCGGCGAGCGTGATGCCGCCCGAGGCTTCGAGCAGCGCGCGGTTGGCGGCCAGGGCAACGGCGTCTTTCATCAGCGATGGGCTGAAGTTGTCCAGCAGCACGCTGGTTGCGCCGTTGTCGAGCGCCTCTTGCAGCTGGGCCAGGGATTCGACCTCGATCTGGATCTCGACCCCGGCATTCAGCTCGCGCGCATTGCGCAACACGGGGCCGATGCCACCGGCTGCGGCGATGTGGTTTTCCTTGATCAGGATGCCGTGCCACAGCGCCAGCCGCTGGTTTTGGCCACCGCCCACGCGCACCGCATATTTCTGGGCCTGGCGCAGGCCGGGAATGGTCTTGCGCGTGTCGAGCACCGCGCAGCCGCGCGGGTTGGGCGAGGCGCCTTCGATCGCATCGACGTGCCGGCGCGTCACCGTGGCGGTGGCGGACAGCAGCTGCAGAAAGTTCAGCGCCGGCCGCTCGGCCGACAGCAGCGCGCGCGCATCGGCCTCGATCTCGCAGACCGGCGTGTTGGCGCCCATCAGTGCGCCTTCGTCGTAGTGCCAGTCGACGCGGCCTTTGGCGTCCAGCGCGTGCAGGCAGGCATCGAACCAGTCGCGCCCGCACAGCACGGCCTCTTCGCGCACCGTCACGCGCGCATGCACGCGGCGGCCGGCAGGGACCAGCAGGCCCGTCCAGTCGGCGCGGCCGATGTCTTCGAACAGCGCGTCGCGCACATTGCGGGCGCGGGCTTCTTCCAGCGTTTCGTCGTGGTCGAACATGGGGGATCTGGTCAGGGGTCAGGCGGCGCCGATGCCGCGCACCATGCCTTGCACGCGAGGCGCCAGCGCGCTCGGGTTCTTGGCGACGAAGTCGAGCATGCGGTCGATGCAGCGCACGGCGTCGCGCGCGACAGCCGGGTCGACGTGGATCTCGCCCTGGCCACTTTCGAGACAATCGATCACTCCTTGCAAGCCGTTCATCGCCATCCACGGGCAATGGGCGCAGCTCTTGCAAGTGGCCGAGTTGCCGGCGGTCGGTGCTTCGATCAGGGTCTTGCCCGGGGCCAACTGGCGCATGCGGTGCATGATCTGGTTGTCGGTTGCGACGATGTATTCCTTCGCCGCGCCGTCGACCACCGCCTTCAGCATCTGCGAGGTCGAGCCCACCACGTCGGCCAGGTCGACCACCGCCTGGGGCGATTCGGGGTGCACCAGCACCATCGCATTCGGGTACTCGGCCTTCAGCAGCTCGAGCTCGGTGGCGCGGAACTCGTCGTGCACGATGCAGGCGCCGTTCCACAGCAGCATGTCGGCGCCGGTGTGCTCCTGGATGTAGCGGCCCAGGTGCTTGTCGGGGGCCCACAGCACCTTCTGGCCTTGGTCTTTCAGGTGCTGCACGATGGCCAGCGCGCACGAGCTGGTCACCATCCAGTCGGCGCGGGCCTTCACCGCGGCGCTGGTGTTGGCGTAGACGACGACCTGGCGGTCTGGGTGGGCGTCGCAGAAGGCGGCAAAGTCGTCCGGCGGGCAGCCCAGGTCGAGCGAGCAGGTGGCGTCCAGGTCGGGCATCAGCACCCGCTTGTCGGGCGACAGGATCTTGGCCGATTCGCCCATGAAACGCACGCCGGCCACCACCAGCGTCTGGCTCGCGTGGTCGCGACCGAAGCGGGCCATCTCGAGCGAATCGGCAACGCAGCCGCCGGTTTCGAGCGCCAGGTCCTGCAGGTCGTCTTCGACGTAGTAGTGGGCGACCAGCACCGCGTTCTTCGCCTTCAGCAGCGCGGCGGCCTTGGCCTTCAGTTCATCTCGCTGCGGCCGCGTCAACGGCGGCGGCACCTTGGCCCAGGCATGCGCGGTGCAGGTCGCACCGGTCGCATCTTGCCGGGTGTAGTCGTAGACGGCTTCTGTCATGGGCAAATTCTAGGTGGCAGGGGTTCGCGGGGCGGAGACAGGGTCTTGGCGCGGCCAGCGCACGGCCGCTCCGAAGCGGCCGCGCACCCTCTCGGAGGGTGGTTGCGGTACTCCGCAACCGGGTGCTCCATTCAAGCCTCGGCAAAGAACCGGCTCGGCGGCATGCCGACGGCGCGCGTGACCATGGCGCTGAACGCACTGGGGCTGGCATAGCCCAGCTCGGCGGCGATCAACTGCATCGGCAGCTTGCGCGCGGCCATCGTCAAGGCCTTGGCCAGCAGCAGTTGCTGGCGCCACTGGCCGTAGCTGGTGCCCAGCTCTTCGGTGAACCAGCGCGACAAGGTGCGCGCGCTGGTCGCGGCCTCGGCGGCCCAGCCTTCGATGTCGGCGTGGCGCAGCGGCTCGTCCAGCATCGCCTCGCACACGCGGCGCAGCCGGCCTTCGCGCGGCAGCGGCAAACCCAGCTGCAGGCTGCGGGCGCGGCGCAGCTCGTCGAGGATGAGGGTGTTGATGCCCACCTCGCGGGCACGGTCCGGCTCGTCGACGGCGTCACCGTCGGGCGCGGTCGCCAGCTGCACCACCAGCTCGCGCAGCAGGGGCGTCACGTCGAGCACGCGGCATTGGCTCCAGTCGCCGCTGGCGGCCAGCTGCTTCACGGCGCTCTCGTGCAGGTAGACCGTGCGCAGGTCGGCCTGCTCGACGGCGGTCACGGCATGCACCACACCGGGCGGGATCCACACGGCGCGCGAAGGCGGCACCAGGTAGCTGCTGTCAGACCCGGCGCCGCCTGGGCCGGGCCGCGGCACCCAGCCTTCGAGCTGGTCATGACGCTCGGGAGCGACCTTTCGCTCCTTGAAGGCTGACACCCGCACCGCGCCGCTCATCGAGAACACCAGCTGCGCCCAGCTGTGCCAGTGGGGCTGGATGTCCATGTGGTGGGCCATGTGGCGCGCTTTGCCCCGCAACGGCCGTGCGTCCGTGGGCGCATAACGCATCGGGTCCAGCGGCGGCACGCTGGTCCGGCTGCGGTGGGCGAGGGGGGCGGGGCGCGTTGGCATGAATTCGATAGAACTTGTCGAGCTATCGTAACCCGGACGACCTCGGGCTGCCTACAGTGGGCCGATGAATTCAGTCACCGTCCCTCTGCCTGCCGCGGCCGCAGCGCGCCGCGACTTCGCCACCATCGGCCTGATCGGCCTGGCGCACGGCTGCTCGCACTTCTTCCACATGCTGCTGCCGCCGCTGTTCCCGGCGTTCATCCGCGACTTCGGCCTGAGCTATTCGGAGCTGGGGCTGCTGGTTACCACCTTCTTCGTGATCTCTGGCATCGGCCAGGCGATGGCCGGCTTCCTGGTCGACAAGACCGGCGCGCGGCCGGTGCTGTTTGCGGCGCTGGGCTGCTTCATCCTGGCGGCGCTGGCGGCGGCGTCGGCCAACGGCTTTGGCGGCCTGGTGCTGGCGGCCTCGCTGGCCGGACTGGGCAACTCGCCGTTCCACCCGGTGGACTTCACCATCCTGAACAAGCGCGTGTCGCAGCCGAGGCTGGGCCATGCGTTCTCGGTGCACGGCATTTCGGGCAACCTGGGGTGGGCGCTGGCACCGGTGTTTTCGATCGGCATCAGCGAAGCCACTGGCAACTGGCGCATGGCCTATGTGGGCTGCGCATTGGTCGCCTTGGCCGTGATGCTGCTGCTGGCGCTGAACCGCGACGCGATCGATGACAGCCAGGGCGCCTGGGCGCATGAAAAGCCCGGTGCCGCCGCCGCGGGTCAGCCCGAGCACCCGATGGCCTTCTTGCGCCTGCCGTCGGTGTGGCTGTGCTTCTCGTTCTTCTTCTTCACGACCGCGGCGTTGAGCGCGATCCAGAGCTTTGCCAGCCCGGCGCTGCAGGCGATGTATGGCCTGCCCGCAACGATCACTGCGTTCGTCGTCACCGGCTACATGCTGTGTGGCGCGGTGGGCATGGTGATCGGTGGCTTCCTGGTGGCCCGGTCGCATGCGCTGGAGCGCAACATCGGCATCGCGATGGCCGGCTCGGCGGTGTTGCTGCTGCTGGCCGGCAGCGGTTGGTTGTCGGGTGTGACGGCCGCAGGCCTGGCCGCGGTGGCCGGCTTCGGCACCGGCCTGGCCGGCCCCTCGCGCGACATGCTGATCAAGCGCGCCGCGCCCCCAGGGGCCACCGGCCGTGTCTACGGCACCGTGTATTCGGGCTTGGACGTGGGTTTTGCGATGGCCGCACCGATCTTTGGGGCGCTGATGGACCGCGGCGCCGCCAACGGCGTGTTTCTCGGCGCCGCGCTGGCGATGGTGCTGGGCATCACCGCCGCGAGCCTCGTCGGCGTTTTCCGCCGGAGACATCCCGCCTAGGCGCGCGCAGCGTCGCCGCGTATCAAGTGGCGTGCGCGGATCCGGCTTTGCCGGTCCGCTGCGCGAGCCCCTTGGGGGCAGCCCCCGGGAGGGGGCGTGGGGCCTCACTGTCCCGCGCTACAGTGCCGCGCATGCCTGAATCCAACTCTCCGCGCCTCGCCGGCCATGCCCTGGTCGAGGCGCTTGTCGCCCAGGGTGTCGACACCGTTTTCGGCGTGCCGGGCGAAAGCTACCTCGCCGTGCTCGATGGCTTTCACGAGCACCGCGAACAGATTCGCTTCATCGCCTGCCGGCAAGAGGGTGGCGCCGCCTTCATGGCCGACGCCCATGCGCGGCTGACTGGCCGGCCCTGTGTCTGCTGCGTGACGCGCGGCCCCGGTGCCACCAACGCGGCGATTGGCGTGCACACCGCGTTTCAAGACAGCGTGCCGCTGATCCTGCTGGTCGGCCAGGTGGCCTCGGACCAGCGCGACCGCGAAGCCTTTCAGGAGCTCGACTACCGCCAGGTCTTCGGCCCCGGCACGCTCGGCATGGCCAAGTGGGTGGCCGAGGTGCACGACGCGAACCGCCTGCCCGAGTACATCGCCCGTGCGTTCCATGTGGCGATGCAAGGCCGCCCGGGCCCGGTGGTGCTGGCGTTGCCCGAAGACCTGCTGACCACGCCCACCGCTGCGCCGGTGCTGGCGCGCGCCGAGCCGGCCGAAGCCTGGCCTGCACCCGGCGCCCTGCGCGATCTGCGGGCCCGGCTGCTGGCGGCCCAGCGGCCTTTCATGATCGTCGGCGGCCATGGCTGGACACGCGACAGCGCACTGGCCCTGCAGCGCTTTGCCGAGAACTGGCAACTGCCGGTCGGCTGCGCTTTCCGCTACCAGGACACCTTCGACAACCAACACCCGCAGTACGCCGGTGACGTGGGCATTGCGATCAACGCGGCGCTGGCCCGACGCATTCGCGACGAGGCTGACCTGGTCATGGCGGTCGGTGTGCGCCTGGGCGAGATGACGACCAGCGGCTACACGCTGCTGACGCCGCCGCGGCCGCGCCAGGTGCTGGCGCATCTGCACCCCGGCGCCGAAGAACTGGGCCGCGTCTACGCGCCCGACATCGCACTGCAAGCCTCGCTCAGTTGCGCTGGCAAGGCGCTGGAGACATTGGCCGCGCCGCCCGAACTGCCTTGGGGCGAGTGGACAGCCTCGGCCCACGCCGACTACGAGGCCAACCGCGTGCACCCGCCGGTGGCACCGCTGGACATGGCCGAGGTCATCAAGACCATCGAGCGCCTGGCACCGGCCGACACGGTCTACACCAATGGCGCCGGCAACTACGCCGGCTGGCTGCACCGCTATCTGCGCTACCGCGGGCTGGCCTTGGCCGGCAAGACGCAACTCGCGCCGACGGCCGGCTCGATGGGCTACGGCCTGCCCGCTGCTGTGGCGGCGAGCCTGACGCAGCCGCATCGCCTGGCGATCAACCTGACCGGCGACGGCGATTTCTTGATGAACGGGCAAGAGCTGGCGACCGCCAGTGCCTACGGTGCGACCCGGCTGATCAGCATCGTGGTCGACAACGCGACCTACGGCACCATCCGCATGCATCAGGAGCGCGAATACCCCGGCCGGGTCAGCGGCACCTACCTGGCGAACCCCGACTTCGCAGCACTCGCCCGCGCCTATGGCTGGCAGGCCGCAACGGTCGAACGCACCGAGGATTTCGAGCCGGCCTTCGCTGTCGCACTGAAGGCCGGCCGGCCGAATCTGCTGCACCTGAAGCTCGATACCGACGTGAGCCACACCCGGGGCACCTTGACCAGCATCCGCGAGGCGGCGCTGGCCAGGCAGCAGGGCGCGGCGACGGGCGGCTGAGCGTTACTGGCCCGGCGTCTGCTTCGCGCGGCTGCCGACCAGCAGCACCACGCCGGCCAGCACCACCGCCACGGCGGCCCACTCGAAGCCGGTGACCGACTCGCCGGCGATCGCCACGCCCAGCAGCATCGCAATCACCGGGTTGACGAAGGCGTAGCTCGAGGCCAGCCCGGCCGAGGCCTGGGCCAGCAGCACCATGTAGGCGTTGAAGGCGATCAACGAGCCGAACACCACGAGGTAGAACCACGCGGCCACGGCCTCGGGTTGCGGCGGCCATACCGGCGTTTCACCGCTGGCGGCGGCCAGCCCCATCAGCACCACGCCGCCGCACAGCATCTCGCTGGCAAAGCCCATCGCGCCGGGCGCCAGGGGCAGGGTGCGTTGGCTCAGCACGCTGCCGATCGACCAGCTGACGCAGGCCACGGTGACGGCGATCAAGCCATGGGTGGACGCCTGAAAGCTCGCCCCTTGCGTGAGCATCAGCACGCCGACCACGCCCACGGCGATGCCGGCGCTTTCCATGCGCCCGGGCTTGACGCCGTAGCACAGGTTGATCAGCGCAATGATCAGCGGCAGCACCGCGATGAAGGCCACCACTACGCCGGAGCCGACCGAGGTCTCGGCCACCGCCGTGCCGCCCATGCCGCCGCCCAGCATCAAGGTGCCGCAGATCAGCGCATTGCGCCATTCGGCGCGTGTGGGCATGGGCGTGCCGCGCCATCGCAGCCACACCATCAACAGCGCCCCGGCGGCGATGAAGCGCGTGCCCATCTGAAAGAAGGGCGGGAAGCTGAGCAGCGCGTACTTGATCGCCAGGTAGGTCGAGCCCCACACCAACCAGGTGGCGGCGAGGCAGGCGATCAGCAACGGCGACAACCCGAAGACGGGCGGGCGGGTGGCAATGGTGGTCGTCATGGGCATGAATGTTAGGCAAGCAGACGCTTCGTTTCCATATTCCATGCAAGGTGATGATGCGGGTTAGCCTTTGTTTTCAATGTCATTGCGGTGATACGCTTTGGCCATGCCTTCTGCAATCGACTTTGACAGCTACGACGCCCGAATCCTGGCCGAACTGCAGGCCGATGCCCGCTTGTCGATGACCGAGCTGGGGCGCCGCGTGCACCTGTCGCAGCCCGCGGTGACAGAGCGGGTGCGCAAGCTCGAAGCCGCCGGCGTGATCACCGGCTACCGCGCCACCGTGAACCTCAAGGCGCTGGGCTACGGCATCCGCGCGGTCATCCGCGTGGGGCGCACCGAGTTCGAGCGCATCGTCAAGCTGGTGCAGGACACGCCCGAGGTCGTCAATGCCTACAACGTGACCGGCGAAGACAGCTGGGTGCTCGACATCGCGGTAACCGACGTGGCCCACCTCGACGCCGTGGTGTCGCGCTTTTGCGAGCTGTCGGTGACCAGCACCTCGATCATCCTCAAGGCCGTGCGCGAACACCAGCCGATCGCGCCGGCGCGCAGCGAGAATCCACCGGCTTGAAGCTTGCTTGAGTCACTGCCATGGACAAACCAGTTTCCACCTGCGACCTGTGCGACCGCTTCCGTGATTCAGACGACAGCGGTTTTCGCGTGCTGCGCGGCGTGTTCCGCTCGTACGGCGGCCGCGCTGCCTTTCATGGCCCGGTGCGCACGGTGCGCTGCTTCGAAGACAACTCGGTGCTGCGGGCGCTGGTGCAAACGCCGGGCGAGGGTCGGGTGATCGTCGTCGACGGCGGTGCCTCGACGCAGCGCGCGCTGCTGGGCGGCAACCTGGCCAACTTTGCCGCCAGCAACGGCTGGGCCGGCGTGCTGATCAACGGTGCGGTGCGCGATCTCGCCGAGCTGCGGGCGGCCAATGTCGGCGTGTTCGCACTTGGCCATTGCCCGATGCCCTCGCAAAAGCGCGACGAAGGCCAGCTCGACCAGCCGGTGCGTGTGCAAGGTGAGTGGGTGCGCCCCGGCGAGTGGCTCTACGCCGACGAGGACGGCGTGGTGGTCTACCCGACGGCGCTCTGAGTTGGGCGCCAATGAGGTGCCAAGGCCACAGAATCGGCGCCGCCTGTTGAGGGCGAAGGCTACAATGCGCAGCTTCGTCGGGGTGTAGCGCAGCCTGGTAGCGCAACTGCTTTGGGAGCAGTGGGTCGGACGTTCGAATCGTCTCACCCCGACCATTCCACCATCTGCTCGGCGCCTGTCGGCGCGCCGCCTGAGCGGGCCCGAAGGCAAATTCGGCCACGGCTCGGCCCGCACTTAGCCCCCACTTCGTACGATACTGGTTTCTTGACGATGCCAATGCCCTGGCGGCATTCGGCCCTCGCACAGGAGACCGCGCATGTACGTTGCCCGCCTGCTACGCCCACTCCTGGTGTTTGGGTTCGTGGGCGCGGCTGGCTCGGCGCCGGCTGCGGCACACGCCGAGGCGCCTGCCTCCGTCTTGCATCTGGCCAGCCTCGAGTGGCTGCCCTACGTGGGCCCCGGCCTGGCGCAAGACGGCCTGTCCGGCGCGGTGGCCTCGGCGGTCGCCAAGCAGTTCGGCTACACGATCAAGGTGGACTACTTCCCGTGGACCCGTGCGATGCAGGTGGGCCGGGAAGACGACAGCTACACCGGGTACTTTCCGGCCTACTACACCGAAGAGCGTGCTCGGCAGTGCCACTTTTCGGCGCCCATGGGCCACAGCACGCTGGGCCTGGCCTACCTGAAGGACAACCCCGTCAAATGGCATACGGTGGCCGACCTGGTCGGCGTCAAGATCGGGGTGGTGGCCGGGTATTCGAACGGCGCCGAATTCGACGCGCTGGCCAAGCAAGGCAAGCTGACGATCGATGCCTCGCCGGGTGACCTGTTCAACATGAAGAAGCTGTTGGCCAACCGGGTGCAGGCGGCGGTCATCGACAAGTCGGTCTTGCGCTATCTGGTGCTGACTGATCCGTCGCTGAACAGTGAACGCGAGCGCATCGAGTTTCACGAAAACGTGCTGGCAGAGCTGTCGCTTCACGTCTGTTTCCACCGAACGCCGGCCGGGCAGAAACTTCAGCAGAGTTTCGACGCGGCCTTGCGCAACGTCGACATCAAGAAGATCGAGGCGGCCTACTTTCAACAGCTGGAGAGCGACGTGAAACTGAAGGCCAAGTGAGCAGCCGCATGACAAGCTCGGGCTGCAGCCGATACAGGGCGGGGCTGCGGATGTTTTCAGAGTTTTGAAGTCACGAAACCTGATGCGCGCCAAACTGAGAACCGCGATCGTCCTGACGGTTGTCGTCGGCCTGCTGATCCCGGTTTCCGTCAGCAGTTTTCTGATGCTGGGCCAGCGCCAAGAGGCGTTGACGCAGCGCATGCTGTCGGACCACGAGCGCCTGACCGAAATTCTCGCGCTCGGCATGCAAGAGCCGCTGTGGAACCTCAACCCCGCCGGTGGGCTGCCGCTGTTCGAATCGCTGCTCAGCGACAGGCGCATCGTGGCCATCGCCGTGCGCGACACCAAGGGCCGAGAGTTCCTGTCGAAAGAATTCCCCGATCGCCGCCAGGGCGGGCCAGACGGCCAGTTGAAGCTGGAGCGCAACGTGGTCAGCCAGGGCGGCGAGGTCATCGGCCGCGTCAGCCTGGAGATGGACAGGGGCCTGCTCGACGCTGAGATCGCCAGCGACCGGCGCCTGTTCGGCTGGACCGTGCTCGGGCAACTGCTGCTCAGCCTGGTGCTGATCGTGACCTTGTTGCAGCGCCGCGTGCTGCTGCCCGTCAAGCGGCTGATGCGCGAGTCGGGGCGCCTGGCCGAGCGTGACTTGTCGACGCCGTTCGTCTGGGAGCAAAAAGACGAGCTCGGCCGCCTGGGCGCGAGCCTGGAGCACACGCGCCAGGCGCTGCAGGCGCTGTTCAGCGAGATCGAGACCAAGAACCAGATGCTCGAGCAGGACATTCGGCAGCGCGCGATGACCGAACTCGAGCTGCAGCGCCACCGAGACCACCTGGAAGAGTTGGTGCGTGAACGCACCCGTGAGCTCCAGGCGGCCAAAGAGCGGGCCGATGTGGCGAACCAGGCCAAGAGCACCTTTCTTTCCAGCATGACGCACGAGCTGCGCACCCCGCTGAACGCGATCCTCGGCTATGCGCAGATCCTGAAGTTCGACAAGGGCCTGAGTGAGCGGCAGACGCTCGGGCTCAACACCATCCAGCAAAGCGGCGAGCATTTGCTGACGCTGATCACCGACCTGCTGGACCTGTCGAAGATCGAATCGGGCAAGTTCGAACTGTTGCCAGAGCCAGTCAAGCTGAAAGAGTTTCTGCTCGGCATTGCCGACATCATGCGGGTGCGGGCCGAACAAAAGCACCTGCAGTTCCGCTTCGAGCTCGCCGAACAATTGCCCGACGTCGTGCAACTGGATGAGAAGCGGCTTCGCCAGGTGCTGCTCAACCTGCTGGGCAATGCGGTGAAATTCACCGATGCGGGCCACGTCGTGATGAGGGTGTCGATGGCCGAATCGGCCTTCATGCAGGCGCGCCTTCATTTCGAGATCGAAGACACCGGCGTCGGCATGAGCCCCAGCCAGCTGGAGGGCATCTTCAAGCCCTTCGAGCAGGTGGGCGATGTGCGCCGCAGGTTTGGCGGCACGGGCCTGGGTTTGTCGATCAGCCGGCAACTGGTGCGCCTGATGGGTAGCGACATCCAGGTGCACAGCGAGCCCGGTGTCGGCAGCAAGTTCAGCTTCGATGTGCGGGTGCCGCTGGGCACCGGCAGGGTGGCGCCGGCGCCGGTGCGGCAGCGCGTGATCGTGGCGTATCGAGGGCCCAAGAGATCCGCGCTGATCGTCGACGACGTGGCCGCCAACCGCGAGATGCTGAAAGACCTGCTCGGTGGCCTGGGGTTCGAGATCCATCTGGCCACCGATGGCCGCGAGGGCTTGGCGCAGGCGCTCGAGCACCGGCCCGACATCGTCTTCATGGACATCGCGATGCCGGTGATGGACGGCATGGAGGCCACACGCCGCATCCGCCGCACGCCCGAGACCGCGAACACCCCGGTCATCGCCATCTCGGCCAGCGTGGCCAGGGAAGACCAAGAGGGCATGGCGCTCGCCGGTGCCAATGCCTTCGTCGGCAAGCCGATCGACCGTGACCTGTTGCTGCGCAAGATCGGCGAATGCCTGGGCCTGGTGTGGGTCGACGATGGCGCAGCCGGCGCCGAGCGGGCGGCTGTGGATACTCTGCAGGACGAACTGGATGCCCCGGCCAAGAATGACTAGAAGCTTGGCGTGGATGAGGCATCCAAAGCGCGCTGCCCCGCGTATCCGATCGGCAATGGAACCCGCTGTGTTGACCCGATGACCTCACGCTCCCGACGCGCTCTGCGCTGGCTGGCCGCTCTGGCCGTTGTGCCTCTGTTGCTCTACCTCGCGGCGTTGACGTGGCTGTGGTTCCGGCAGGAGCGGCTGCTGTTCCACCCCGACCCTTGGCCCAGCCAGGACCCGCCCGCGCTGGCCGCGCCCGATGTGCACACCGTCTGGGTCGACGTGCCCGGCGCCAGGCTGCATGCGCTGCACCTGCAGCAACCGGGGGCACGGGGGCTGGTGTTCTTTCTGCACGGCAACGGCGGCAACCTGGCCAGTTGGTTCGTCAACACCGATTTCTACCGCCGCGCCGGCTACGACCTGTTCATGCTCGACTACCGCGGCTACGGCCGCAGCAGTGGGCAGATCGCCAGCGAAGCCCAGTTGATGGACGACGTGCGGGCGGCCTGGCGGCAGGTGTCGGCGCAATACACCGGCCGGCCGGTGGTGGTGTATGGCCGCTCGCTCGGCACCGGGTTGGCCGCGCAGCTGGCGGCCGAGGTCGACCCGGCCCTGACGGTGCTGGTTTCGCCCTACCGCAGCATGGCCGCGCTGGCCGGCGAGCACTATCCGATGGTGCCGGCAGCGGTGCTGCGCTATCCGCTGCGCACCGACGAGGTCGTGGCCCGCATCCGCGGCCCGGTGTGGCTGGTGCATGGCGAGCGCGACAACCTGATCCCCCTGGCCCACAGCGAGGCCCTGCGGGCGGCCGCCGGCGCGCAACACGCGCACCTGCTGCGCCTGCCGGAGGCGGGGCACAACGACGTGCACGAGTTTCCCGCCTACCTCGACGGCCTGCGAGCCGAGTTGGCCCGGCTCTGACGGGGCCGGCGCCCGCCGGGCAAGACCCTGCGGCGGGCGCGGGTCTGAATCCACCTGATCGCGGGTGCCGTATGGCTCGATGAGAGGCGCGCCCTTCGGCGCGCCCGCCGGGCGTTGAGCGCTTTGCCATCGGCAGCGCGCGCATCCCCGGGCCAGTGAATGGGGCCACGATGACTGTTGTCGCTTCCGTCTGCCGCGCGGCTGTTCTGCCCAGCGGCGCCTGGGCTGTGCAAGCCCATGCCGGGGCGGGGTGGTGGGCCCCCCAAGAGGGGGAGAATCCGCTGCAAATCGACTGGCGTAAACCCGCTGTTGCCGGTGGCGCCAACGTGGCGCAATGGGCCGGCGCGAACGCCAGGAGAAGCCATGTCCCCCCATTCCTTGCCCATGCACAGACACCTGCCGCGCCGGCCTGCTGCCCCTGGTGGAGCACGGCCGTGAGCCCCACCGCCCACGGGGCCGAAGACAAGCACCCGACCGGGCACACGCGGCCCGTGGCCGCCCGCGAGGTCGGCCTGCAGGCCGACGAGTTCGAGCCTGACCATGGCCTCGACGCCGATGAAGACCCGCTGCTGCAGGATGCTGACTCGGCCGCCGCGATCGCCGACGCCGAGCCGCGCGCCGCCGTGGCCGCGCTGGACGACACCGCTCTGGCCGCCTTGATCGTTCGCATCGGCCAGCACGACGACAAGGCCCTGGCCGCGCTGTACGACGCCACCGCCTCGCGCGTGTTCGGCCTGGTCGGCCGCATCGTGGTCGACCACTCGCTGGCCGAGGAGGTGGTCGAAGACACCTTCTGGCAGGTCTGGCGCCAGGCGGTGCGCTTCGACGCCGACCGTGGCCGGCCGTTGACCTGGCTGCTCGCGATGGCGCGCTCGCGCGCGATCGACGCGCTGCGCCGGCGCGAGCGCCGGGCGATGGTCCCGCTTGGCGACGAGGAGCAGGCCGCGCTGTGCGACGAAGACAGCGCCGGCCCGCCCGACCTGCTGGCGGCCACCCACGGCCAGCACCTGCTGCACCGCGCGCTCGCCGCGCTCGACGCCCAGCCCAGGCAGTTGATCGCGCTGGCGTTCTTTCGCGGCCTGACCCATGAAGAGATCGCCGGCTGCACCGGCCTGCCGCTCGGCACAGTGAAGTCGCAGATCCGCCGATCACTGCAGGCCCTGAAGCTGTGGCTGGCCGAGGCCGGCTGCCCGGACCTGCCGCTGTGATGCTCGAACTCGAAGAAAGAAGGCTGTCATGACCACCGACCACCGTATGGATGCGCCGCCGGGCCGGGCCGACCCGATCCGGCCTGCGCCTGATCTGCTGGCCGACGAGGCCGCCGTCTTGCTGCAAGGTGCGTTGGCCGAGGCCTGGCCCGAGGCGCCAGCGGCAGGCAGCCTGCGCGACAAGCTGGCGCGCCGCGCCGCGCAAAGTGCCCGGCGGATCGGCGCGATGGTGAACGTGCGCCGGCAAGAGCGCGTGCTGCTGGAGCAGCGCGACGGATGCACCGTGCACCGCGTCTACAGCCATGGCGACGCCGCCGAGCTGCGGCCAGGTGAGCCACTGCAACTGCGGACCATCGAGCTGGCGCCGCGCGCGGCCTGGCAGTTGCCGGCAGGGCGGCTCGAGGTGGGCCGCGATTGGCTGCTGATTCGCGGGCAGGGCCAACTGCAGGCCGAGGGTGAACCCGCCGTGGTGCTGAACCCGCTCGACTACCACGTGCAAGGCCCGGTCGCCAGCTGCGCCGCCGCGCGCATCGAGGCGGGTGCCGATGGCGCGATGCTGTTGCTGCGCGAGCGCTGGCTGGGGCCGGCCGGCACGGCGGCCGAGCCGGGCTCGCAGACATCGCGCGACGCACCGGACGCATGGGAAGACTACGCCCCGCTGATCAAGCGCCGGGTGCTGTGGCGCCAGGGCCCGATGGCCGCGATGCTGTGGCTGGCCTCACCCGGCGCCACCGTGCCGCACCACCAGCACGGCCACGACGAAGAGTGCCTGATGTTGCGCGGCGACCTGTTCCAGGACGACTACCTGCTGCGCGAAGGCGACTACCAGCTGGCGCCCTGCGGCACGGGGCATGAGACGGTCAACACCGACACCGGCGCGCTGATCTACGCGCACGGCGACCTGGACATGCAGATCGCGGATTAGCGATCGCGCGCCGCAGGCCCATGATGTGGTCTGATGGCCTGCCCGGAGGGACTCGAACCCCCGACCTGCTGCTTAGAAGGCAGCTGCTCTATCCAGTTGAGCTACGGGCAGCGCGGGGGCGAATTCTAGGCTGATGTGTGGCGCCGCCTCTTGGGGGCAGGGTCAGCGCCGCTCGTACTGCCGCGCGCCGAACAGCACCTCGCGCGATTTGTCGTCGGTGATCGAGCGGCGTTTGTCGGCCAGCACCTCGACCCCGCGCATCACCGCCGGGCGTTTGGCGATCTCGTCGAACCAGCCTTTCAGGTGCGGGTAGTCGTTCCAGTTGATGCCCTGGTTCTTCCAGGAGCGCAGCCAGGGGAAGATCGCGATGTCGGCGATGCTGTAGTTTTTGCCGCCGATGTAGCGCGAGTTGGCCAGGCGGCCGTTCATCACCGCGTACAGGCGCCGGGCCTCGTTGGTGTAGCGGTCTACGGCGTAGTCGATCTTCTCGGGTGCGTAGACGCGAAAGTGATGGGCCTGGCCCAGCATCGGGCCGATGCTGCCCACCTGGAACATCAGCCATTGCAGCACCTCGTACTTGCCGCGGGTGCTGTCGGGCAGCAGCTTGCCGGTCTTGCCGGCCAGGTACAGCAGGATCGCGCCCGACTCGAACAGCGAGATCGGTTGGCCGTCCGGCCCGTCGGGGTCGACGATCGCGGGGATCTTGTTGTTCGGGCTGATCGCGAGGAATTCTGGTTTGAACTGATCGCCGGCACCGATGTCTATCGGGATGGTCCGATAGGCGAGGCCGCACTCCTCCAGCATGATGTGGACCTTGTGACCATTGGGCGTGGCCCACGAATACACTTCGATCATGACCTCGGCTCCTCGCGTTGGTGTTGCGACTCTAATCCAACCATGCTGAAGTTCATCAGGCAAAGGTTGTTTCGCGCCAGCAGTCTCGATGGCCGCAATGCGCTGCAGGCCTGGGCCGAGTCGTCGGGCTGGACGATGCGCAACTCGCGCGACCGCGATGGCTTCATCATCGAAACCCGCGCCGGCGTGCTGGAAGGCCGCGTCGAATGGGGCCCTTCGCAGCGCCACTACATGGGCTCGCACGAGCTGCGGTTGCGCGGCGAGGTGCCCGCCTTGAGCGGCGAGGCGCATGCGCTGGTGATGCCGCGCTTGCTGCTGGACTCGGTCGAGGCCGAGCTGTTCAGCCAGTTCGTCGGCGGCGTGCAGACCCGCATCGACGAAGAAACCCCCGAAGAAATGCGCTGGCTGGCCGTGTCGCCCAAGTTGAGTGGCGCTTTGCTCGGCGAGCTGAAGGCCCATTACGCCGCGGTCAGCAACCGCGTGCCGTGGCTGGCCCATTGGTTGCACGGGCCGCTGGGCGAGGCCTTGCTACAGCGTGCGCTGGGCCCGGCCGAAGCCGCGCCGCCGTTCGCGTTGATCGTGCATCGCAACCGGCTGACGCTGCGGGTGGCCCTGCCGGACCCGGACGTGGCCACGGTGCAGGCCGCGCAAAACCTGTTCGAGCTGGCGCTCGAGCAGGCCAGGGTGACGGCCGACGAGCCGGCCGCGGACGAAGACGAAGGCCCGCCGAGCCAATAGGGCCATCGGGCGGCCCAGCGGCCCGGCGGGCTGCGATCAGGCGGCCGAGCGCTTGCCCAGCTCGATCTTGGCGATCGCGTTGCGGTGCACTTCGTCGGGGCCGTCGGCAAAGCGCAGCGTGCGGGCGCCGGCGTAGAAGTTGGCCAGCGGGAAGTCCTGGCACACCCCCGCGCCGCCGTGCACCTGCATCGCCCAATCGATCACCTGGCAGGCCATCTGCGGCGCCACGACCTTGATCATCGCGATCTCGGCCTGCGCGCTCTTGTTGCCGGCCACGTCCATCATCCAGGCGGCCTTCAGGGTCAGCAGCCGGGCCTGCTCGATCATGCAGCGGGCTTCGGCGATGCGCTCTTGCGTCACCGTCTGCTGGGCGATCGTCTTGCCGAAGGCGGTGCGCTTGAGCGCGCGGTCGCACATCAGCTCCAGCGAGCGCTCGGCCAGGCCGATCAGGCGCATGCAGTGGTGGATGCGGCCGGGGCCGAGGCGGCCTTGGGCGATCTCGAAGCCACGGCCTTCGCCCAGCAGGATGTTGCTGGCCGGCACGCGCACGTTGGTGAATTCGATCTCCATGTGACCGTGCGGCGCGTCGTCGTAGCCCATCACCGTGAGCGGGCGCAGCACCTTGACGCCCGGCGCGTCCATCGGCACCAGGATCATCGACTGCTGCGAATGGCGGGCGGCGGTCGGGTCGGTCTTGCCCATGAAGATCATGATCTTGCAGCGCGGGTCGCCGGCGCCGCTGGTCCACCACTTGCGGCCGTTGATGACGTAGTCGTCACCGTCGCGCTCGATGCGGGCCTCGATGTTGGTCGCGTCGGACGAGGCGACCGCCGGCTCGGTCATCGCAAAGGCGCTGCGGATCTCGCCGCGCAGCAGCGGCTCGAGCCATTGCTTCTTGTGCTCGGCGCTGCCGTATCGCACCAGCACCTCCATGTTGCCGGTGTCGGGCGCCGAGCAGTTGAAGACCTCGCTGGCCCAGGGCACACGGCCCATGATCTCGGCCAGCGGCGCGTACTCCTGGTTGGTCAGGCCGGCGCCCATCTCGCTGTCGGGCAGGAACAGGTTCCACAGCTTGACGGCGCGGGCCTTGGGCTTGAGCTCTTCGATCACCGGCAATGGCGACCAGCGCTTGCCGGCCTGGGTGTTGGCTTCGAGCTCAGCCCAGTAGCGGGCTTCGTTGGGGTAGACGTGCTCGTCCATGAAGGCCGATACGGCGGCGCGCAGTTCCTGCGTCTTGGGGGAGTAGCCGAAGTCCATGGCGGGTCCTTGTGGGTTGCGAGGTCGTGAGGTGAGAGGGGTGCCCGGCGGGCCGAGACCGGTGGTGTGGGGGTCAGGCGGCTTCGGCGAACTGCCAGGCCAGCTGCGCCAGGTGCGGTGCGGCGTCGCCGGTCGCGCGGGCCTGGCTGCTGGCGGCCGTGCCGTCGACCACGCGCTTGGCAATGCCCTGCGCGATGGCCGACAGGCGGAACAGGTTGTAGGCGAGGTAGAAGTTCCAGTCGGCCATCACCGCGTCGACATCGGCGCGGCCGGTGCGCTCGCAGTAGCGGCGCACGTAATCGCGCTCGCCGGGGATGCCCAGGGCGGCGTGGTCCAGGCCCGCAATGCCGCGGAACACGCCAGCCGGGATGTGCCAGCTCATGCAGTGGTAACTGAAGTCGGCCAGCGGGTGGCCGATGGTCGACAGCTCCCAGTCGAGCACCGCGGTGATGCGGGGCTGCGCGCGGTCGAAGATCAGGTTGTCGAGCCGGTAGTCGCCGTGCACGATGCTGACCTGCGATTCGTCACGCGCGCTGGCGGGGATGTGCGCGGGCAGCCAGCCCAGCAGCTTGTCCATCGCCGGGTTGGGGCCGGTGACCGAGGCCAGGTACTGCTTGCTCCAGCGGCCGATCTGGCGCTCGAAGTAGTTGCCGGGCTTGCCGTAGTCGGCCAGGCCCACCGCGGCCACGTCCACCGTGTGCAGCGCGGCGATCACGCGGTTCATCTCGTCGTAGATGCCGCCGCGCTCGGCGGGCGTGCAGTCGGGCAGGGCCTGGTTCCACAGCACGCGGCCATCGACGAACTCCATCACATAGAAGGCGCGGCCGATGATGGCCTCGTCTTCGCACAGCACATGCATCTGCGCGACCGGCACATCGGTATCGTGCAGCGCGGCCATCACGCGAAACTCGCGCTCGATCGCATGGGCCGACGGTAGCAGCTTGGCGGCCGGCCCCGGCTTGCTGCGCATCACATAAGACTTGCCCGGCGTGACCAGCTTGTAGGTCGGGTTGGACTGGCCGCCCTTGAACTGCTCGACGCTCAAGGGGCCGGCAAACCCGGGCAGCCTGGCGGCGAGGTAGGCCTCGAGCGCTGCCACGTCGAAGGCGTGGCTGGCGGCCACGGCCTTGGTGCCGGTGTACTGTTCTTCCATCGGTTCAGTTCCGTTCCATGGGCCGGAAGAACCGACCCGGATTCAGCGGTCGGTGACCGCCATCAGTTTCTCGCGCGACAGCACCACCAACCGCGTCGGCTCGACGCGCAGCACGCCGTCTCGCTCGAGTTCTTTCAGCTCCTGGTTCACGCGCTGGCGCGAGGCGCCCAGCAGTTGCGCCAGGTCTTCTTGCGCCAGCTGCAGGCCGATGCGGATCTCTTCGCCCTGCTCGATGCCGTAGCTCTTGGCCAGCAGCAGCAACTGCTTGGCCAGCCGCGCGGCCAGCGGCTTGGTGTTCAGGTCTTCGATCAGGTTGAACATCAGCCGCAGGCGGCGGCAGTTCAAGCGCAGCAAGGCGTCGTACAGCTCCACATGCTGCGACAGCAGTTCGCGAAAGTCGGCCTTGCGGATGATCAGCAGCGTGGTCGGCCCATGCGCGGTGGCATCGTGCGTGCGCGGCAGGCCGTCGAACAAGGCGATGTCGCCGAACCAGGTGCCCGGCTCGACATAGGTCAGAGAGACCTGCTTGCCCGACAACGACACCGAGCTGACACGCACCGCGCCCTTGGCCACACCAACCCAATCTTCGGCCGGTGCGCCGCGCGCAGCGAGCGGCGCGCCGTCGGCCAGACGCCGCACCGTGGCCCTGGCCAGGATGGCTGATCGCAGCGTCGCAGAGAGCGTTGAAAACCATGCACCGGCATCGATGTTGTGTCGCTCGTCGATTGTAAGAATGGGGGTATTCATCATTTGTCCCTGACGCGACAGCGGCCGCATCATTGCTCTCGGTATTGTCCACAGTCCCGAGTCGCTGAGGAGACAACATGCACCACCCCACGTCGTCCGTGATTTGCTCGCCCGAGGAATGGGAAACCCGTGTCGACCTGGCCGCCGCCTACCGGCTGGTCTCGTTGTTCCATTGGGACGACCTGGTCTTCACCCACATCAGTGCGCGCGTGCCGGGTGAAGACAACGCGTTCCTGATCAACCCCTACGGCATGCTGTTCGAGGAGATCACCGCCTCGAGCCTGGTGAAGGTCGACACCGAGGGCAACAAGCTCAGCGATTCGCCGTACCCGGTCAACCCGGCGGGCTTCGTGATCCACAGCGCGATCCACTCGGCGCGGCACGATGCGCAGTGCGTGTTGCACACCCACACGCTGAACGGCGTGGGCATATCGGCCCAGCGCGAAGGCGTGCTGCCGATTTCGCAGCAGTCGATCTTCGTGCTGTCGAGCCTGGGCTACCACGACTACGAAGGCGTGGCGCTGCGCGACGACGAGAAGCCGCGGCTGGTGCGCGACCTGGGCGACAACACCTACCTGATGCTGCGCAACCACGGCCTGCTGACGGTGGGCTCGACGATCGCCGATGCGTTCCAGGCGATGTACCTGTTCGAGGCGGTGTGCGCGATCCAGGTTCGCGCCCAGGCCGGCGGCGGCGAGCTGGTTCGCGTGCCGCAAGCCATCATCTCGACCGCGCGCCAGCAGGCCGCGCAAGTCACCAAGGGCATGGGCGGCAACCTGGCGTGGCCGGGGCTCAAGCGCCGGCTGGACCGCGAGCTGCCGGGCTACGGCATGTAGCTCGCGGCGCGCTGCGCGCTACTTGAAGTCTGGCTTGCGCTTGGCGAAGAAGGCGGCCAGGCCTTCGCCGCCATTGGGGTGGAAGAGGTTGGTGACGAACGCATCGCGCTCGGCGTTCATCGCCTCTTGCAGGCTGCGCGAGGGCGCGGCCTGGATCAGGTCTTTCACCGTGGCCACCGCGTTGGGCGCCATGAACGACAACTGCCGCGCCATTGCCAGCGCCTGGGCCAGCGCCTGGCCGGGTTCTGCCAGCCGGTTGACCACACCCAGCGCATGCAGCCGCTCGGCAGACTGGGGCTCGGCCAGCCACGCGAGTTCGAGCGCCAACGCGCGGGGCAGGGCGCGCGCCAGGTGCCAGGTCGAGGCACCATCCGGTGAGAAGCCGACCTTGGCGTACGAGAGCACGAAGCGTGCATCGCTGGCCGCGACGATCAGGTCGCAGGCCAGGGCAAGCGACATGCCGCCGCCGGCGGCAAAGCCTTCGACGGCCGCGATGATCGGCTTGGGAAAGCTGCGCATCGCATCGACCAGTGTGTGAAAGAGATCGATCGACGCGGCCTGCGCTTCGGGCGGGCGCTCGCGAGCGCCGCCGATGCGGTTCAGGTCGCCGCCGGCGCAGAAGTGCGCGCCGTCACCCCGCAGCACCACCGCGCGCACCTCGGGGTTCTGGTCGGCCTGGTTCAATGCTTCGATGGCCGCGGTCACAGCCTGGGGCGACAGCGAGTTGCGGGTGGCCGGGTCCGACAAAGTCAGGATCAGCGTGCGGTCTTCCTGGGCGGTGAGCAGTTCTGAGGGCATGGTGTCGCTCTGCGAAACATCGCTGCCGTGTGGGCAGCAAAAGGCCATTTTTGCACCTCGCCCTGCGAGGCGTTGGCTCAGGCGCACAGGGGCTTGTCAGCCCCCTGTTCTGGGGGGCAATCTGATAGAGTCGTTTGCTACTTGCAACAACAAGTGCCCGCCGGCATGCCCCCACGAGCAACCGCGCTGATCATTGCCTGTGCCACTGCGGCGTTAGCCATCGAGGCTCAGGCCATTGGTTTCGGCCGGTTGTCCACGTCGGCGGTGCTGGGCCAGCCGCTGAACCTGCCTGTTCCGTTGCGGCTGGAGCCTGGCGAGCGCATCGAGCCCGAATGCGTCAGTGCCGAGATCGTTCTCGGCGACAACGCACTGAGCCACGACCGCTTTCGCGTTCGGCTCGAACCGTCCGGCCGATCCACCAACGACTGGGTGGCGCGCATCACGACGCTGGTGCCGATCGATGAGCCGGTGCTCGACATCACCTTGACGGTCGGCTGCGACCGGCGTTTCTCGCGCCGCTTCGTGGCCTTTGCCGACCCGCCGGCGGTCAGCCAGGCCCGTGCCGCCCCGATCGAGCCCGAGAGCGTGGCCGCACCGGCCAGCGGCGTGGTGGCGCTGGTGGCCAACGAGGCGGGGCCGGCGGCCGAAGCGCCCAGGCGCAGCACCAAGGCCGCGGCCACGCCGCCCGTGCGCAAGCCGGCGCGCTCGGCTTCGCAGGCCCACGCCAAGGCAGAGCCCAAGGCCACACGAACAGGAAAACGCCGCGCCACCGCGGCGGCTTCGCCCGCGCCCACGCGGCCGAGCGCCGTGGCCGCGAACGGCGGCGCGCGCCTGCTGCTGGAGATCGACGGCCCGCGGCTCAAGCTGGACATGGAAGAGCCGATCTTCATGCCGCCGGCCGTGGCCGCCGGTGACGGCGCCGCCAGCGTGCCTGACGGCGAAGCGGCGTCGATGCCCGAGGCCGATCGCCTGCGCATGCTGGAGAAGGCGCTGGCCGATCTGCAGCGCGAAGGCCAGGCGAGCCGCGAGACCGCAGCCATCCTGAAAGCCAGGTTGGTCGAAGCCGAGAACCGCGGCCGCGCCGTGCCCTGGCTGATCGGGCTGGTGCTGCTGGCCATGGGCATCGCGGCATGGTTGGCCTGGCGCTCGCGCCGCCATCACCTGGTGAACAGCGAGGTGCCGCCGCACTGGTGGTCGCCCGCGGGCGAGGCTGCCGGGGCGGCTGAGCCGGCGGGTCAAGAAGACGGCCCGGTCGACGAGCCGCCGCCATCGAACCTGGGCGATCTGGACGTGCCACGCGAGGCCGCCGACACCTCGCCGCTGCCCGCGGCGTTGGCGCTGGAGCGGGACCTGCCGGCGCCGGGTGGCGGGGCGATCAGCTCTCGCTCCCCGTCGTCGATGCCGCCGGTGGTCTTTCAGCCCGAGCCGCTGCACGAGCGCACGATGGTGATCTCGTCGCCGCCGTCGTTCATGCGGCCAGAACCGGCCAGCGAGCCCGCGGTGGCGCGCGAGGTGTCGGTCGAAGAGCTGCTCGACCTGGAACAGCAGGCCGACTTTTTCATCGCGCTCGGTCAGGAAGAGGCCGCGATCGACCTGTTGATGGCGCACCTGCGCAGCACCGGTGGCCTGAGCCCGCTGCCCTACACCAAGCTGCTCGAGATCTACCGCCGCCAGGGTGACCGCGACGCCTACGAGCGCATCCGCACCCGCTTCAACCGCCGCTTCAATGCCTACGCACCCGAATGGGAGGACGGCCCGCTGAGCGGCCGCGCGCTCGAAGACTACCCCGACGTGGTGCAGCACTTGCAATCGCTGTGGCCCGAGCCGCTGGATGCGATGGCGATGCTCGAGGCGATGCTGTTCCGCAAGGACGCGGCCTACGAACTGTTCGACCTGCCGGCCTACAAAGATGTGCTGCTGCTGTACGCGCTGGCACGCGACCTGTGGCAGCAGGGCGGCAGCCGCTCGTCGGCCGTCGACGTGCTGCTGCCGTTGGGCGACGACCCGGGGCCCGATGCGCAGGTTGGCGTCGATCCAACGCCGTCGTCGGCATCGGCGCCGGCAGACGTGCCGCCCTTCGAACTCACCGCCTTCGCATTGCCGCCGCTGCCCGGCCAGGTGGCGCCTTCGCCCGCGTCACCCTCGTCCAACGACGAAGCCGGCGACCCAGGCGCCGAACCGGCGCCCGGCACGGTGCGCCGCCCGCAGCGCTGAGCGCGAGCGGGCTCAGAGCCGGGACAGGCGGCGCAGCGCTTCGTCCAGCGTGGCCTCGGTCTTGGCGAAGCAAAAGCGCACGATCGGCCGCGCCGGCGGGCGGCTGTAGAAGGCCGACAGCGGAATGGCCGCCACGCCCACCTCTGCCGTCAGCCATTCGGCGAACTGCTGGTCGGGCAGGCTGCTGATGCGGCTGTAGTCGACACACTGGAAGTAGCTGCCGGCGCACGGCAACAGCTCGAAGCGCGTGCCCGCCAGGCCGGCGCGAAAGCGGTCGCGCTTGCGCTGGTAGAACGCGGGCAGTTCTTCGTAGGGCAGCGGGTCGGCCAGCCAGGCGGCCAGGCCGTGCTGCATCGGCGTGTTGACGGTGAACACGTTGAACTGATGCACCTTGCGGAACTCGGCCATCAGCGCCGCTGGCGCCGCCACGTGGCCGACCTTCCAGCCGGTCACGTGGTAGGTCTTGCCGAAGCTCGAGATCACCAGGCTGCGCGCCGCCAGCTCGGGCACGGCGCTGACGCTGGCGTGCACCTGGCCGTCGAACACCATGTGCTCGTAGACCTCGTCGGACAGCACCAGCACATCGGTCGGGCGCAGCAGCTCGGCCAGGGCCTGCATGTCGCCCGTCGACCAGACGCTGCCGGTCGGGTTGTGCGGCGTGTTGATGATGATCGCGCGGGTGCGCGGGCTCAATGCCGCGCTCAGCTGGGCCAGGTCGAGGCGAAAGTCGGCGGGGTTCAACGGCACGCGAACCACCGTGCCGCCTGCCAGCGTGATCGCCGGGCCATAGCTGTCGTAGCAGGGCTCGAGCACGATCACCTCGTCGCCCGGGTGCACCAGCGCCAGGATCGCGGTGAGGATGCCCTGGGTGGCGCCGGCCGTGATGGTGATCTCGCTGTCGGCGTTGTAGCGGTGGCCGTACAGCCGCTCGATCTTGGCCGCCAGCGCCTGGCGCAGTGCCGGCACGCCGGGCATCGGCGGGTATTGGTTGTGGCCGGCCCGCATGGCGGCATGCACCGCCTCGACCAGGCCGGGCGCGCAGTCGAAATCCGGAAAGCCCTGGCCCAGGTTGACCGCGCCGTGCTTGACGGCCAGCGCCGACATCACGCTGAAGATGGTGGTGCCCACCTCGGGCAACCGGCTGGTGACCAGCGGCGTGCGCGGCGCGGTGGGCGAAGCGCTGGCGCCGCCGGCCGGCGGCGTCTGGGTCTCAAAGCTCATAGTGGTCGTCACCCTGGGGGGCGCCCATGGCCCGCTCGATCAGCGTGCGCGACAGGCGGTCAGACAGGAACTCGGCAAAGGTCAGCACGAAGCTGCGCAGATAGGCGCCGCGGCGGAACGCCACGCGCGCAGTGTTGCTGCCGAACAGGTGGCCGGCGGGCTTCCAGACCAGGTCGGTGCTGTTGCCCTCGGCCTTCATCGCCATCTCGGCGATGACGCCGATGCCCAGGCCGCTGCGCACGTAGGTCTTGATCACGTCGGAGTCGATCGCTTCGAGCGCGATGTTGGGCTTGAGCCGCCGCTGCGCGAACGCCTGGTCGACCTTCTTGCGCCCGGCGAAGGCCGGCTGGTAGGAGATCAGCGGTTCTTCGGCCAATTGCTCCAGCGTCAGCCGCTCGACGTGCGCCAGCGGGTGGTCGGCGGCCATCACGATCACGTGCTGCCATTCGTAGCAGGGCAGGGTGACCAGCTCGTCGTACTCGGCCAGCGATTCGGTGGCCAGGCCGATGTCGGCCGCATCGGACAGCAGCATCTGCGCCACCTGGTCCGGCGTGCCCTGGTGCAGGCTGACCTGCACCTTCGGGAAGCGCTTGCGCAGCTGCGCCACCGGCTCGGGCAGCACATAACGCGCTTGCGTGTGGGTGGTGGCGATCGACAGCCGGCCGCTGTCTTGCTTGGAGAACTCTTCGCCGATGCGCTTGAGGTTGGCCACCTCGCGCAGGATCAGGTCGACCGACTTCAGCACCTGCATGCCGGGCTCGGTGACACGCTTCAGGCGCTTGCCGTGGCGCACGAAGATGTCGACGCCCAGCTCTTCTTCGAGCTCGAGGATGGCCTTGGAGATGCCCGGCTGCGAGGTGAACAGCGCCTTCGCGGTCTCGGTGAGGTTGAGGTTGCGGCGCACCGCCTCCTGCACGAATCGGAACTGATGCAGGTTCAAGCGCGCTCCTCGTCGTTCTGGTCGTTCTGGTCGTTCTGGTCGTTCTGGTCGTTCTGGTCGTTCTGGTCGTTGGGGGCGGCCGGCTCGACCGCCAGCTGTGCCAGCGCCTCGACCAGGCGCGCCGATTCGCCCGCGGCAGGGCGCAGCGTCCACTGCACCGCGGGGTACGCCTGGCCCAGCCGGGCCAGCCGCTCGGGCAGGTCCTTGCGCACATGGCCACCCGCGCCCAGGAACAACGGCAGCACGGCGATCTCGCTGCAACCGGCCTGCACCAGCGCCTGGCCGGCGGCGTCCAGGTCGGGCTCGAGAAACTCGAGGTACGCCAGCGACACGGCCAGGCCCGGTTGCAGGGCCCGCACGCGCGCGGCCACCTGCTCGAACGGCTGGGCCCAGCGCGCATCGCGCGCGCCGTGCGCGAAAAGAATGAGGCCTTGCATCAGCGGTACCTTACCAGCCAGGTGAATGCCGCCAAGGACATCAGCAAATACAACAGGCTCGGTAAGGCCGAGGCGATCCAAGGCGTCCAGTCGCGCAGCAGGCCCAGGTGGCCGACCACGTTGTTCAGCAGCACGAAGCTGATGCCGAGCATGATGCCGCCGAAGACCTTCAGGCTGATGCCGCCGGCACGGGCGTGCAGGTAGGCAAAGGGCAGGGCCAGCGCCACCATCACGATGCAGGCCAGCGGGTAGAACGCGCGGCGCCAGAACTGCAGCTCGTAGCGTTGAGCGGTCTGCTCTTGCAGCTGAAGGTGTCGGCTGTAGCGCCACAGGTCGATGGTGGACATGCTGCGGATCGGCGAGATCGCCGCGGCCACCACGTTTTCTTGCAGCGTGGTGGGCCAGTCGAGCGAGTCGTAGTGCTTGGTCTGCAGCTGGGTCTGGTCGCCACGCGGCCATTCGGTGATCTGCACGTCCTGCAGCCGCCACACGTCTTGGCCGTTAGCCTTCTCGGAGGTGGCGGTGGCTGCCTGCACCCGGCGCAGCAGCACGCCGGCCACGTCGTGCTCGAAGATGCGGATGTCGCGCATCTGCCCGTCGGCGGTGGTGCCCTGCACGTTGATCGACAGGCTGCGCTCGTCGTCGCCCTTGCCCTGGTGCTCTTTCAGCCAGGCGCCGGTGCGGCCCAGGGCCTGGCCGCCACGAAAGCGGGCCTTCAGCGCCACCGCCTGCTGCTCGCCCAGCGGCGCCACGTATTCGCCCATCAGGAAGGTCAGCACGCCCATCCCCACGCCCAGCGTCAGCAACAGCTGCAACGCGCGGCCGGGGCCCAGGCCCCCCGTGCGCAGGATCGTGAACTCGGACGACTGGGCCAGCCGCGCCATTGCGTAGATGGTGCCGATCAGCACCGCGATCGGGAACAGCTCGTAAAAGCGCCCCGGCAGCTCGAACATCGCCGCGAGGCCGGCGTGCCAGACGGTGTAGCCGCGCTTGCCGACCCCTTCCAGCTCTTCGAGGAAATCGATGAAGAAGAACAGCGACAAGAAGGCGACGGCGACGAACACCACCGACCAGACCACGTCACGGTAAAGCAGGCGGCGGACGGTCTTCATGCGGCGCTCCCGGCGGTGGCGGGCGCGCGCCGCCAGTGCATCACGGTGGCATGGTCGCGCCACCAGATCAGGCCCAGCGCGACCACGAAGGCCAGGCCATGCAGGCTCAGCAGCGCGGCGCCCATGCCCAGGCGCCCGGCGCTGACCCAGGCCTGGCTCAGGTTGATCAGGTTGTAGTAGACGACGAAGGCCAGCAGCGCGAACAGCAGGTTCCAGTTGCTGGCGCGCCGTGGGTTGCTGGCCGACAGGCCCACGCCCAGCAGCAGCAGGTTGGCCGCACCGAACAGCAGGCCCAGGCGCCAGGTCAGCTCGGCCTGGTTGCGCGGGGTCGGCTCGCGCAGCAGCGCCAGGGTGTTCTGCGCCTTGGGCGGCACCGACTCTGCCCGGCGCGCCTTGCCCGCGTCCACGATCATGCGCAGGTGCTCGAAGTTGAGCCGCGCGTGTTCGCCGGTCTCGCTGTTTTGCTCGCTGCGGTGGCCCGAGTCGAGCACCAGCACGCGGTCTTCGCCTTCGTTTTCGACCCGGCCGGCGCGGGCGGTGGTCACGCTCTCGCGCTTGCCGGTGCGGCCGAGCAGAAAGACGTTGCGGCCGACACCGGCCGATTCGCCCTCGCGCTCGATGAAAAACACCCGGCTGCCGTCGGCCGACGACTGGAAGCTGCCGGGCGCCACGCGGGCCAGGTCAGAGCGCTGCTCGTAGCGTTGGCGCAGTTCGTTGGTCTTCTCGTTGCCCCAGGGCCAGACCAGCAGGGCCAGCAGCCCCACCACCACCAGCACCGGCGAGCCCGTGCGCAGCACCGGCTTGACGAAGCGCGACAAGCCCACGCCGCTGCTGAACCAGATCGCCATCTCGCTTTCGCGGTACATGCGGCCCAGGCTGATCACCGTGGCGATGAACAGCGACAGCGCCATCATCATCGGCAACTGGCCCA
This sequence comes from Ideonella sp., assembly GCF_041914305.1. NCBI lineage: Bacteria > Pseudomonadati > Pseudomonadota > Betaproteobacteria > Burkholderiales > Sphaerotilaceae > Ideonella > Ideonella sp. Next base: position 155,437 of record NZ_JAYSDQ010000008.1, read on the forward strand.
GCGCCGTGTAGCCGAGCAGCAGCACCACGTCTTGCGGCGCCACGGCCCCATTGGCCGCCAGGCCCAGCGTGCGGATCAGCATCATGGTCAACACGATGGTCAGGATGACCACCAGGGTGGCACCGAAACTGCGCGCCAGTTCTTTGCGGACAGTCGAATCGAATAACATCAAAGATCACTTTCAACAAGTGCCCCCAAACCTGCCGCTTCGCGCCAGGCCCCCAAAAAGGGTCGAGAAGGCTCGGGTGCGGCCCTTCACCTTCTCGAGAGACAAATTATGAACTTTCAAGCCCTTGCGACCCCGGCAGGTGGTGCTTCTGCAGTGGTGGCCGATGCCTTGATCGTCGTGCTGGCAGCCGACGGCAAGGCCGCCACGGGTGACAAGGCGCTGGACGGCGCCATCGCAGCGGCCACCAAGGCCGGCGACTTCGAGCGCAAGGCCGGCCGCACGCTCTACCTGCACAACGTCGAGGGCGTGAAGAGCCAGCGCGTGGTGCTGTCGGGCGCGCGCGACGCGTCGGCCAAGGCGTTTCGTGCGGCCGTGTCCGCCGGCCTGGCGGCGCTGAAGAACCGGGCCGTGAAGCACCTGGCGGTGCTGGCCGGCGAGGGCGCCGGTGCTGCCCACGGTGAAGCACTGGCGCTGGCCGTCGAGCAGGCGGGTTACGCCTACAACCACACCAAGCCCAGCGCCGAAGCCGTGGCCATGCCGACCAAGGTCTCGCTGGTGGCCGACAAGGCGGTGGTGGCTGAGCTGAAGCAGGGCCTGGCGCAAGGCCAGGCCATCGGCGCCGGCGTGAACGTGGCGCGCGAAGCGGCCAACCGCCCGGCCAACTTCTGCACCCCCACCTGGCTGGGCCAAGAGGCCAAGCGCCTGGGCAAGGAATTCGGCTTTGCCGTGCAGGTGCTCGACCGCAAGGCCTGCGAGAAGCTGGGCATGGGCTCCTTCCTGTCGGTGGCGCGAGGGTCCGAAGAGCCGCTGGCCTTCATCGTCATGCAGTACAACGGCGGTGGCAAGAAAGACGCGCCGATCGTGCTGGTGGGCAAAGGCATCACCTTCGACACCGGCGGCATCTCGCTGAAGCCCGGTGCCGAGATGGACGAGATGAAGTTCGACATGGGCGGCGCCGCCAGCGTGCTGGGCACGATGCGCGCCGTCGGCGAGCTGAAGCCCAAGGTCAACGTGGTCGGCCTGATCCCGGCCTGCGAGAACATGCCCAGCGGCATCGCCACCAAGCCGGGCGACGTGGTGACCAGCATGTCGGGTCAGACCATCGAGATCCTCAACACCGACGCCGAGGGCCGGCTGATCCTGTGCGACGCGTTGACCTACGCCGAGCGCTTCAAGCCCGCGGCGGTGGTCGACATCGCCACGCTGACCGGTGCCTGCGTCGTTGCGCTGGGCAACCACCACGCCGGCATGTTCTCGCCCGACGACGCGTTGGCCGACGAGCTGACCGCCGCCTCGCGCCGCGCCGACGACCCGTGCTGGCGCATGCCGCTCGACGAAGAGTACGACGAAGGCCTGAAGAGCAACTTCGCCGACATGGCCAACATCGGCTCGCGCGCCGGTGGCGCGATCACGGCCGCCAAGTTCCTGCAGCGCTACACCAAGGCCTACCCCTGGGCGCACCTGGACATCGCCGGCGTGGCCTGGAAGAGCGGCGCGGCCAAGGGCGCCACGGGCCGCCCGGTCGGTCTGTTGACGCACTTCGTGCTGGCGCGTGCCGGGCGCAAGGCCTGAGCACGGCGAAGAAGGGCGCAGTGGCCGAGGTCGTCTTCCTGACCGGCGTGGGCGACGTGGTCGACTTCGCCGGCCGGCTGCTGCGCAAGAAATACCGTGAAGGGGCGCGGGTGGCGGTCTATGCGCCGCCCCCGCTGCTGCAGCGCCTGGACCAGGCGCTGTGGGTGGCCGAGCAACTCGACTTCACGCCCCACGTGCTGCTGCGCGCGGGCTCGTCGGCACCTACGGCGGTGATGGTCGAGCGCACGCCGCTGTGGTTGTTGACGCGGCCCGATCCGGGGCTGCGCTGCGACAGCGGCATCAACCTGGGCTGCGACGAACTCGACCTGGCCGCCGTGCACGAGCGCGTGGCCGAGATCGTGTCGTTGGATGCCGACGACATGGCCGCCGGCCGCGCGCGCTGGAAGCGCTACGAATCGCAGGGCCACCAACTGGTGCATCGGCCGCAGCGTTGATGCGGCGTGTCCGCCGTTGGTGCGATTGCGCACGCGCTTGCGTCATCCGCCGCGCCGCGAGCCGCGTTCAAGGCTGGCGAACTGCATTGCCAAGACCTGGTTTGGTGCTGACGCAAGAGTCCCGCCTGCGGCTTGTTTTGGCGCCACCCAAAACCATGCTCCGATGGCGCGCAAGCCCGGGTTGTCCCGGGCCTGTTGCTGATTGGGAGGCGGTTTTTTTTGGAGTATCGTGTCTCGCCTGTTGAGAGCACCTCATCCCAAGTTTTCTCAACTTACCCCTACCGGAGGTTCGTTCCTATGCAAGTCAAATTGAATGTGGTCGTCGCTGCTGCCGCTGTCTTGTTCGCAGGCACCGCGATGGCCCAGGACATGGTCATCAAGATCGGCCATGTGGGGCCGACCAGCGGTGCGATTGCCCACCTGGGCAAGGACAACGAGAACGGCGCACGCATGGCCATCGATGAGCTGAACGCCAAGGGCGTGACCATCGGCGGCAAGAAGGCCAAGTTCGAGCTGCTGGCCGAAGACGACGCTGGCGACCCCAAGCAAGGCACCGCTGCCGCGCAGAAGCTGGTCGACTCCAAGGTCAACGGCGTGATCGGCCACCTGAACTCGGGCACCTCCATCCCGGCTTCGAAGGTCTACTCCGACGCTGGCATCCCGCAGATCAGCCCCTCGGCGACGAACCCCAAGTTCACCCGCCAAGGCTTCAAGACCACCTTCCGCGTGGTGGCTGACGACGTGCACCTGGGTGGCACGCTGGGCAAGTACGCCGTGACCGAGCTCAAGGGCAAGACGATCGCCGTGATCGACGACCGCACCGCCTACGGTCAAGGCGTGGCCGACGAGTTCGAAAAGGGTGTCAAGGGCGCTGGCGGCGCGATCGCCAAGCGTGAGTTCACCAACGACAAGGCGACGGACTTCACCGCCATCCTGACCAGCATCAAGGCCGCCAAGCCCGACGTCGTGTTCTACGGCGGCATGGACGCGGTGGCCGGCCCGATGATCCGCCAGATGAAGCAACTGGGCATCACCGCCAAGTTCATGGGCGGCGACGGCATCTGCTCGGGCGAGCTGCCCAAGCTGGCCGCGGGCGCGATGGCCGACGGCCAGGTCGTGTGCGCTGAAGCCGGTGGCGTCGAAGGCGCGCAGAAGACGGCGATGGAGAAGTTCAAGGTCGACTTCAAGAAGAAGTTCAACGCCGACGTGCAGATCTACGCCCCGTACGTCTATGACGCCACGATGGTGATGGTCGACGCGATGGTCAAGGCCGGCTCTGCCGAGCCCGCCAAGTACCTGCCGGTGCTGGCCAAGACCAACGGCTACAAGGGTGTGACCGGCACGATCTCGTTCGACGAAAAGGGCGACATCAAGAACGGCGCACTGACCCTGTTCACCTACAAGGGTGACAAGCGCGAGCAGATCGCTGTGGTTCGCTGATCAACCGCCTCGGCATCAGCAAGAAAGCCGCCCAAGGGCGGCTTTCTCTTTGCTGTGTCTTCCTCTTTCACTGACTTCAATTCCCATGAAATTCCGACCTCTGCTTGGCCTGCTGCTGGCCTTCACGCTCGCGGGCTGCGTTACCCGACCTGTCCATGATCTGCCCGACATGACCACGGTGGCCGCCGACAAGACCGATTACCCCGGGCTGGCGACGGTGTACGTGCTGCGTGCGAAGACCCAGGCCACGTCGATGTTCCCCGTCAACGTCCTGATCGATGGCCAGGAGATGGCGTCGTTGCGCCGAAAGGACTACGCGCGGATCCCCGTGAAGCCGGGTTCGCACGAGGTCAAGGCCCACTGGAACCCGATGGTTCAGGCGCCCGACGTGGCGGTGCGCGGGGACTTCGTGGCAGGCAAGACCTACTGGCTGATGTTCGACACTGCGCAGGGCATGTCGGGCATGCAGATGACGATCGGTTCCCGCTTCCGCCTGCTCAACGAACAGCAGGCGCGCGAGGAAATGAAGGACTACGACGACCGCACCCGCGCCGATCTCATGCCCAAGTCGACCACGCCCGCGGTTGCGCCGCCAGCAGCAGCTTCGGCTGCCAGCGCAACGCCATAGCGCGCGGCGGCGAGACCGGAAAACAAAACGGGCCTCAAGGGCCCGTTATTCGTTGGTCGCTGGCGGAGGGGGCGGGATTCGAACCCGCGGTGGGGATTAACCCACACACGCTTTCCAGGCGTGCGACTTAAACCGCTCATCCACCCCTCCGCAGGGACAGCCGGGCATTCTAGCCCATGGATTGTCCAGTTCAGCGTGGGCTGGCTGGATGTGGGCCCGGGTGAGTCGCCGGGCTGCGCATCAGTGCCATCGCGCTGGCCACCAGCGACGAGACTTCGCTCATGTTGCCGGGCACGATCATCGTGTTGTTCTTCTGCGCGAGCTGGGCATAGGCTTCGACGGCTTTTTCGGCCACCTTCAGCTGCACGGCCTGTTCGCCGCCGGGCGACTGGATGGCGGCCGCCACCTGGCGGATGGCGCCCGCCGTGGCTTCGGCCACGGCCAGGATCGCCGCCGCTTCGCCCTGCGCCTTGTTGATCTCGGCTTGCTTGGCGCCTTCTGAGCGGGCGATGAAGGCTTCGCGCTCGCCGGTGGCGATGTTGATCTGCTCCTGGCGGCGGCCCTCGGACGCGGCGATCAGCGCGCGCTTCTCGCGCTCGGCAGTGATCTGCGCCTGCATCGAGTGCAGGATCGCGGCGGGCGGCGTCAGGTCCTTGATTTCATAACGCAGCACCTTGACGCCCCAGTTCAGCGCCGCTTCGTCCAGCGCCGCGACGACCGAGCTGTTGATGATCTCGCGCTCTTCGAAGGTCCGGTCCAGCTCCATCTTGCCGATCACGCTGCGCAGCGTGGTCTGGGCCAACTGCGTGATGGCGATGATGTAGTTCGACGAGCCGTAGCTGGCGCGCATCGGGTCGGTGACCTGAAAGTACAGGATGCCGTCGACCGTGAGTTGGGTGTTGTCGCGGGTGATGCAGACCTGGCTCGGCACGTCGAGCGGGATCTCCTTCAGCGAGTGGCGATAGGCCAGCCGGTCGACGAATGGCACCAGGATGTTCAAACCGGGTGCCAGCGTGGCGTGGTAGCGGCCCAGGCGCTCGACGATCCAGGCGTTTTGCTGCGGCACCACCTTCACCGAGCGCGCAATGAACAGCACCGCGATGAAGAAGACGATCAGGGCGACGATTTCCATCAGGCTTCCTTGGAGTGAAGAGGGGCGGTGGCGCTCAAACGGCCACGCGGTCGAGCACGAGCTGGGTGCCTTCGACCGCGACGATGACATGCTCGCCCGGCGAGGGGGCGCCATGGCCGCCGAAGCGGGCCGTCCAGGCGGCGCCGCGGTGGGTGACGTGGGCGCGGCGGTCTTCGCCCCAGGCAGGCACCTGCACGTGCGAGCCGACGTCGAGATTCAGGTCCGGGTTCTCGGCCGCCCGGGGCCCGGCCGGCTGCGCCAGCCGGCGCCGGTGCCACAGCGCCACGGCAGCGCCGCCCACAGCGGCGGCGGCCATCAGTTGACCGGTGAAGGGCAGGGCGGCGTGCGCGGCCAGGGCGCCGGCGGCGGTGCCGATGGCCACCATCAAGAGGTAGAAAGTGCCGCTGGCCAGCTCTGCCGCCACCAGCACGCCGGTGGCCACCCACCAGGCTGTCGAATGGTCCCAGTTCATCGTCGCCTCCTGCGGTGGCGGCGCCTGTTGGTTTTGGCGCCACTTGTCAACTCGGGGCCATTCATCGGCCCTACACTTCGCGCTTTCCATTTTCTGCCAGCCCAACCGAGGCCGCCGCCATGCAGCGCTTTTCTTTTCCCATCGTGATCATCGATGAGGACTTCCGCTCCGAGAACACCTCGGGTCTGGGCATACGCGCGCTGGCCGAGGCGATGCAGAAAGAGGGTTTCGAGGTGATCGGCGTCACCAGCTATGGCGACCTGTCGCAGTTCGCCCAGCAGCAAAGCCGCGCCAGCGCCTTCATCCTGTCGATCGACGACGAGGAATTCACCCCCGGCCCCGAGTTGGACCCGGCGGTGCTGAACCTGCGCAAGTTCATCGAGGAGATCCGCTTTCGCAATGCCGAGATCCCGATCTACCTGTACGGCGAAACGCGCACCTCGCAGCACATCCCGAACGACATCCTGCGCGAGCTGCACGGCTTCATCCACATGTTCGAGGACACGCCCGAGTTCGTGGCGCGCCACATCATCCGCGAGGCCAAGAGCTACCTCGGCTCGCTGGCGCCTCCGTTCTTTGCCGCGCTGGTCGATTACGCGCAAGACGGCTCGTATTCGTGGCACTGCCCGGGCCATTCGGGCGGCGTGGCGTTCCTGAAGAGCCCGATCGGCCGGATGTTCCACCAGTTCTTCGGCGAGAACATGCTGCGGGCCGACGTCTGCAACGCGGTGGAAGAACTCGGCCAGTTGCTGGACCACACCGGCCCGGTGGCGGCAAGTGAGAAGAACGCGGCGCGCATCTTCAATGCCGACCACTGCTTCTTCGTCACCAACGGCACCTCGACCAGCAACAAGATGGTCTGGCACCACAACGTGGCGCCGGACGACGTGGTGCTGGTCGATCGCAACTGCCACAAGTCGATCCTGCACTCGATCATCATGACCGGTGCGGTGCCGGTGTTCCTGACGCCGACGCGCAACCACTACGGCATCATCGGCCCGATCCCCGAGAGCGAGTTCAGCAAGGCCTCGATCCAGAAGAAGATCGCCAAACACCCGCTGCTGCAAGGCGTGGATGCCAAGACGGTGCGGCCGAAGATCCTGACCGTCACGCAGAGCACCTACGACGGTGTGCTCTACAACACCGAGACGATCAAGGACAAGCTCGACGGCTGGGTCGACACGCTGCACTTCGACGAGGCCTGGCTGCCGCACGCGGCGTTCCACAAGTTCTACGGCACCTACTACGCGATGGGCAAGGGCCGCCCGCGCCCGAAGCAGGCGATGGTCTACGCGACCCAGTCGACCCACAAGCTGCTGGCCGGCATCAGCCAGGCCTCGCAGGTGCTGGTGCAAGAGTCGCAGACCGTGCAGCTGGACCGCGACCTCTTCAACGAGGCCTACCTGATGCACACCTCCACCTCGCCGCAGTACGCGATCATCGCCTCGTGCGATGTGGCGGCGGCGATGATGGAGCCGCCGGGCGGCACCGCGCTGGTGGAAGAAAGCATTCGCGAGGCGCTGGACTTCCGCCGTGCGATGCGCAAGGTCGATGCCGACTATGGCGCCAAGGACTGGTGGTTCAAGGTCTGGGGCCCGGACAAGCTGGCCGAAGACGGCATCGGCAAGCCGGAAGACTGGGTGCTGAAGGCCAATGCCAAGTGGCACGGCTTCGGCGCCATGGCGGCCGGCTTCAACATGTTGGACCCGATCAAGTCCACCATCATCACGCCGGGGATGGACATGTCCGGCAAGTTCGCCAAGACGGGCATCCCAGCGTCGATCGTCACCAAATACCTGGCCGAACACGGCGTGGTGGTCGAGAAGACGGGCCTGTACTCGTTCTTCATCATGTTCACCATCGGCATCACCAAGGGCCGCTGGAACACGCTGCTGACTGCGCTGCAGCAGTTCAAGGACGACTACGACCGCAACCAGCCGCTGTGGCGCATCCTGCCCGAGTTCTGCGCCGCGCACCCGCGCTACGAGCGCATGGGCCTGGCCGACCTGTGCAGTGGCATCCACGAGATGTACGCCAAGGGCGACATCGCGCGCCTGACGACAGAGATGTACCTGTCGGATCTGCAGCCGGCGATGAAGCCGAGCGACGCATTCGCCAACATCGCGCGCCGCCGCATCGAGCGGGTCGAGATCGACAAGCTCGAGGGCCGCATCACGACCTCGCTGCTGACGCCTTACCCGCCGGGCATCCCGCTGCTGATCCCGGGCGAGCGCTTCAACAAGAAGATCGTCGACTACCTGCGCTTCACGCGGGCGTTCAACAAGGCGTTCCCGGGCTTCGACACTGACGTGCACGGCCTGGTGGCAGAAGACCTGCCGAACGGCGACAAGCGCTATTGCGTCGACTGCGTCAGGGATTGAGCCTGCGCCGAGCGAGTCCTAGTGGACTCGCGAGTGCCTGTCTCAGTGCGCCAAGCCTCTGTGCCTGGTGCCCTAAGCAGGTGCAGGCAACAAAAAAGCCCGGCAATCGCCGGGCTTTGTCATGGGGGTGGGGCAGGCGCCTATTCTTCCCCGGGCATCGCGCCAATCATCACGTGGCTGAAGCCGCCGTCGACGTAGGTGATTTCAGAGGTCACGCCGGCGGCCAGGTCTGACAGCAGGAAGGCGGCGACATTGCCGACGTCTTCGATCGTCACGTTGCGCCGCAGCGGGGCATTCTTGGAGAAGACCTCGAGCAGCTTGCCGAAGCCCTTGATGCCTGAGGCGGCGAGGGTCTTGATCGGGCCGGCCGAAATGCCGTTGACGCGGATGCCCTTGGGGCCCAGGCCGGCGGCCAGGTAACGCACGCTGGCTTCCAGCGACGCCTTGGCCAGGCCCATCGTGTTGTAGGCCGGCACCGCGCGGATCGCACCCAGGTATGACAGTGTCAGCAGCGCCGCCTTCGGGCGCAGGCTGGGCAGGGCGGCCTTGGCCAGCGCCGGGAAGCTGTAGGCCGAGATGTCGTGGGCGATGCGGTAATTCTCGCGCGTCAGCCCGTCGAGGAACTCGCCGGCGATCGCCTCGCGGGGCGCAAAGCCGATCGAATGGACGAAGCCGTCGAAGCCTTCAGGCCAGGCGGTCTTCAAGTCGGCGAACAGTTTCTCGATTGCTGCGTCGTCGCCCACGTCACAATCGAAGACCAGCTTGGAGTCGAATTCGGCGGCAAATTCGGTGATCCGCTCTTTGAAGCGCTCGCCGACATAGCTGAACGCCAGCTCGGCGCCTTCGCGGCGGCAGGCCTGGGCGATGCCGTAAGCGATCGAGCGGTTAGACAACAGGCCGGTGATCAGAAGGCGCTTGCCGGCGAGGAATCCCATGCGGTCTCCGAAGGGGTTGTTGTGTGGATGCGGATTCTCGCACGCGCACCCTTCAGGTCTTGCGGGTACATCTCTTGCAGGCTACAATCCGTCCTTCGCTAGAACTGCGGACACACACTGAAAAGTGGGCGGATTCATCCAGCCCATTTTTTTTGCGTGGTCGTTTTGCATGGCGGATTAAGGTTTTTTGATGCCTCAGAAGCGTTTCCATACTGGCTGCGCGCGGGCTTTTGAACAAGGTTAACTGCCACCTAATGAGCTGGAGCCAAGCCGTCGAGAAGACGGTGACCGGGTTGGGTTATGAACTCGTCGATGTCGAGCGATCGGCAGGCGGGTTGTTGCGCGTCTCTATCGATCGCGTGCCTGGCCGCGCCTATCCCACCGGCGAACACGAGTTCGTCACGGTCGAGGATTGCGAGGCCGTCACCCGCCAGCTGCAATATGTGCTCGAGGTCGACAACGTCGACTACGCGCGGCTCGAAGTCTCCTCGCCCGGGCTTGATCGCCCGCTGAAGCGGGTCGAAGACTACGCGCGTTTCGCCGGGCAGGAAGTTCAGATCACGTTGAAGCTGCCTTTCCAAGGCCGCAAGAAATTCCAGGGCACGCTGCAAGCCGCTGAAGCCGTCGATGGTGGCGCGGCGGGCCCGGGTTGGCAATTGATATTCAACGACGGCAAGGTCGACCAGGTGCTCGACTTTGCTTTCGACGAGGTTCGCGAAGCCCGGCTCGTGCCGGTGCTCAATTTCAAGGGGCGCCGAGGCAAGGGCGCGTCGGCCAGTGAGCAGTCGGCCGGCGAAACTGACGGAGGTCAAGAACAATGAACCGCGAAATGCTGATGTTGGTGGACGCGATCTCTCGTGAGAAGAGCGTCGAGCGTGATGTCGTGTTCGGCGCCGTCGAGGCAGCGCTGGCCCAGGCCACCAAGAAACTGCACGGTGGCGAGGTGGATATCCGTGTCACCGTCGACCGCGAAACCGGCGAGTACGAGACCTTCCGTCGCTGGCACGTCGTGCCGGACGAGGCCGGCCTGCAGATCCCCGATGCCGAGATCCTGCTGTTCGAAGCGAAAGAGCAGATCGACGACATCGAGGTCGACGACTACATCGAAGAGCCGGTCGACTCGGTGCCGATCGGCCGCATCGGTGCCCAGGCTGCCAAGCAGGTGATCCTGCAGAAGATCCGCGACGCCGAGCGCGAACAGTTGCTGACCGACTTCCTGTCGCGCGGCGAGAAGATCTTCGTCGGCACCGTCAAGCGTCTGGACAAGGGCGACATCATCGTCGAGTCGGGCCGTGTCGAAGGCCGCTTGAAGCGCAGCGAGATGATCCCGAAGGAAAACCTTCGTTCGGGTGACCGCGTGCGGGCGTTCATCGCCGGCATCGACACCGCTGCCCGTGGCCCGCAGATCATGCTGTCGCGCTCGGCGCCCGGCTTCATGGTCGAGCTGTTCGCCCAGGAAGTGCCCGAAATCGAACAAGGCCTGCTCGAGATCAAGAGCTGCGCCCGTGACTCGGGCTCGCGCGCCAAGATCGCCGTCGTGTCGCACGACAAGCGGGTCGACCCGATCGGCACCTGCGTCGGCGTGCGTGGCTCGCGCGTGACCGCGGTCACCAACGAGCTCGCCGGCGAGCGTGTCGACATCGTGCTGTGGTCGGAAGACCCGGCGCAGTTCGTGATCGGCGCGCTGGCGCCGGCCAACGTGCAGTCGATCGTCGTCGACGAGGAGCGCCACGCGATGGACGTGGTGGTCGACGAGGAGAACCTCGCCATCGCCATCGGCCGCGGCGGCCAGAACGTGCGGCTCGCCTCCGAGCTGACCGGCTGGCGCATCAACATCATGACGGCCGAAGAATCGGCCGCCAAGCAGGCTGAAGAATCGGGGTCGATCCGCAAGCTCTTCGTCGACAAGCTCGACGTCGACGAGGAGGTGGCCGACCTGCTGATCGAGGAAGGTTTCACCAGCCTCGAAGAAGTGGCCTATGTGCCGGCGCAGGAAATGCTCGAGATCGAAGGCTTCGACGAAGACACCGTCAGCGAGCTGCGCACCCGTGCCAAGGATGCGCTGCTGACGATGGAAATCGCCCGCGAAGAAAAGGTCGACGAGGTGTCGCAGGATCTGCGCGACCTCGAATTCGAAGGCAAGGGCCTGCAACCCGACCTGATCGCCAAGCTCGCCGATGGGGGCGTGCACACCCGCGACGACCTGGCCGACCTGGCCGTAGACGAGCTCATCGAGATGACCGGCGTGGATGACGCGCAGGCCAAGGCGCTGATCATGAAGGCGCGTGAACATTGGTTCAACGCCTGATCAACGACCGCCTCACCCAAGCGCCCACGAGATACCGGCATCAAGATCAAGGAAATCCAGACATGGCAGTGACCACCGTCGCCCAACTCGCCACGGAGCTGAATCGGCCCGCGGCGACGCTGCTCGAGCAGCTACAGTCGGCCGGCGTCGCCAAGAAGTCGCCTGACGATTCGCTCACCGAGTCCGACAAGGAACGGTTGCTCGAATTCCTGCGCAGCTCGCACGGCACCGCCGGCGGCGACCGCAAGAAGATCACGCTGACCCGCAAGTCGACCAGCGAGATCAAGCAAGCCGACGCCTCCGGCAAGGCCCGCACGATCCAGGTCGAGGTGCGCAAGAAGCGCGTCTTCGTCAAGCGTGACGATGTGCCCGGCAACGCCCCTGAAGAAGAAGTCGCACCGGCCGCACCGGTGATCGACGAAGCCGAGCTCGCCCGCCGCGAAGAAGAAGCCCGCCGCCAGGCCGAGCTGATTCGTCGCCAGGAAGAAGAGCTGGCCGAAAAGCGCCGTCAGCGCGAAGAGCGTGAAGAACGCGAGCGCGCCGAGCGCGAAGCCGCCGAGCGCGCGGCTGCCGAAGCCGCCGCGGCCGAGAAGGCTGCTGCCGAGGCCGCCGCGCAGGCCCAGGCCGCGCTAGCCAAGGCCGCCGGTTCTGCCGCCGCCGAGGCCGCGCCGGCACCGGCTGCTGCCGCGCCCGCACCGGCCCCGGCGGTCGAGCCGCCGCCTGCACCGGCTCCTGCACCCGCGCCCAAGCCGGGTCTGCGGGTGATCAAGGCGGCCGATGCCGACGCGGAAGAAAAGCAGCGCATGGCCGATCTGGGCAAGCGCCGCCAGGCTGCCGAAGCCGAAGCCGCCGCCATCCGCGACATGATGGCGCGCAAGAACAAGGTGATGGTCGCCAAGAAGCCGGAAGAGCCGAAGCCGGCCGATCCCGCTGCTGCCAAGGAAGGCATCAAGGGCACCATCCACAAACCCAAGGCCGCACCGGGCACGACCACGACGACCGCTGGCGCCGCTGCGAAGCCGGGCGACAAGAAGTCGGTCAAGTCCGAGAAGCTGTCGTCCAGCTGGGCTGACGATGCCAAGAAGAAGGGCGCCGCCGCCAAGGGCCGCACCGACTCGGGCGCAGGTCGCCCGGGCTGGCGTGCCCCGCGTGGTGGCCGCCGTGGCGACAGCCGCGACGCAGGCGCCTCGAACTTCCAGGCGCCGACCGAACCGGTGGTGCAAGAAGTGCACGTGCCCGAGACCATCTCGGTGGCCGACCTGGCGCACAAGATGGCCATCAAGGCCTCCGAGTTGATCAAGCAGCTGATGAAGCTGGGCCAGATGGTCACGATCAACCAGCAGCTGGACCAGGAAACCGCGATGATCCTGGTCGAGGAAATGGGCCACAAGGCCTTTGCCGCGAAGCTGGACGATCCGGAAGCCTTCTCGGAAGAGGAAGAAGCAGCCGTTGGTGGCGAAGAGCTGCCGCGTGCGCCGGTCGTGACCGTGATGGGCCACGTCGACCACGGCAAGACCTCGCTGCTGGACTACATCCGCCGTGCCCGCGTGGCCGCAGGCGAAGCCGGCGGCATCACGCAGCACATCGGCGCCTACCACGTCGACACGCCGCGCGGCATGATCACCTTCCTCGACACCCCGGGCCACGCGGCGTTCACCGCGATGCGTGCCCGTGGCGCCAAGGCCACCGACATCGTGATCCTGGTGGTCGCGGCCGACGACGGTGTGATGCCGCAGACGAAGGAAGCGATCCACCATGCCAAGGCGGCGGGCGTGCCCATCGTCGTGGCGATGAACAAGATCGACAAGCCCGATGCCAACCCCGAGCGCGTGAAGAACGAGCTGGTGGCCGAGCAGGTGGTGCCGGAAGAGTTCGGTGGTGATTCGCCGTTCGTGCCGGTGTCCGCCAAGACCGGCCAAGGCATCGACGACCTGCTGGAGCAGGTGCTGCTGCAGGCCGAAGTGCTGGAGCTGAAGGCCCCGGCCGACGCGATGGCCAAGGGCATCGTGATCGAAGCCCGCCTGGACAAGGGCCGCGGCCCGGTCGCGACGGTGCTGGTGCAGTCTGGTACGTTGAAGCGTGGCGACGTGGTGCTGGCCGGCGCCAGCTACGGCCGCGTGCGGGCCATGCTCGACGAAGACGGCAAGAACACGGCAGAGGCCGGCCCGTCGATCCCGGTCGAAATCCAGGGTCTGACCGAAGTGCCCCAGGCCGGCGACGACTTCATGGTGCTGTCCGACGAGCGGCGTGCGCGCGAAATCGCGACCTTCCGCCAGGGCAAGTACCGCGATGTGAAGCTGGCCAAGCAGCAGGCCGCCAAGCTCGAGAACATGTTCGAGAACATGGGCGAAGGCCAGGCGCAGAACCTGCCGTTGATCATCAAGGCCGACGTGCAGGGCTCGCAGGAAGCGCTGGCGACCTCGCTGCTCAAGCTGTCGACCGACGAGGTCAAGGTGCAGATCGTGCACGCGGCGGTCGGTGGCATCAGCGAGTCGGACGTCAACCTGGCGATCGCCTCCAAGGCCATCATCATCGGCTTCAACACGCGGGCCGATGCCGGCGCGCGCAAGCTGGCCGAAGGCAATGGCGTCGACATCCGCTACTACAACATCATCTACGACGCCGTGGATGAGGTGAAGGCGGCGATGAGCGGCATGCTGGCACCCGAGCAGCGCGAAGAAGCGCTGGGCACGGCCGAGATCCGCAAGGTCTTCGTCGCGTCGAAGATCGGCACGGTGGCCGGCTCGATGGTCACGTCGGGCATGGTTCGCCGTGGCGCGAAGTTCCGCCTGCTGCGCGAGAACATCGTCATCTACACCGGCGAGGTCGATTCGGTCCGCCGCGAGAAGGACGACGTTCGCGAGGTCAAGGAAGGCTTCGAGTGCGGTATCAAGCTGAAGAACTACAACGACATCGCAGAGGGCGACCAGTTGGAGTTCTTCGAGGTCAAGGAAGTCGCCCGAACGCTGTAAGGCGGGTCCGGCTTCATGCCAGGAAAACCCCGCCGGAAACGGCGGGGTTTCTTGCTTTAGGAGCGACCAAACACCATGAGACACAAGAAAAGCATCCCGAACCGCAGCCATCGCGTGGCCGACCAGATCCAGCGCGATCTAGCCGAGCTGATCCGCGAGCTGAAGGATCCGCGCATTGGCATGGTCACGATCAACGCGGTCGAGGTCACGCCCGACTATGCGCACGCAAACGTCTTCTTCTCGCTGTTGGTCGGTGACCCGCACGAGTGCGAGATCGCGTTGAACGAGGCCGCCGGTTTCGTGCGCAACGGCCTGTTCAAGCGCCTGACGATCCATACCGTGCCGACGCTGCACTTCAAGTTCGACCAGACCACCGAGCGCGCCGCCGACCTGAACTCGCTGATCCAGCGGGCCAACGCGACGCGCGCCAAGGACGACGAAGACCAGCAACCGTGAACAAGCCTCACCGAACCCGCATCCAGCGCCGCGCCCTGCACGGTGTGTTGTTGCTCGACAAGCCGGTCGGCCTGTCGAGCAACGACGCATTGCAGAAGGCCAAGTGGCTGCTGCGGGCCGAGAAGGCCGGCCACACCGGCACGCTGGACCCGCTCGCCTCGGGCCTGCTGCCGCTTTGCTTCGGCGCCGCCACCAAGTTCAGCCAGGTCAGCCTCGATGCCGATAAGGCCTACACCGCGGTGCTGCGGCTGGGCCAGCGCACGGTCGGTGGTGACCGCGAAGGCGAGGTGATCGAAGAGCGCCCGGTGTCGGTCACGCCCGAACAACTCGCTGCCGCGTGTGCAGCGTTTGTGGGCCAGATCGACCAGATCCCCCCGATGCACTCGGCGCTCAAGAAGGACGGCAAGGCGCTGTACGAATACGCCCGGGCCGGCATCGAGGTCGAGCGCGAAGCGCGCCGCGTGACGATTCACGCGATCGACATGCTGGGCTGGGACGATGCGCGGTTTGAGCTGACGATCGCCGTGCGCTGCAGCAAGGGCACCTACATCCGCACGCTGGCCGAGGACATCGGCGAGCGCCTGGGCTGCGGCGCGCACCTTGCGTCGCTGCGCCGCACCGAGACCGGCGCCTTGACGCTGGCCGGCGCGATCACGTTGGACGCCTTGGCAGCGCTCGACGAACCGGCGCGCGACGCGCTGCTGCACCCACCGGACTGCCTGCTCAACGACTGGCCGCTGCTGCGGCTGGCCGAGGCCGAAGCGGCGCGATTCCTGTCTGGATTGCGCCGCCGCGTGAATGAGCCGGACCGTGAAGCGGTCCGCGTCTACGGCCCCGAACCAGCCGCCTTCCTGGGCAGCGCCCACATCACCGCCGGCGAGCTGATCGCCGACCGCCTGCTGAGCCCGATCGAGGTGCAGGCCCTGATCCAAGTTACCGAGAGCACGACATGACCCGCCAGATCCGCAACATCGCCATCATTGCCCACGTCGACCATGGCAAGACCACGCTGGTCGACCAGCTGCTGCGCCAGAGCGGCACCTTCCGTGAGAACGAGAAGGTCGCCGAGCGCGTGATGGACAGCAACGACATCGAAAAAGAACGTGGCATCACCATCCTGGCCAAGAACTGCGCCGTCGAATGGAAGGGCACCCACGTCAACATCGTCGACACCCCGGGCCACGCCGACTTCGGCGGCGAGGTCGAGCGCGCGCTGTCGATGGTCGACGGCGTGGTGCTGCTGATCGACGCGCAAGAAGGCCCGATGCCGCAGACGCGCTTCGTGACCAAGAAGGCGCTGGCGCTGGGCCTGAAGCCCATCGTCGTCGTCAACAAGGTCGACAAGCCGGGTGCGCGCCCCGACTACGTGATCAACGCCGCTTTCGAGCTGTTCGACAAGCTGGGCGCCAACGACGAGCAGCTCGACTTCCCGGTCGTCTACGCCTCGGGCCTGAACGGCTGGGCGTCGCTGGAAGAAGGCGCACCGGGCGAGCAGTGGGGCCAGGACATGACCGCGCTGTTCGACACCGTGCTCAAGCATGTGCCGGCGCACCAAGGTGACCCCACCGCGCCGCTGCAGCTGCAGATTTCGTCGCTCGACTATTCCACCTACGTCGGCCGCATCGGCGTGGGCCGCGTCAACCAGGGCACGATCAAGCCGGCGATGGACGTGGTCGTGATGGAAGGCCCGGACGGCAAGACCATCAAGGGCCGCATCAACCAGGTGCTCACCTTCGAAGGCCTGGAGCGCGTGCAAGCCACCGAAGCCGGCCCGGGCGATATCGTGCTGATCAACGGCATCGAGGACATCGGTATCGGCGTGACCATCACCGACCCGCTGAACCCGCAGCCGCTGCCAATGCTGCGCGTCGACGAGCCGACGCTGACCATGAACTTCTGCGTCAACACCTCGCCGCTGGCCGGCCGTGAAGGCAAGTTCGTCACCAGCCGCCAGATCTGGGACCGGCTGCAGAAAGAGCTGCAGCACAACGTCGCGCTGCGCGTGAAAGAGACCGACGAAGACGGCATCTTCGAAGTCTCGGGCCGCGGCGAACTGCACCTGACCATCCTGCTCGAGAACATGCGCCGCGAAGGCTACGAGCTGGCCGTGTCGAAGCCGCGCGTGGTGTTCCATGAAGTCAATGGCGAGAAGCACGAGCCGATCGAGCTGGTCACCGCCGACGTCGAAGACACCCACCAAGGTGGCGTGATGCAGGCGCTGGGCGAGCGCAAGGCCGAGCTGGTCAACATGGAAACCGACGGCAACGGCCGTGTGCGGCTCGAATACCGCATCCCGGCACGGGGCCTGATCGGCTTCTCGAACGAGTTCATGAACCTGACCCGCGGCACCGGCCTGATCAGCAACATCTTCGACGGCTACGAACCCCACAAGGGCGACATCGAAGGCCGCAAGAACGGCGTGCTGATCAGCATGGACGACGGCGAAATCTTCACCTACGCGCTGGGCAAGCTGGACGACCGCGGCCGCATGTTCGTGAAGCCGGGCGACCCGGTCTACGAAGGCCTGATCATCGGCATCCACAGCCGCGACAACGACCTCGTCGTCAACGCCACCCGCACCAAGCAGCTGACCAACTTCCGTGTCAGCGGCAAGGAAGACGCGATCAAGATCACCCCGCCGATCGACCTGACGCTCGAATACGCGGTGGAGTTCATCGCCGACGACGAACTGGTCGAGATCACGCCCAAGAGCATCCGGGTGCGCAAGCGATTCCTGAAGGAACACGACCGGAAACGTGCCTCGCGCGAAGGTGCATAAGCACCTTCTTGCTCGGTACATTTCCATTTTCGTTTCGCTCCCTTGAGCCCCCTCCAAGCGGGGGCTCCAGTTTGAGTGACACTCGCGGCTCCTTGGGAGCCGCTTTCAATCCATGACCCACCGCCGCGCCGTGTTCGTGATGATTGTGGTGACCCTGCTGTGGAGCACCGCAGGCGTCATCACTCGGCAACTGGAGCAGGCGCGCTCGTTCGAGGTCACCTTCTGGCGCAGCCTGTTCAACGCCGTCGGCCTGATCGTGCTGCTCGGCTGGCTGCGCGGGCCGCAGGCGCTGGTGGCGCGCATCCGCACGGGCGGCAAGGTGCTGTGGGCCTCGGGCCTGTGCTGGAGCGTGATGTTCACTGCCTTCATGGTGGCGATCACGCTGACCACGGTGGCGAACGTGCTGGTCGTGATGGCCACCGCGCCGCTGTTCACCGCGCTGCTGTCGCGCTTTCTGCTGAATCACCGTCTGCCGGCCCGCACCTGGGCCGCGATCCTGGTGGCCGGTGGCGGTATCGCGTGGATGTTCGGCGCCGACATCAGCGGCGCCGGCGGCAGCCACCTGCTGGGCACCGGCATCGCGATGGGCGTGCCGGTGGCCGGCGCGATCAACTGGACGCTGATCCAGCACGCGTCGCGCAGCGAAGCCTCGTCCGACATGCTGCCGGCCCTGCTGATCGGTGCGTTGATCTCGGCGGCCGTCACCTTGCCGGTGGCCTGGCCGCTGCAAGCTTCGGCGCCGGACGTCGGCTGGCTCGCCTTGCTCGGCGTGACGCAACTGGCCATTCCCTGCGTGATGGCCGTGACGGCCGCGCGCACGCTGGCCGCGCCCGAAGTGGCCTTGCTGGCCTTGCTCGAGGTGCTGTTCGGCGTGGCCTGGGCCTGGCTCGGCGCTGGCGAAAAGCCGTCCCCTGCCGCGATGTTCGGCGGGGCGCTCGTGCTGGGTTCGCTGGCCGCCAACGAGTTGTTCGCCTTGCTGCGCCGGTCCACGGCACCCGCCCCGGCCTCTGTTTGACCTGACCTTGTAGTACCGATGAGCGACACCCTCCACACCGACGCGCAGATCCTGGCCGAACGACGCGGCCGCCTGGGCTTGATCACGCTGAACCGCGCGCCGGCGCTGAACGCGCTGTCGCTGGACATGATCCGCGAGCTGACCCGCTGGCTGCGAGCCTGGGAAGACGACGACCGCATCGACGCGGTGCTGGTGCACGGTGCTGCGCGGCCCGGCAAGGCGCCGGCCTTCTGCGCGGGAGGCGACATCCGCTTCTTCCATCAGGCGGCGCTGGCTGGTGACCCGAAGCTCGAAGACTTCTTCACCGAAGAGTACGCGCTGAACCACCTGATCCACGGCTACCCGAAGCCCTACATCGCCTGGATGGATGGCATCTGCATGGGCGGTGGCATGGGCATTTCGCAGGGCGCGTCGCACCGCGTCGTCACCGAGCACAGCAAGCTCGCGATGCCCGAGACCCACATCGGCCTGTTCCCGGACGTGGGTGGTGGCTGGTTCCTCTCGCGCTGCGCCGGCCGCCTGGGTGAATACCTCGCGCTGACCGGCCATGTGTTGAAGGCCGCCGATGCGATCGAGACCGGCTTGGCCGACATCGAGCTGCCCTCGGCCACGCTGCCGGCGGTGATCGACGCGCTGGCCGCTTTGCCGTGGTTGACGATGCAATCGATCGCCGACACGCTGCGCCACCACGCGGCCCCGCAGCACACCGCCGCCCCGATCGCCGCGCACCGCGCGCTGATCGACCAGCATTTCGCCGGCGCTCACCTGCAAGCCTTCGAGCAGTCGCTCGCGGCCGACCCCGGCGAATGGGCGCAGGCCACGCTGGCCGCGTTGCACAAGCAATCGCCGTTGATGATGGCCGTGACGCTGGAGCAGATTCGACGCGCGCGCCAGATGAGCCTGGCCGACGACCTGCGCATGGAGCGTGACCTGGTGCGCCACTGCTTCCACCTGCGCCCCGGCGCGGCGAGCGAGACGGTGGAGGGCGTTCGCGCCCTGGCGGTCGACAAGGACCACGCTCCGCGCTGGAACCCGCCGCGGGTGGCCGACGTGACGCCAGCGATGGTTGACGCCTTCTTCGACAGCCCCTGGCCCGCCTGGGCGCACCCGCTGGCCCAGCTGCGCTGATCCTAGGGCGACCCCCGAGCGTCCACCCCGGCGCTGCGCCCTAGCATGGGCCGATTCCGATTCGAACCGCAGGGACCCCCATGCTTCAGCTCAGCGGCCTGGACGCGACCTTTCTCTACATCGAGTCGCCCGAGATGCCCATGCACGTGGGCGCCTTGCATGTGCTCGAGTTGCCGAAGGGCTACCGCGGCCCATTCGTCAAGGACCTGCGGGCCCTGATGGCCGCGCGCCTGCCGTTGATGCCGGCGCTGCGCCGTCGCCTGTGGTGGATGCCGCTGAACCTGGCGAACCCGGTCTGGGTCGACGCCGAGCCCGATCTCACCCAACACATCGTCGAGGTCAAGCTGCCGGCGTCGGCCAAGAAGGGCGACGGCCTGGCCGAGCTGCATGCGGCCGTTGGCGCACTGCACCCGCAGCTGCTGGACCGCAGCAAGCCGCTGTGGCGGTTTCATGTGCTCGAGGGCCTGGGCAACTCGCACTCGGGCCACAAGCGCGTGGCGCTGTACAGCCAGGTGCACCACGCCGCGGTCGACGGGCAGGCCGCGGTGGCCCTGGCCAACATCCTGTTCGACCTGACCCCCGAGCCGCGGGTGATCGAGACGCGGCCGTCCAAGCGCGTGAAGACCTTTCGCCACGACATGGCCGAGATGCTGCGCGGCGCGATCGCCGGCGAGGTGCTGCAGGTCGGGCAGATCATCCGCGAGCTGCCGGCCACGGTCAGCAGCCTCACCCGCGCCGCCGGCGCAGTGGCCATGCACACCCCGCTGCTGAACCGCGGCAAGGGCAACAAGGTCAGCAACCTCGCGCTGGCGCCACGCACGATGCTGAACGTGTCGGTCACGCCGGGCAGGGCGTTTGCCAGCCTGTCGCTGCCGCTGGCCGAGATGAAGGCCCTGGCCAAGCTGCACGAGTGCAGCCTGAACGACGTGGTGCTGTTCGTCTGCGCCGGTGGCCTGCGCAAGTACTTTGCGGCCCATGGCATCACGGTGCCGCGCAAGCCGATGATTGCTGCGGTGCCGATCTCGCTGCGGCAGCCGGGCGACACCAGCTCAGACAACCAGGCCTCGCTCAGCTTCATCAGCCTGGGCACGCACCTGGCCGACCCGCAGCGCCGGCTGGCGCACATCAAGGCGTCTTCTGCGGCGATGAAGGCAACGATGGGCTCGCTCAAGAGCGTGCTGCCGACCGACTTTCCCAGCATCGGCGTGCCGTGGTTGATGGAAGCGGCCAGGTCCATCTACGGCAAGGCCAAGGTGGCCGAGCGCATCCCGCCGGTGGCCACGCTGGCGATCTCGAACGTGCCGGGCCCGCAGGTGCCGCTGTACCTGGCCGGCGCGCGCATGCTGACCAACTACCCGACCAGCATCGTCGTGCACGGCCTGGCACTGAACGTGACGGTGCAGAGCTTCGACAAGCACATGGACTTCGGCATGATGGCCGACGCCGCGGCGATGCCCGACGTTGCGCGCTACGCCGAGGCCGTGCGCGCCGCCTACGCCGACCTGCAACTGCTGCCGCCAGAGTCTGCGCCGGCACCAGCACCGGCACCAGCCCGCAAGCGGCCGGCGGCCAAGGCCCCGCCCGCGGCGAAGAAAGCCGGTGCCGCGCCGGCAGCCCAAGGCAGAAGGGCGCCCACGGCCGCATCGAAGCCGGCACCGGCGCCCGCCCGCCAGAGTCGCCAGCCTGTCACGAAGGCGACAAAAGCCTAGGGCAAGCGCCCGACCGGCGCTTGCAGCGGCTCGCTAAGATCGGGCCATGCCCGTTCATGACAACGATTCCAGCCCGGTGCGTGCGCCGGGGCTGCTGAAGCTGGCCCTCGAAGGCCGGGCGCCGTGGGAATTCGCCGCGCTGCTGGCCAGCGCGCCCTGGCTGCGCCAACTGCCGGCCGGCGACGGCCACCCGGTCATCGTCTTTCCCGGCCTCGGTGTTTCTGATTTCAGCACCGTGCCGATGCGCAACTTCCTGCGCGACCGCGGCTTCGCGCCGCAGCCGTGGCGCCAGGGCTTCAACTTCGGCCCGCGCGAAGGGGTGCTGGAAGGCTGTGTCGAGCTCCTGCAGCAGGCGCACGCGCGAACCGGCCAGAAAGTCAGCCTCATCGGCTGGAGCCTGGGCGGCGTCTATGCGCGCGAGCTGGCCAAGCAGCTGCCGGACCTGGTGCGCTGCGTCATCACGCTGGGCTCGCCATTCGGTGGTCACCCGCGGGCGACCAATGCCTGGCGCTTCTTCGAGCTGGTCAGCGGCAAGTCGGCCCACGACCCGGAAGTGATCGCCGAGATCCGCCGCCCGCCACCGGTGCCCACGACCTCGGTCTACTCGCGCACCGACGGCGTGGTGGCCTGGCAGTGCAGCCTGAACCCGCCGCTGCCGCACACCGAGAACATCGAGCTGCAGGCCAGCCACGTCGGCATGGGCATGAACCCGCTGACGATGTACCTGATCGCCGATCGCCTGCGCCAGCCCGAGGGGGCCTGGCAGCCGTTCGAGGCCGCCGGCGTGCGGCGCTGGTTCTTCAAGCCGACACCGGGCGACAGCTGGCACGCCGCGCCGCAGGCCGCTTGACCCCATGCAACTGAGCGCGAACGGCATTTCGATCGAGGTCGAAGACGAGGGCTCGACCGCCGGCGAGCCACTGCTGCTGATCATGGGCCTGGGCATGCAGCTGACCAGTTGGCCGACCGAGATGGTGCAAGCCCTGGTCTCCCGGGGTTTCCGCGTCATCCGCTTCGACAACCGCGATGCGGGGCTGAGCCAGGGCTTCGACCACCTCGGCGTGCCCAACCTGCCGCTGGCCACCATGCAGCACATGCTGCACTGGCCGGTGAAGGCGCCTTACCAACTGGCCGACATGGCGCGTGATGCGCTGGGCGTGCTCGACGCCCTGGGCCTCCGCAGCGCCCACGTCTGCGGGGCCTCGTTGGGCGGCATGGTGGCGCAGCACCTGGCGGCCGAGCATCCGCAACGCGTGCTCAGCCTGAACCTGATGATGACCACCAGCGGCTCTCGCAAGCTGCCGCAGGCCACCCTGGCGGCGCGCCGCGTGATGCTGCAGCGCCCGCGCACCAACGATCTGGAAGGCCTGCTCGAACACTACGCCCACCTCTTCCAGGTCATCGGCAGCCCGGCCTACCGGCCCGACCCAGGCGCCTTTCGCGAGCGCATGCGCCACAACGTGCAGCGCGCCTGGCGCCCGAGCGGCACGCTGCGCCAATTGGTGGCGGTGGCGGCCGATGGCGACCGCAGCCCGATCCTGGGCCGCATTCAGGCGCCCACGCATGTGATCCACGGCGAGGCCGACCCGCTGATCCCGGTCGACAACGGGCGCGACCTGGCCAGGCGCATCGCGGGCGCCACCAGCGACTACATCACCGGCATGGGCCACGACCTGCCGCTGCAGTTGCTGCCGCGCTTCGTCGATGGCATCGCGGCCAACGCCGCCCGCGCCGGCTGACAACCGCCCCGCGCCGATAATTCAGGGGTGAAAGCCCCTGTCTCTACCGCCGCGTTGCAAGCGGCCTCTGCCCCCGACAAGCCCGCGCCCGATTGGCGCCTGTCCGTCGCCCCGATGATGGACTGGACCGATCGGCATTGCCGCTACTTCCATCGCTTGATCACCAAGCGCACGCGCCTGTACACCGAGATGGTGACGACAGGCGCGCTGCGCCATGGCGACCAGCCGCGCCACCTCGACTTCAACACCGAAGAGCACCCGCTGGCGCTGCAGCTGGGCGGCAGCGAGCCCGAAGAGCTGGCCTTCGCCACGCAGCTGGCGCGCCGCTGGGGCTACGACGAGATCAACCTGAACTGTGGCTGCCCGAGCGAGCGGGTGCAGCGCGGCGCGTTCGGCGCCTGCCTGATGAACGAGCCGCAGTTGGTGGCCGATTGCGTGAAGGCGATGGTCGATGTGGCGGGCGGCCTGCCGGTGACGGTGAAACACCGCATCGGCATCGACAAGGAAGAGAGCTACGGTTTTGTGCGCGACTTCGTCGGCACCGTGGCCGCGGCCGGCTGCACGGTCTTCATCGCCCACGCCCGCAACGCCTGGCTGAAGGGCCTGAGCCCGAAAGAGAACCGCGAGGTGCCGCCGCTGCGCTATGAGTTCGTCTACCAGCTGAAGAAGGACTTCCCGCAGCTGACGATCGTGCTCAACGGCGGCGTGCAGGGCAACGACGACATCGCCGGGCACCTGCAGCATGTGGACGGCGTGATGCTGGGCCGGGAGGCTTATCACAACCCCTGGCTGATGGCCGAGTGGGACCAGCGCTTCTACGGCGAGGCCACGGCCACGCCGGACCGCGACCAGGTCGAGGCCGCGATGGTGGCCCACATGGAGCAACTGGCCGGGCGCTACGGCGTGCCCTGGTCGCACGCCGCGCGCCACATGCTGGGCTTGCGCCACGGCCAACCGGGCTCGCGCCGCTGGCGCCAGGTCTGGTCGGACCATCGGCTCAAGGGCCAGCACCCCCACGAAGTGAGTGCCGCAGCGCTCGCTGCGCTGGACCCCTCGGCGAGATAATCCGGCCGGCCCGGGCGCCCGGGCCGTGGATGGGATCGAAGGAAACAAACAAATGCAACGCCGTACTTCGCGTCAATCTTTGCTGCCCGCTCGGCAGCGCTTCACGGTGGTGACGGCTGCGCTGATTGCGCTCGGCGCCTGCGCCACCGCCCAGGCCGAGACGGTCTACAAGGTCACCGAGCTGTTGATCGGCCCCAAGAGCGACGTCACGCTGTACTCGACCGGCCGCGCCATCAACAAAGGTGGCCGCACCGCGGTGGAATACGGCTACAGCGTCTCGGGCTTCGCCGCGGCGCAGTGCGTGAAGGCGGTCTGCACGCAGATCCCCGAGTTGCAGGTGCGCTCGTTCCCCGCCACCTCGCCGAGCGGCATCAACGACGCCGGCCACATCACCGGCAGCTCGTTCGCCGGCTTCACGACCCACGCCTTCCTGTTCGACGGCACGCAGTCCGTCGACCTGGGCGGCCTGCCCGAAGACGGCTGCGGCGGTTGCATGCTCGACAGCTACGGCCGCGACATCAACAACAAGGGCGTGGTCGCCGGGATGGCCTACACGATCAATGGCAGCGCGCGGGCCTTCGTCTACAAGAACTCCCAGCTGACCAGCCTGGGCACGCTGGGCGGCGACTTCAGCGACGCCTACGCGCTGAACGACAAGGGCGACATCGTCGGTGTATCGACGCAGACCGGCGGCCAGCAGCGGGCATTCGTGTACCGCGGCGGTCTGATGAGCGACCTGGGCACGCTGGGCGGCACGCACTCGGCTGCCTTCGGCGTCAACGAGCTGCGCCAGATCGTCGGCTGCTCGACGCTGGAGGGCGACACCGAGCAACGCGGCTTTATCCACCAGGCGGGTGCGATGACGCCGCTGCCTTCGCTGGGCGGCAATGAATCGTGTGCGCTGGGCATCAACCGCAACGGCTGGGTGGTGGGCTACTCCAGTGAGCTGGGCGGCTCCAGCCCGCGTGCCTTCCTGTGGCAGGCCGGTGGCCCGGCGATCAACCTGAACACCAGGCTCGACCTCAAGACCGGCAAGAACTGGGTCATCACCGAAGCCCGCGCGATCAACGACAACGGCTTGATCATCGCGACCGGCGAGCACAAGGGCATCACCCGCGCCGCGTTGCTGACACCGGTGACCGTCGAATCCCACTGAGCGGGCGCGTCGCCGCCACACCGTCAACCGGAGCCCGTGGCAGGGTCATCGGGGTCTCCTGGGCAAACAACGATTGGCCAACATCGTAAAGCACGTCACATTTCAGCGGGGCTAGGGATGGTGTGTCCTATTGACGAGGCGCCTCATGCGCGTCCGCGCCGTGGGCATGGGGCCCGCGGCTGATAGCCCGGGAGGTCAAACGATGCAAGCAGTTGGGAACAAGCGTTTTGTTGCTTTTGCGTTCGCGGTTTTCTTGAGCTTGGGGTGCGCTGCCGCGACGGCCGCCCCCCTTTACCGACTGGTCGAGCTGCCTTTCATGGGGCCGCCGGACGACCCCTTCAACGACACCTCGGCGGTCGCGATCAATCGGGTCGGCGACACCGCCGTCGACTTCTACGGCCCGTATGGGTCCAGCGGCCTGCACTGCACGCGCACGCTTTGCACCGCCGTGCCGCCGCTCTACATCCCGCACTGGCCGTATGTTTCTGCCGGTGGCATCAACGACGCCGGCCTGATGCTGGCGACCTCGGCCGACACGGCCTACAACACGCATGCGCTGACCTACGACGGCAGCACCAGCACGCGCATCTACGGCTTCCCCGACGACTACTGCGGTGGCTGCGACAACGACAGCTATGGCTACGGCCTGAACAACCTGGGCCAGGCCGTCGGCAGCGCCTTCGGCAAGGACGGCCGCGAGCGTGGCTTCATCTGGCAGGCCGGCGTCGGCATGCAAGAGCTGGGCACGCTGGGCGGCAGCGTCAGCGTGGCTCGGGCGATCAACGACCACGGTGACGTGGTGGGTTATGCCTCCACCGCCAGTGGCGCCACGCACGGCTTCTTCTACCGGCGCGGCCGGATGCTGGATGTCGGCACGCTGGGTGGCAGCTGGGCGCAGGCCATGGGCATCAACGACGCGCGCCAGGTCGTGGGCTGCTCGACGCTCGAAGGCGACCAGGAGTCACGCGCCTTCGTCTACGCGCGTGGCACGATGACCGCGTTGCCGACACTCGGTGGCGGCTCGGCCTGCGCCTACGGCATCAACATGAGCGGCGTCATCGTCGGTGCGGCCAGCACGGCGGCCGAAGAGACCCACGGTTTCGTCTACGACGGGGCGCACACGGTCGACCTGAACAACCAGCTCAGCGCGGAAGACCAGGCCAAGTGGCTGATCATCGGCGCCAACGCCGTCAACCACCGCGGCATGATCGCCGCGACCGGGCAGAACCGCGCCAACGGCGTCGTGCGCGCGCTGCTGCTGCGCCCGCGGCCGGCCGCGGCGGTGCAGAACTGACGAGGTAGAAGGGCGGTGCGCCCGGCGCTCAGCCCTTGCCGGGCGCCGGCCAGAGGCTGCGTGCGGTCTGGCAGGCGCTGTCGTTCCAGCCGGCCGTGCAGCGGCTTTTCACCAGGCTACACATCGCCTCGCCGGACGCGCGGATCTCGCGATACGCCTCGGCGTTGATCGCGCCGAAGCCGGCCACGAACACCTGGCTCGCCGCGGGGCTGCTGCTCTGGGCGGTGTCGCGCTGGGCCACGCACACGTCACGCGTCATCGCGTCGACGCAGCGCGCGACCAGGGCGTCCAGCTCGCGCGTGGCCGGCGCGCTGGCCACCGGCTGGCAACCGGCCTGCGCCAGCAATACGGCGCCCAGCGAGGCCCAGCCGAGCCACGGCATGGCGCCGCCGCGCGGCCGGCAGGCCAGCCTCGTCACGGCAGGCCCAGCGCCTTGATGCGCGCCAGGCAGGCCGACAGGCTGCCCGCGCCGGTGCAGGTGTCCTTCGGGTAGACCACCGCCGAGTACATGCGGTACAGGTCTTCGTCGCTGTTCTTCTTCAGGTTCTCGAGGCCGGGGAAGGGCAGGCCGCCGACGTACTTGAACCAGACCAGGTTGTTGGCCTTGTCTTGCCAGAACTTGTCGCCCGCCGAAGACTGCACGGCCGCCAGGTTGGCCGCCGGCGCCATCGGCCGCACATTGGTGCGCTTGAGGTAGTTCGGGTCGAAGCTGCCTTGCTCGCGGTCCCACTGAGAGCCGGCGACCACGTAGGCGGCAGCGGGCAGGCGGCCGTCGAACTTCACCGCCATCAGGAACTTGTCTTCGCTGCCCGAGGCGTTGCTGATGTTGATGGCCAGCCACTTGGCCGCCGGCCAGCCGGGGAAGCTCAGCACATAACGGCCCGAGGCGCGGACTGCGAAGTGGCGCATGTGGCCCAGCTCCCACGAGCAGTAGTTGCCCGGCGGCGGGGTCACGCGGGTGTCGCAGGCGTATTTCTTGGCCACGTCCTGGTTGACGTACTGGGTGTAGCCGTTCTCGACCCGCCATGAGCCGATCTCGTTGCCGTTGCTGTCCTGGCGCGAGGCATTGATCGCCGCGGCGAACTCGTAGCGCGACGAATCGAAATCGGTCTGGATCGACTCGATGCCGTAGTACTCGCCCTCGCAGGTCTTGCCGTTGCGACCGGCGGGCTTGGCGTCGACGCAGTTGGCGCCGATCGTCAGGAACGGCGTGTCCGGCACGGTGTACCAGTTCTTCGGGCCCCACTGACCCTCGGTGTCCCAGATCGCGCCGGACAGCGCCCAGTTCTCGCTCGGCAGGTGTTGCTGGCGCAGGCCGGGCTGCAGGTTGCGGTAACCCGGCGAGCTGTTGGTCAGCCGGTTGTCGCCGTTGCGTGCCTTGCCGCGCTCCACGGCGACGGTGTAGTAGTCCTCCGCGCTGAAGGCGCCGCTGGTCTGCCCGTCGACGAACGGGATGTCGACGAAGTGGTTGGCCTTCACCGCCACGGTCGAGTGGTAGGTGGCGATGCCGGCCGGCTTGGCCGCACCGGAGGGGTACTTGCCATCGCTGTGGTTCAGGCTGGTGCCGACCAGCAGGCCGCGCTGGATCGTGCCTTCCTGGGCTGCGCCGCCGAAGGCCAGGCCCACGTTGTCGGCCACCGTCCATTCGAGGTAGTCGGGCTGCGTGACGCGGTTGCGGTAGGCGCCGTCGCGGTTCTTGAACGACGTCGTGCGCTTGATCGTCAGGCGCACCTGGGCGTCGGGGCAGAAGTCGTAGGGGCGGCCGCCGCCGTCCAGGCAGGGCTTGCCTCCCTTCATCGGCACGTAGCGTTGCGAGGCCAGCGTGCCTTGCGTCGTCTCAGGGTGGGCGACGTTGTCGTCGACCGGCACCCATTCGAGCAGCATGCCGGGGCCACGGGCCGTGTGCACGGTGTTGTTCTCAACCTGGCCCAGCGGCGTGTAGCGCGGCCAGGTCTTGACCGTGCGCGACAAGCCCAGCGGGTGCAGCGGGAACGACAGCCAGATGCCGTTGCCCTGCGCGTCGCCGGCCAGGTTGTTGGTCAGCTGGTTGTCGGGGTTGGTCATCCAGAAGCCCGACGGGCCCCCCTGGAAGACTTCTGCGCCTTCGTGGATCTTCAACAGGTTCTTCGGCGTCGGCGCCCGCGTCTTCAACGCGAGGTTGCCGTCGAAGACGTTGCGGCGCTCGACCGCGTCTTCGAGGAAGAACGCATGGCCCTTGATGTCGTAGCAGATGTTGTTCTGTACCGTGACACCATTTGTAGCGTGCAGCACCACACAGCGGTTAGACGAATCCCAGATCGCGCTGTTGCGGATGTAGTGGCCTGTGGCGTCGCCCAGCTCGGCGCCGGTGCCGGCGTCGTAGCTCAGCAGGTGCCAGTGCATCGGGTAGCGGCCCAACTGGCCGGCCTGGCCGACACGGCGGAACTCGACCCCGTCGACCTGCACCTGCGATTTCAGGCTCATCACCATCACATGGGCGCCGAAACCCTGGTTGCGCCAGGCGTCGTCGTCGGCACCCTGGATCACGATGCGGCGGCTCAGGTTGCCCACGGCGGCCCGCTCGTCCAGCGAGGTGGGTGCCGGTGTGGCCGGCGGGGTGTATTTGGGGTCGGCGGTCAGCGACATGCCGTTGGCCGTCGGGTACTGCAGGCGGCCCCAGCGCGACTTGACCAAGCCGGCGGTGGTGTTCACCGTGGAGCCGCTGGCCGATGCCAGCGTGAACGCTTCGGTGGACGAGATGCCGTAGTGATCGGTGGGCGCGACGATGATCTGATCGCCTGCTTTCCAATCAACATTTTGTTTCAATTGAAACTGTTTTGTGCCAACTGCGGCGTGCTGATTGAGCTTCGTCCAGCCCGGTTGGGGCGAAACGCCGTACATCAGCAGCTTGCCGCCGCTCACGCGCAGGCCGCGTGAAGCCCCATCGGTGCCGCCCGGAGCCCCCGTCAAGGTGATCGTCGCGCGGTGCGTGAAAGGCGCCGCGGCGGTGCCGGCTTGCAGCGTGCCGGTGACCAGGATCGACGCCGCGGTGAGCGACACATCCTTCTCGGCCAGGCGCAAAACGCCTTCGATGCGCAGGTCTGCCAGCTTGCGCGTGGCAGTGTCCAAAACCACGGTTTTCCCTGCGGGAATCACCACTGCAGCCCCGTCTGGCGGGACGGTGCCGCCCCAGGTCGCCGGGTCGGACCAGTTGACGTGCTCGCTGACCTGTTGGGGGGTCTCGTCGGGTGTGCTGTTGGCTGGTTCTGACCCCTCACCACCGCCGCCGCCGCACGAGGCGAGCAGGGCGGCAATGCACGCCGCCAAGAATTTCCAACGGGCGAAAGAGGGGGGCAGGTCGCGGTGGTGCATTGGCTGGTCCGAGTGAGGGCCGGCGGATACTAAGCCAGCGAGCCGTGACAAATTCTTTGAAAAACCCAGCGCAGCGTTGCGTAATTCGACAGTTCCACGGTCCAAGCCGTTCAACGCCCCCGATCGCGGCGCTGATCTCGTGCGCCCCCCGTCGGCCAGGTGGCGAGCAGCAAGCCGACCAGCGCCAGGCTGAGGGCGCCCAACTGGGCCGCGCCCAGGCTCTCGCCGAGGAACACGACCCCGACCGCCGTGGCCGCCACCGGCAGCATCACGCTGAAGACACCGGCGCGCGGCGCCGGCACGCTGCGCAGGCCCTGCATCCACAGCCACACGGTGACCACGCTGGCCGCCAGCGCGTAGAAAAGCAGCAGCAGCCAGGTGCCGACCTGCACCTGGCTGAAATCGAAATGCCAGGCCTGCCAGGCCCCCAGCGGCGTGACCAGCGCCAGGCCCCACAGGTTGATCAACGAGCTGATGCGGCGCGGCGATACCTGGGCGGTCAGGCGCTTGCCGATCACGACGTAGGCGGCCTCGCACAACACCGCCCCCAACAGCAGCGCATAGCCCCACAGCGGTTCTTGCCCGGGTGCCGTGCCGGCGGCGGCGCCATGGGTGCCCGAGCGCTCCAGCGCCAGCCAGCCGATGCCTGCCACCGCGCAGGCGATGCCGCCGCCCACGCGCAGCCCGATGCGCTCGCCCATGAAGGCCCACGACATCAACGCCACCGCCGCAGGGATGGCGGCCATCACCACCCCGGCCGCCACCGCCGAGGTGGCGGCCACGCCGAACAGCATGCAGATCGAGAACAGGAAGTTGCCGAGAAAGCTCTCCCAGAACAGCAGCTTGCGGTCATGGGGCGACAAGGCCGGCTCGCCGGGCTGGCGGCGCACCCAGCCCACCATCGCGACCGCGGCAATGCCGAAGCGCAGCCATGCCAACAGAAAGATCGGCAACGCCGCCACCAAGGTGCGCGACAAGCCCACGTAGCTGCCCACCAGCGCCATGCTGCCGGCCAGGCAGCCATAGGCCAGCCACGGTGTGCGCTCGGCCGCAGGCGACCCAGGTGCGCTCATTGGAGCGGCGGCAGCCAGTCCATCAGCGCACTAGAACGTTGCCGCATAACGCTGCAGTTCCCAGCCGCTGACGTGGCGGGCGTATTCCACCCATTCCATGCGCTTCAGGCGAATGAACTCGTGCGACAGCGTGTCACCCAGGGCGCCGCGCACCACCTCGTCGGCTTCGAGGGCGTCGACCGCCTGCTCCAGCGATTGCGGCAGCAGGCCATGACCACGCTGGCGGATCTCGGCCAGCGAGAGCTTGAACAGGTCTTCGGTGCAATCGGGGCCCGGGTCCAGCCCGCGGTCGATGCCGTCCAGCCCCGCCGCGATCAAGGCCGCGGTGGCGAGGTAGGGGTTCGCGCTCGCGTCGGGCAGGCGCCACTCGAAACGGCCGGGCAGGGTGCGCAGCGTGGCGCTGCGGTTGTTCGGCCCGTGGGCGATGTAGGCCGGTGCCCAGGACGTGCCCGACAGCGATTCACCGACGACCAGGCGCTTGTAGCTGTTGACGGTGGGCGCGGCCAGCGCGCACAGCGCGGGCGAATGGGCCAGCACGCCGGCCAAGAACTGCCGCCCCAGCGGCGACAGCAATTCAGGCCCGCCCTTGGTGGCCGGCGCAAAGAGGCAGCGGTGGGTGGTGTCCCACAGCGAGAGGTGAAAGTGCAGCCCGCTGCCCGGCTGGTTGGCAAAGGGCTTGGGCATCATCGAGAAGACCATGCCGCGCTCTTCGGCCAGCGCATGCGCGGCCAGCTTGAACAGCATCACGTGGTCGGCGCTCGACAGGCAGTCGTCGAAGGCGAAATTGACCTCGTACTGGCCATGCGCGTCTTCATGGTCCAGTTGCAGCACGTCGAGACCGCTCTTCGACAGCGTCTCGTGCAGCGCGTGCAGGTAGCCCGCCTGGCGCGGCAGCGACTTCAGGTCGTAAGAAGGCTTGTCGAGCCGGTCATGGTCGTCGGCGGGGCGCCATTGGCCGGCCTCGTGCTTCAGCAAGAAGAACTCGGGCTCGATGCCGGTCTTCAACACCCAGCCGCGCTCGGCCAGCCGCTGCACGCCGCGCAGCAACACCTGCCGGGGGCAGGCATCGAAGGGCTGGTTGTCGACATAGCCGCTGCACACTGCGCGCGCATAGCCCGGCATCCACGGCATCGGCTGGATGCGCTCGACATCGGCGCGGGCGTAGTACTCGGCCCGCGCACCGGTGCGTGGCAAGGCCGTGCCCCAGATCGACGGGCCGGCAAAACCGGCACCGGTCTCGATCAGCTCACCGAGCTTGGCCAACGGCACATACTTGCCCTTGGCCACGCCGTGCATGTCGGTGAACTGGGCGAGCACGGTGTGCACGCCTTGGGCTGCCAAGCGCTGCTGAATATCTATCACCCCCACGCTCCCTCTGGTCGCTGCCCCCCGAGGGGGCTCGCGCGGCGGACCGGCAGAGCCGGATCCGCGCACGCCACTTGAATCGGGCGACACTGCGTGCGCCCGGAAATGCTTAGTCCAACCGTATCCAGGTCGTCTTGAGCTCGGTGTACTTGTCGAATGCGTGCAGCGACTTGTCGCGGCCATTGCCGCTTTGCTTGTAGCCGCCGAAGGGCACGGTGATGTCGTCTTCGTCGTACTGGTTCACGTGCACGGTGCCGGCGCGCAGCGCGCGGGCCACGCGGTGGGCGCGGTTGATGTTGTCGCTCCACACGCTCGCCTGCAGGCCGTAGCTCGAGTTGTTGGCCAGGGCGATGCCCTCGGCTTCGGTCTCGAACTTGATGATGCCCATCACCGGGCCGAAGATCTCTTCGCGAGCGATCTTCATGCCGTTGTTGACGTTGGTGAACACGGTCGGCTCGACGTAGTAGCCGCCGGTCTCGCTGCGGACCTGCTTGCCGCCGGCCAGCACCTGGGCGCCTTCCTGGTGGCCGGCGTCGATGTAGCTCAGCACGGTGCGCAGCTGGGTTTCGTCGACCAGCGCGCCGAGCTCGGTGCTGGCGCTCAGCGGGTCGCCCGGAGCGTACTTCGGTGCCTCGGCGGCCACCAGCTTGGCGAACTCTTCGGCGATGCCGGCTTGCACCAACACGCGCGACGGCGCGTTGCAGCTTTCGCCCTGGTTGAAGAACATGCTGCCGGCCACGGTGCGCGCGGCGCGCTGGATGTCGGCGAAGTCGTCGAAGACGACGAAGGCCGACTTGCCGCCGAGCTCGTTGTAGACGCGCTTGAGGTTGCTCTTGCCGGCGTATTCGTACATGCGGCGGCCGACGCGGGTCGAGCCGGTGAAGCCGATCGCATCGACCTCCATGTGCATCGCCAGCGCTTCGCCGGCCTCGTGGCCAAAGCCCGGCACCACGTTGAACACGCCGGGCGGGATGCCGGCCTCGACGGCCAGTTCGGCCAGACGCAGCGCGGTGTAGGGGCTCTTCTCGCTGGGCTTCAAAACCACCGAGTTGCCGGCGGCCAGCGCGGGGCCGAGCTTCCACGCGGCCATGATCATCGGGTAGTTCCACGGCACGATGGCGCCGATCACGCCCATCGGCTCGCGCGTGATCAGCGCCAGCGCCGAGTCCGGCGTCGGGGCGATCTCGTCGTAGATCTTGTCCACGGCTTCGGCGTACCAGGCGATGCAGCGGGCGCACGAAGGCACATCGACGCTGAGCGAATACTGGATCGGTTTGCCCATGTCCAGCGTTTCGAGCAGCGCGAGTTCTTCTTTCGCGCCGAGGATCTTGTCGGCGAAGCGCTGCAGGATCTTCTTGCGCGCGGCCGGCGCCTTGCCGGCCCAGCGCCGGTCTTCGAACGCGGCGCGGGCGGCACGCACGGCGAGGTCGATGTCGGCGGCCTGGCCGCGCACGACGGGGCCCAGCAGCCGGTTGTCGATCGGTGAGTGCTTGTCGAAGGTCTGGCCGTCGGCAGCGGCGACACGCTCGCCGTTGATCACGCTGCGGCCATCCAGTGTCTGCGTGGTGGCGCGTTGGGTCCAGTCGATGGTGGACATGATGGGTCTCTCCAAAAGTGAAAGTGGCCGCCTGGTGGGCGGCCACCGTGGCTGCCGCCAGATTAGAACGCGACGACCATCGACGCGCCGATCAGGGAGTTGTTCTTCTTGAACGTGCCGTCGGTGACGTCTTCGAACACCGCGCGGTCGGCGCCGTCCAGGCGGTATTCGAGCTTCACGGTGGTCGCCTTGTCGAAGGCGTACTTCAGGCCCAGGCTGATCGCGTAGCGGTTGGCGCCGCGGTTCAGGTCGCCGGCCGGGTCGGGGCCGATGCCGTTGCGGCTGTCGTTGTAGCTGCCGTTGTCGGGGTCGTAGTAGCCGTTGTAGGTGTACAGGCCGCCGCCGTTCTTGTCGTTCTTGATGTAGTCGGCGCGCACCAGGCCTTGCAGGCGCGGCGTGAACATGTAGCCCGCCAGGCCCGACAGGCCCACCCATTGCGAATCGCGCCAGTTGCCGTTGGCGTCCGGCGTGATCGCGCCTTCCTTCTGCTTGCCCAGGCTCAACTGGCCTTGCAGCGTCCAGTCGCCACGGATGAAGTAGCCGTCGACCTCGGCCAGGTAGGCCATGGTGTTCTTCTGCTCGAAGTTGAAGTTCGGCGACTTGCCGACCAGGCTGGCGAAGCCCCAGCCGTTGAACTCACCCTTCGCGTAGTCGACGCGGAAGGCCCACACCGGCGACTTCTCGTGCGCCTGGCGGATCGGCGCGTTGACGTTGGCGATCGCGGTGCGCACCCACCACTTGCCGTCCTTCAGGTCGAGGCCCACGCCGGTGTAGCCGAAGGGCAGGGTGAAGTCGTACAGCAGGTTGTGGGTGGTGAACGGGTTCAGCGTCGGTTGCTGGTACTCGTAGCCCGACCAATCGGGGATCTGGCCGGCGATCAGGCGCGTTTGCAGGCTGCCCAGCGGCACCGAGACGCTGGCCTCTTGCACGATGCTCATGCCGTCGATGCCGGCGCCGACACCGCGGTTGGGCGTCAGTGTCAGGTGCCAGAGCGTGCCGCCGTCGGTTTCTTTCAGGAAGTCGATCGTCGCCGAGCCCATGAACGAGGTGTCGTAGGCATAACCGTCGGACTGCTGGTTCAGGAACTGGAAGCCCGCGCGGTCCTGGCGCTGGTTGTAGATGAACACCGGCTCGATGAAGCCGGTGACCTTCAGGCCCTTGTAGCCCTGGCTTTCCAACGAGTCTTCGATCGCTTCGGTCTTCACCGCGATGCGGTTGAAGTCCTGCACCTGCTCGGGCGTCATGCCCCACTTGGGCTCGGCGGCCGCGGCGGGCTTGGCCGGCTGGGCCGCGACCTTCTTCTCGAGCTCTTCGACGCGGGCGCGCAAGGCCTTCAGTTCTTTCAGCAACTCCTCGTTGCTCTGCGCCATGGCGCCCGGGGCCCCGAAAGCGGCCAACAGGGCAACGGACAAGGCGGTGAGTCGGATGTTCTTCATAGGGTCTCCGGGGGGTGAGGACTTTTCAGGACGCATCGCGCTGGGCAGCGCTGATTTCGAGAGCCCGCCGGCGCTCGGCTCGGGCAACCAGGATGCTGGCGACGGTGACGCACACCGCCACGACAACGATGATCACGGTGGCCACGGCGTTGACGCTGGGGTTCAGGCCCAGCCGGGCACGCGAGAAGATGACGAGCGGCATCGTCGTGGCGCCAGGGCCCGACAGAAAGGCCGACACCACCACGTCGTCGAGCGACAGGCTGAAGGTCAGCAACCAGGCCGACACCAGCGACTGCGAAATCATCGGCAGCGTGACGAGGTAGAAGACCTGCCAGGGCTTGGCGCCCAGGTCCATCGCGGCCTCTTCGAGCTGCGGGTTCAGGTCTTGCAGGCGCGCCGAGATGACCACCGCCGCGTACGACAGGCCCATCATCAGGTGGCCCAGCAGGATGGTCAGCAGGCCACGCTCCGGAAAGCCGATGGCCTTCTGGATCGACACCAGCATCAACAGCAGCGACAGGCCCTGGATGACCTCGGGCATCACCAGCGGCGCGTTGACCATGCCCGAGAACAGCGTGCGGCCGGTGAAGCGCTTGTACTTGACCAGCGCGAAGGCGGCGAGGGTGCCGAAGATGACCGAGAAGCAGGCCGACAGGAACGCGATCTTGATCGACAGCCACAGGCCCGACAGGATCTCGCTGTCGCCCGCCAGCTTCTCGTACCACTCGAGCGTGAAGCCGCCCCACGAGGTGGGCAGCGGCGATTTGTTGAACGAGTAGATGATCAGCGTGATCATCGGCAGGTACAGGAACAGGTAGCCCCCGACCAGCCAGGCCTTGCTGAGCCCGCTCGTGAAGCGGGCGCCGAAAACGGTGCGGTGCGAGCTCATGCGCGGCGCTCCTGGGCTTCCGCCTGGTATTTGTTGAACAGCGCCAGCGGCAGCACGATCAGCAGCACCAGCACCACGGCGACAGACGACGCCATCGGCCAGTCGTTGTTGCTGAAGAATTCGTCCCACAGCACGCGGCCGATCATCAGCGTCTGCGGGCCACCCAGCAGTTCGGGCGTGACGAACTCGCCGACGCACGGGATGAACACCAGCATCGAGCCGGCGATGATGCCGGCCTTGGACAGCGGCACCGTGATCTTCCAGAACGCCACCGACGGTGTCGCACCCAGGTCGGCCGCGGCTTCGAGCAGGCGCAGGTCCATCTTCGCCAGGTTCGCGTACAGCGGCAGGATCATGAACGGCAGGTAGGTGTAGGTCATGCCCACCACCAGCGAGAACGGCGTGTGCATGTACTTGTCCAGCGCCTCGATCATCCCGCCGGCCAGCAGCAGGTGGTCGATGCGCAGCCAGGTCAGCAACTCGGCCACCCAGCCGCCTTCGTCGAGCAGGCCCTTCCAGGCGTACACACGCAGCAGGAACGACGTCCAGAACGGCAGCATCACCAGCATCAGCAGCGTCGGCTGCAGTGAGGGCCGCGAGCGGGCCATGAAGTAGGCGAACGGGTAGCCGATGAACAGGCAGCAGATGGTCGTCACCGCGGCGTACTTCAGGCTCGACAGGTAGGCCTTGAAATACAGGTCGTCGCTGGTGATGAAGATGTAGTTCGAGTACTTCAGCGTCAGCTTAACGATGCCGTCGGCGACGGTCATCACGTCCTGCACCGCGACCGCCCCCATCTCGGAGAACGAGAACTTCAAGACGATCAGGAACGGCGCCAGGAAGAACAGCAGCAGCCAGGCATACGGGATGCCGATGACCGCGCTGCGGCCGCGCCACCAGCGTGGCTTGCGAAGGGCAAAGCTCATGGGTGGGTGCCTCTTATTGCGTCAGCACCACGTGCGCCGCGTCGGTCCAGTGGGCCCAGACGGTGTCGCCCCAGGTGAAGTCGTGCTGGCGGTGCCGCTCGGTGTTGGCCTGGCTGACCGCCATCACCATGCCGCTGGCCAGCTTGATGCGGTAGACGGTGAAGCTGCCGAAGTACGACAGCTCTTCGACCGTGCCGCGCGCGGTGTTGAACTCGCCGTCGGGCTTTTCGGCTGCGAGCTGGATCTTCTCTGGCCGCAGCGCCACCGCCACCGGCATGCCCAGCGTGCCGGTGATGCCGTGGCCCACATAGTGGCGGCAGTCGGCGCAGTCGATGACCACGTGGTCGGGTTCGTCGACCGCCACGGTGCCGTCCATCAGGTTGACGTTGCCGATGAAGTCGGCCACGAAGCGCGAGGCCGGGGTTTCGTAGATCTCGTTTGGCGTGCCCACCTGCAGGAAGTGGCCCTCGCTCATCACCGCGATGCGCGAGGCCATCGTCATGGCTTCTTCCTGGTCGTGCGTCACCATCACGCAGGTCACGCCGACCTGCTCGATGATGTTGACCAGTTCGATCTGCGTCTGCTCGCGCAGCTTCTTGTCGAGTGCGCCGAGCGGCTCGTCCAGCAGCAGCAGTTCAGGCTGCTTGGCCAGGCTGCGCGCCAGCGCCACGCGCTGCTGCTGGCCGCCAGACAGCTGATGCGGCTTGCGCTTGGCGAACTTGCCCAGTTGCACCAGCTTGAGCATCGCGTCGACACGCGCATCGACCTGGTCCTTGGGCAGCCCGTCACGCCGCAGGCCGAAGGCGATGTTGTCCCACACCGTCAGGTGCGGGAACAGCGCGTACGACTGGAACATCATGTTCAGCGGCCGCTCGTAGGGCGGCATGCCCGACAGGTCGACGCCGTTGAGCACGATGCTGCCCGAGGTGGGCGTTTCGAAACCCGCCAGCATGCGCAGCAGTGTGGTCTTGCCGCAGCCCGAGGAACCCAGCAACGCAAAGATCTCGCCCTTGGCGATGTCCAGGTTCACATGGTTGACGGCCTTGTAGCCGCCGAAGTCCTTCACCACGTCTTTGATCTGAAGAAACTTCGAGTTGTCAGTCATAGTGCCCCCACGCTCCCTCTGGTCGCTGCCCCCCGAGGGGGCTCGCGCAGCGGGCCGGCAGAGCCGGACCCGCGCACGCCACCGGGCTTGGTTGATTTGTGTTGGAAGGGAAGGGACTCTTACAGTCCCGTCTTGAAGCTCGTGTAGACCCGGTTCTGCTGCCGGCGGATCTCGTTGTTCAGCAGGTCGGCCGAGCCCTTCATCAGCTTCACGTTTTCTTCCGACAGGAACACCGTCGGGTTGTTGGCGACCTCGGGCTTGATGAACTTCTTCGACTCGGTGGTCGGGTTGGCGTAGAAGACCTTGTTGGTCAACGACGCGCTGACCTCGGGCTTCAGGATGTAGTTGATCCACTTGTGCGCGTTGCCCGGGTGCGGCGCGTCGGCCGGGATCGCCATCACGTCGAAGAACAGCAGGCCGCCGTTCTTCGGGATCAGGGCTTCGATCTTCTGGCCGGTCTTGCCGTCGATCGCGCGCTGGCGGGCGATGTTGATGTCGCCCGACCAGCCCAGCGCCACGCAGATCGAGCCGCTGGCCATGTCGTTGATGTAGCCGGACGAGCTGAACAGCGTCACGTAGGGCCGCACCGTCTTCAGCAGGTTCGAGGCCGCGGTGTAGTCGGCCGGGTTCTTCGAGACACGCTCCTTGCCCAGGTAGTGCAGCGCCGATGGCACCACTTCGTCGGCCGAGTCGAGGAACGACACGCCGCAGGACTTCAGCTTGCTGATGTACTCGGGCTTGAAGACCAGGTCCCAGACGTTGTCGGGCATCGGCGTCGAGCCCAGCGCGGCCTTGACCTTGTCGACGTTGATGCCCACGGTGGTGTACCCCCACAACCAGTCGACGAGGTGCTCGTTGCCCGGGTCGATCTTCGACAGCTGCGCTGCGATCGCCGGGTCGATGTTCTTCATGTTCGGGATCTGCGACTTGTCCAGCTTGGCCAGCAGCCCGCCCAGGATCTGCAGGCCTGCCCAGTTAGATGAAGGGACGACGATGTCGTAGCCCGTCTTGCCGGCCACCAGCTTGGCGTGCAGGATTTCGTTGTTGTCGAAGTTGTCGTAGCGGACCTTGATGCCGGTCTCTTTTTCGAAGTTCTTGACCGTGTCGTCAGCGATGTAGTCCGACCAGTTGTAGATGTTGAGGACCTTTTCTTCCTCTTGGGCCTGGGCCGGGCCGGCGACGGCCAGCAAGGTGGTGGCCAGCATCAAGGCTGTGCGGGCGAACGAGAACTTCATGTGGGAATCTCCGTTTGACGAAGTGAAATCAGGGGAAAGGGCTGGCGCAGCGGGGTGGTTCGCAAGGCGAGGGCGGGCCCGCTGCCGGCGGGGTCGACCGGCAGTCTAGGCGCCGCCTTTCCGGGCGGTCATCGGGGGAAGCCATCGGTGCGGCCGCCGCTCCTGAAATCAAAGCCAGCCCTTGGCTTGCACGTCGGCCAGCGTCAGGTCGAGGGCCTTGCGCACCAGCGCCATCATTTCGTCGATCTGCGCGCGGGTCATCACCAGCGGCGGGGCGATGATCATGCGGTCGCCCACGGCGCGCATGATCAGCCCGTTGCCGAAGCAGTGGCCGCGGCAGACCATGCCGACTTCCAGCTCGCCAGGGAAGGGTGTGCCCTTTGCCTTGTCTTTCACCAGCAGAATCGCGCCCATCAAACCGCATGTGTCGGTGCTGCCGACCAAGGGGTGGTCGCGCAGCCCGGCGAATTGCTCCGCAAGATACGGGCCAACGTCCTCGCGCACATGCTCGACCAGCTTCAGCTGCTGGATCAGCTTGATGTTGGCGATCGCCACCGCGCAGGCCACCGGGTGGCCCGAGTAGGTGTAGCCGTGGTTGAAGTCGCCGCCTTGCTCGATCAGCACCTTGGCCACGCGGTCGCCCACCATCACGCCGCCCAGCGGGATGTAGCCCGAGGTCACGCCCTTGGCGAAGGTCATCAGGTCGGGCTTGCTGCCCATGGTCTCGCAGCCGAACCAGTTGCCGGTGCGGCCGAAGCCGGTGATGACCTCGTCGCTGACCAGCAGGATGTTGTACTTGTCGCAGATGCGCTGGATCTCGGGCCAGTAGGTCTTGGGCGGCACGATCACGCCACCGGCGCCTTGCACCGGCTCGCCGATGAAGGCAGCGACCTTCTCGGGCCCCACTTCGAGGATCTTGGCCTCGAGCCAGCCGGCGGCCACCTTGCCGAACTCGTCCGGGTCCATGCCCTTGCCGTTTTCGAACCAGTAGGGCTGCTCGATGTGCACGATGTTGGGGATCGGCAGGCCCCCTTGGGCGTGCATGCCGCTCATGCCGCCGAGCGAGGCGCCGGCCATCGTCGAGCCGTGGTAGCCGTTGTGGCGGCTGATGATGACCTGGCGCTCGGGCTGGCCAAGGATGTCCCAGTAGCGGCGCACCATGCGCAC
Source organism: Ideonella sp. (assembly GCF_041914305.1). Classification (NCBI taxonomy): domain Bacteria; kingdom Pseudomonadati; phylum Pseudomonadota; class Betaproteobacteria; order Burkholderiales; family Sphaerotilaceae; genus Ideonella; species Ideonella sp. The sequence goes on from NZ_JAYSDQ010000008.1 coordinate 196,386, forward strand.
GATGGTGTCGTTGCCTTCAGAGCCCGAGCCGGCGAAGAACACATGCTGGAACTGCGGCGGCGTCACCTGCGACAGCAGCTCGGCCAGCTCGATGGCGGGTGGCGTGGCCGTCTGGAAGAAGGCGTTGTAGAACGGCAGCTCTTTCAGCTGGCGCGTGGCCGCGTCGATCAGCGCCTGCTGGCCGTAGCCGACGTTGACGCACCACAGGCCGCTCATCGCGTCGAGGATCTTCTTGCCCTCGCTGTCCCAGAGGTAGATGCCTTCGGCCTTGGTGATGATGCGCGAGCCCTTCTTGGCCAGTGCGCCGAAGTCGGTGAACGGGTGCAGGAAGTGCGCAGCGTCGGCCTGCTGCCACTCCTTGGTCGAACGCTTGCTGGCAACGGCGGGGGCTTGGATGGTGATGTTGCTCATGGTGATCAGCAGGAAGAGGTCAAAAACATGGTGAGGGTGGTGAAGAGTCCGTGCCGAGCGGGCCGAGATCGGTTCGCTCAGCAGGGGGATCCACCGCGCTCAGACGTGAAGCAGCAGGTGCTCGCGCTCCCACGGCGAGATCACCTTCATGAACTCGGCGTGCTCGATTTCCTTCACCTCGGTATAGACGGTGACGAAATCCTTGCCCAGCACGTCGGCCAGGGCGGTCTCGTTGCGCAGCAGTTCGAGCGCTTCGCCCAGGCTGCGCGGCAGCTGGTAGTCACCCAGGTAGGCATCGCCCTTGCACTCGGGCGACGGGGCGATCTTGTTCTTGATGCCGAGGTAGCCGCAGGCCAGCGTGGCGGCCAGCGCGACATACGGGTTGGCATCGGCGCCGATCACGCGGTTTTCGATCCGGCGCGCCTGCGCGCTGGCCACCGGTGAGCGGATACCGACGGTGCGGTTGTCGGTGCCCCACTGGATGTTGATCGGCGCCGCGGTGAAGCGGGCCAGCCGGCGATAGCTGTTCACGTAAGGGGCGAACAGCGCCATCGCGGCGGGGATGTATTTCTGCAGCCCGCCGATGTACCAGTAGAACTCGTCGCTGGGCGTGCCGTCTTCCTTGCTGAACAGGTTGCGGCCGGTCGCCTTGCTGACCAGGCTCTGGTGGATGTGCATCGCGCTGCCCGGCTCGCCGGCGATCGGCTTGGCCATGAAGGTGGCGTACATGTCGTGCCGCAGCGCCGCCTCGCGCACCGTGCGCTTGAAGAAGAACACCTCGTCGGCCAGGCCCAGCGGGTGGGCGTGGAAGAAGTTGATCTCCATCTGGCCGGCACCGATCTCGTGAATCAGCGTGTCGACGTTGAGCTCCATCTTCTCGCAGTAGTCGTAGACGTCTTCGAACAGCGGGTCGAACTCGTTGACCGCGTCGATCGAATAGGCCTGGCGCGAGGTTTCGCTGCGACCGCTGCGGCCGACCGGCGGCTTCAGCGGCATGTCGGGGTCGGTGTTGCGGGCCACGAGGTAGAACTCGAGCTCCGGCGCGACCACCGGCTCCCAGCCCTCGGCGGCAAACAGGTCGCACACGCGGCGCAGCACCGAGCGCGGGGCGAAGGGCACCAGGTTGCCGTCGCGGTCGTAGCAGTCGTGGATGACCTGCGCCGTCGGGTCGGTCGCCCAGGGCACGATGCGCACGGTAGCCGGGTCGGGCCGCAGGTGCATGTCGCGGTCGGTCGGATTGATGACGTCGTAGTACGGGCCCTCTTCGGGGAACTCGCCCGTCACGCCCATGCCGACGATGGCTTCGGGCAGCCGCATGCCGCGGTCCTCGGTGAACTTCTGGCGCGGCAGGATCTTGCCGCGGGCGACACCGGTGAGGTCGGGCACGAGGCACTCGATCTCGGTGACGCGGTTCATGTTGAGCCACTGTTCGAGCTCGGCGAAATTGAAATGTTCTCTGCTGGCCATGAGGCACCTGCTGTTGTGTATCTGCGCGCGGGTGGGCCCCCGGTTTCAAGCCGAGGCGCGGGCCGCGCGGGCCCCGCGATAGGGTGGTGGCGTCAGGTGGGCCCGGTCACGGGTGGGGGCCTCGCCGCCCTTCGCGGTAGCGGCGGCAGGCTTCGCCGAAAGCGGTGAGCATCTTCATCGACACGGGGTTGTCGGCGGCCAGCCACTCGGGGTGCCATTGCACGCACAGCGAGAAGCCGGCCGAGTCGGCCACGGAAAAGGCTTCGACCACGCCGTCTGGCGCGCGGGCCTCGACCCGCAGGCCATCGGCCAGCCGCTTGACCGCCTGGCCGTGCACCGAGTTGACCTCGAAGCGCGGCTGGCCGACGACCTTGGCGAGCACACCGCCTTCGGCCACCACCACGTCGTGGGCGGGGGCGTAGACCTCGTCCGCCGGTGCACCGTCGGCGCCGCGGTGGTCTTCATGGCCCTCGTGCTCGTGCACCGCCTGGTACAGCGAGCCGCCGAGCGCCACGTTGGCCTCTTGGGTGCCGCGGCAGATGGTGAACAGCGGGATGCCGCGGTCGACCACGCGGCGGATCAGCGGCAGTGTCCAGCTGTCGCGCAGCGGGTCCAGCGGCAGCGCCGGGTCGTGCACCTCTTCGCCGAAATGGCTGGGGTGCACGTTCGACGGCGAGCCAGTCAGCAGCACGCCGTCGGCCAGGTCGAGCAGCGTGTCGAGCTCGGCCTCGTCGGCCGAAGGCACGACCAGCGGCTGGCCACCGGCCAGGCGCACGGCGTCGATGTACTTCTTGCCGGCGATGTGGAAAGGGTGCTCGCCGAGCATGCGGTTGCACGCTGGCACGAGCACGATGGGCTTGGCCGCGACAGGGGTGCCGGCGGCGGCCAGGGTTTGGGGCTGGGTCATATCGTTCATCCGAGCAAGTCTCTCAGGCGGTACCAGGCCATGCCCAGCACCAGCGCCGGGGTGCGCAGCCAACGGCCGCCCGGGAAGGCATGGTGCTTCAGGCGTGCAAAAACGTCAAAGCGCGAGGCGTCACCGTTCATGGCCTCGGCCACCAGCTTGCCGGCCAGGCCGGTCAACGCCAGGCCGTGGCCCGAGAAGCCTTGCAGGTAGTAGAGGTTGGGGCCGATGCGGCCGAAATCGGGCGCGCGGTTCATCGTGATGTCGACGAAGCCGCCCCAGGCGTACTGGATCTTCACGCCGGCCAGCTGCGGGAAGGTGCCCACCATGCGCTGGCGCATGCTTTCGGCCAGGTTGCGCGGCGTCATCGTGCTATAGCTCACCCGGCCGCCGTACAGCATGCGGTTGTCGTTGGTCGGGCGGAAGTAGTCGAGCACGAAGTTGGTGTCGCAGACGGCCGAGCGGTTGGGCACCAGCGAATCGGCCAGCGCCGGCGCAATGGGCTCGGAGCAGACGATGTAGGTGCCGACCGGCATGATCCGCTGTTCGAGCTGCGGCGCCATCCCTTGAAGATAGACGTTGCCGGCGAGCAGCGCCTGCTTGGCGCGTACCTCGCCCTGGGCGGTGGCCACGCGCACGCCGCCGGCCACCTGCTCGATGGCAGTGACCGGGCTGTTCTCATGGATTTGCACGCCCGCCCGGGCCACGGCCGCGGCGATGCCGAGCGAATACTTCAGCGGGTGCAGGTGGCCCGAATGCGGGTCGTGGATGCCGCCGGCGTAGCGCGGGCTGTCGATCCAGCGCTGCGTTTCGCTCGGCGCGATGCGGGTGAACTGCGCGCCGTAGACCTCGGCCATGCGGTCGGCCCAATCGGCCAGGTCTTTGGCCTTGCTGGGGCTGGTGGCCAGGCCCAGGTAGCCGTCGCGCCAGTCGCAGTCGATCTGATGGGTGGCGATGCGGGCGCGGATCAGGTCGATCGCTTCGAGCGACATCGCCCAGACGCGCTTGGCGTCTTCGAGCCCGAGCTGAGCCTCGATGGTTTCCTGGTCGCATGCCAGGCCGTGGATGGCCTGGCCGCCGTTGCGCCCGCTGGCGCCCCACGCCACGTCCTTGGCTTCCAGCAGCGTGACCTTGAAGCCCAGGCCGGCCAGCTCCAGTGCGGCGCTGAGCCCGGCGAGGCCGCCCCCCACGATGGCCACGTCGCAATCGACAGTGCCAGTCAACGAAGGGAACCCCGGCCCGCGCTGCACGGTGGCAGCGTAGTACGAATCGCGGGCGAGATCGCGGTCAATGCTGAGGAAACTCATATGTAGGCGCTAGGCATGCCCTCGGTTCGTGGATCGGCGTCGGCTATTGGCGTGATGGGTTCAAGCGACCCGCTTCAGCGCCGTGGCAATGGTGCCGACGAGTTGGTCGATCTGCGCCCGCTCGATGATCAGCGGCGGCGACAAGGCAATCGTGTCACCGGTGGTGCGGATCAGCACGCCGGCGTTGTAGCAATCGAGGAACACGTCGAACGCGCGTTGCGTCGGTGCGCCGGGGCGCGAGCTGAGCTCGATGCCGCCGACCAGCCCGATGTTGCGGATGTCGATGACGTTGGGCAGGCCCTTGAGCGAGTGCAGGGCTTCGGCAAAGTAACCCTGCAGCTCGGCGGCGCGGGTCAACAGGCCTTCTTCGGTGTAGGTCTCGAGCGTGGCCAAACCCGCCGCGCAGGCCAGCGGGTGGGCCGAGTAGGTGTAGCCGTGAAAGAACTCGATCAGGTGCTCGGGCCCTTGCATGAAGGTGTCGTAGATCGACTGCTTGGCGATCACGGCGCCCATCGGCACGCAGCCGTTGGTCAGGCCCTTGGCGGCGGTGATCAGGTCGGGGGTGACGCCGAAGGTCTGCGCCCCGAAGGCCGAGCCGGTGCGGCCGAAGCCGGTGATGACCTCGTCGAAGATCAGCAAGATGCCATGCTGGTCGCAGATCTGGCGCAGCTTGTTCAGGTAGCCGACCGGTGGCACCAGCACGCCGGTAGAGCCGGCCACCGGCTCGACGATCACCGCGGCGATGGTCGAGGCGTCGTGCAGCGCGATCAGGCGCTCGAGGTCTTCGGCGATCTCGGCACCGTTGGCCGGCTGGCCGACGCTGAAGGCATTGCGCGCCGGGTCATGGGTATGGCGGATGTGGTCGACGCCGCCCAGCATGTTGCCGAACATCTTGCGGTTGGCGACCATGCCCCCGACCGAGATGCCGCCAAAGTTGACGCCGTGGTAACCCCGCTCGCGGCCGATCAGCCGGGTGCGCTGGCCTTCGCCGCGCACGCGGTGGTAGGCCAGGGCCATCTTCAGCGCGGTTTCCACCGACTCGGAGCCCGAGTTGGTGAAGAACACCTTGTTCATGCCGGCCGGGGCCAGCTCGGCCACCTTGTGCGCCAGCTCGAAGGCCTTGGGGTGCGCCATCTGGAAGGGCGGCGCGTAGTCCAGCTCGGCGGCCTGCTCGGCGATCGCCTTGACGATCTTCGGCCGCGCATGGCCGGCGTTCACGCACCACAGGCCGGCCACGCCGTCGAGCACCTGGCGCCCATCGTCGGTCCAGAAGTGCATGCCCTCGGCCCGGGTGAACATCCGCGGGGCCTTCTTGAACTGGCGGTTGGCCGTGAACGGCATCCAGTAGGCGTCGAGAGCGGCGGGCGAGGGCGTGGTCATCTTCGATCTCCGGGCCCTGCCAGCGACTGGGCTGTCACTGATGAGGGCGTTGATAGGGAAGAGAGTCTAGAGAAGACCCCACGCAATGTGCTTGCGCGATCTGCACGGGGCAACCCTAGGTGGCGCAACTTTCTGCGAAGAATTCTGAGACACTTGGAACAATATGCGAGATTCTCCGAAAACACCGCAATTGGATGCGATCGACAGGCTCATTCTGGAGGAGCTTCAGGCCGATGGAAAGCTGTCGAATGTCGAGCTGGCGCAACGGGTTCATTTGTCGCCCTCGGCCTGCCTGCGGCGCGTCAAGCAGCTGGAAGACGAGGGGGTGATTGCCCAGTATGTCGCGCTGCTGAACCCCAAGGCGATCGGCCAGCACGGCACCAGCTTCACCATCATCAACCTCGAGAACATGAGCAACGCGCTGCTCGAGGCCTTCGAGCGGGCGGTGCGCGACGAGCCGCAGATCCTGGACTGCTTCTATGTGGCCGGCTCGAACGACTACCTGATCCGCTTCGCCTACCGCGACGCCGAAGACCTGGAGCGCTTCCACACCGAGGTCTTGATGCGCCTGCCGGGTGTGGAACGCTCGAACTCGATGCTGGTGCTGCGCACGGTCAAGAAGACGACGGCGTTGCCGTTGAGCGTGGATTAGCTTAGCTTGCGGGCACGAAGGCAGCAGCTCGTTTGGACCGAATCGCGCTGAGCAGCGAGTTGGCCAGAGTCTGAACTTGGACGAACGTGCCGTCAGGGCCCCGACCAATTTGCAATGCCTCGGCCACGTCGGATCCGCACCAGTCGCGCGTGGCGCACAGCAGCAGTGTTTGCGTGGCCTCGGCGTCGCAGACGAGGCCCAGGCTGCATTCGACCAGCAGCCAGGCATCGTCCATCAGGTCGCGGTCGGCTGGACTTCGATAGTGGTGCCCATCGAAATACGGCGTCTCGCCAATTGGATCGCGAAAGTCGAGGTGGACCAGGCTTTCCATCGCAATGGGGTCGCCACTGTCCAGGAGCGCCCGGGCTTGACGAAGGCTGTCTTCCCTGGATTTCCCGCTTGAATTCGGCACCAGCATCGCAAACAGGGGGTCTGAATTGAGCGTGGCCTTTTCTGCGCTCAGTGCTGCCGACAACCGCTCGAAGAACTCGTCGGACGTGATGTCGCAGCGAGCTTCGAGCAATGCAGCGGACTGGAGTGCCTGGTTGGATGTCGCCTGCGGTTTCGTCGAATCGCGCGCCGACTGAAACTTGTCGCACTGTTGACTCGCCTCTGCCGCATAAATGAAGCCGCCACGCGGCGCGTCCTTCAGGGCTGCCGCAATGAATTGCCGATAGCTTCTCGCATCGTTGAGTTGGCGAAGAAGGGTTTCCAATGCTTGGCGCGTCTCTGGCGATGCCGAACTTGAAGCAACGGGTTCGGAGTTCAGGCGCTGCTCGTTGAATGCGGGTGAGGCTTCAACAGTCGCGGGAGCTGTGGTTTCTCGCGTACCGGATGAAGTCTGTGAGTCACCTGCCGACTGGGATGGATACAGGGCGATGGCAACCACAACGGCAACCGCGCCCACGGCTGCCAATGCATGCAGTCTGTTCACGAATTCAGACTCTCGTTTGAAGTTGACGCTCGAGCCGGCGGCGCGGCATCAAATGCAATATTTCTGCCGGGGACCGAGTTCGCCAACGATTGGCTGACCACCATTCGCCGCAGGTTGCCGTCATCGATATTCGATCGCGCAGCCAGTCGATCTGTACATCGACCCACGGCAAGCCGATGGATGCTAGCACGCAGCTAACGAATTACATGTTCGCAGACAGGGCCCATCAAATTGCACGAGCTGGGGAAAGTATCGTTGGCTCGCGTTTCTGTTCGCGGGGCGCCGTGCTCACGGCGCGGGCGCAGGCCGTGGCCGCGTCACCTCGGCCTGCAGCCGCCGCAGCGGCAACGACTGCGGCGATGTGCGGGCCAGAAAGCTCAGCAACCCCTCGCGCACTTCGCAACGCAAGTCGAAGTTGGGCCCTGAAGCGGCCGAGCTGACCAGCACCCGCAGCTGCATCGCCTGATCGTTGGTGTCGGTCACCTGCACCAGGCAGACCTTGCCGTCCCAGTGCTGCGAGGCCTCGCACAGGCGGCGGGCTTCGGCGCGGACGGCGTCGACCGATGCCGTGAAATCGACCCACAGGAAGACGGTGCCGAGCAGGTCGGCGGTCGTGCGGGTCCAGTTCTGGAACGGGTGCTCGATGAACCAGCTCAGCGGGATGACCAGCCGCCGCTCGTCCCAGATGCGCAGCACGACATAGGTCGCGGTGATCTCCTCGACGCGGCCCCATTCGCCTTCGACGATCAGCACGTCGTCGATGCGCAGTGGCTGCGCCAGCGCGATCTGCAGGCCCGCCAGCAGGTTACTGAAGACCGACTTGGCGGCGATGCCGACCACCAGCCCGGCCACGCCCGCCGATGCCAGCAGGCTGGTGCCGAACTGGCGCGCGCGCGGGAACGTCATCAGCACGAGGGCCAGGCCGGTGACCAGCGTGGCGCTGCCGGCGATGCGCGAGAGCACCCGGGCCTGGGTGTGGATGCGCCGGGCGGCGAGGTTGTCGGCCACGTCGGCCGGGTGCCGGGCGATCACGCCGTCGGCCAGGCCGCGTATCGCGCCGATGCCCAGCAACGTCAGCGACAGGATCAGCAGCACGCCATTGATGTGCTGCACCAGCGCGAGGCCGGGCAGGTCGTCCGGCGCCCCTTGCCACACCAGTTGCAGCACGATCAGCGGCAACAGCGCCTGGGCCGGCCGGTCGCAACGGCGCAGCACCGCCTGCGCCACCACCGACCAGCCCGCCATGCGGCGCAGCACCGGCCGCAGCAGCCGGTGCGCCAGTTGTGCCACCACGAGCACCCCGCATGCCAGCAAGGCCAAGTTTCCCCAGGGTTCCAGAGCCGTCCAATTCATCGTTCGTCCACAAAAAACAAAGCGATCGCGCACCGGAGCAAATATCGCTCCTGCATGGGGTGCCTCTGCAAGGCACAGGGCCCGCAGCGATGCAATTTGGCAGCCCATCCGCGGGCCTCCTCTGTTGACAGCCCTGGCGGCGACGGTTAAATTGTCTGAAAGCGCTTTCAGCAACCGTTTTCGGCCAACGCCATCCGGGTTGAAATCAAGGCGGCGGCAAAGCAGAACACGACGAGGCGACATTGGGGACAGTTGAGCAAGCGCAAATGCATGGCGGGCAAGACGGCGAATCGGCCGGGCCCAGCCGACGGGCCTGCCTGGCCGGGGCGGCCGGCTTGGCGGCGGCTTGGGCGCTGCCGGGTTCGCCGGCACGGGCCGCCGGCGACACCCGCCAGCACCTGACGATCGCTGCCTATCCGGCGGTCGACAAGGTCGTCAAGGCGGCGCTGCCGGCCTTCAAGGCGCAGCATCCGAACGTCGACATCGACGTGATCAGCCGCGAGTTCGCCGACCACCACACGGCGATGACCACCGCGCTGACCACCGCCAGCAACCTGCCGGACCTGATGACGCTCGAGGTCGACTACCTCGGCCGCTTCGCCCGCGGCATCGGGCTGGAAGACTTGGCCCAGCCGCCGTACAACGCGCTGCAATACCGCGACCGGTTCGTGCCCTATGCGTTCGACCAGGCGATCGACAAGACCGGCGCGGTGCTGGCGCTGCCCACCGACATCGGCGCCGGCACGCTGCTGTACCGCGCCGACCTGCTGGCCAAGGCCGGCGTCAGCGAAGCCGACCTGACCGCGTCGTGGGACAGCTACGTGGCTGCCGGCCTGCGCGTGCGTGCGGCCACCGGTGCCTACTTGCTGCCCAACGCGCGCGACATCAAGGACATCATGATCCGCACCCGCATCGAGCCGGGCGAGGGGCTGTTCTACGACAAGCAGTCGCGGGCGCTGATCACCACGCGCCGGTTCCACCGGGCCTTCGAGCTGTCGCTGAAAGTGCGGCAGAACAAGCTCGACGCGCAGGTGCGGCCGTGGTCGTCCGACTGGGCCGAGGGCTTCCGGCGCGGCGCCATCGCCACGCAGATGACCGGCGCCTGGATGGCCGCGCACCTGCACGGCTGGCTGGCGCCGAAGACGAGCGGCCTGTGGCGCGCCTCGCAGTTGCCCGAGGGCGCCTACGCGGCGTCCGGCGGCACCTTCTTCGCCATCCCGCGCTGCTCCACGCCCGAGCACAAGCCCCTGGCCTGGGAGTTCATCCGCATGATGACGCTCAGCCGCGAGCAGCAGCTGGCGGCCTTCAAGTCTCAAGATGCGTTTCCGGCGCTGCTCGAAACCTACGACGACCCGTTCTTCGAGCAGCCGATCGAGTTTCTCGGTGGCCAGGCTGGGCGTGTGTTGTGGCGCGACGCGGCGCGCCGCATCAAGGCCGTGCAGGTGCACAAGCAGGACCACTTCGCGAGCGAGGTGGTCAACACCGAACTCGACAAGGTGCTGGACCAGGGCAAGCCGATCGATCAGGCGCTGGCCGATGCACAACGCCTGATCCAGTCGAGGGCGCTGCGATGAACCAACCCGTGTCTGCGGTGAACACCGCCGCTGCCGCCGTGCCCCAGCGCGCCGCAGTTGGCCTGCGCGCGCGCCTTCGGCTGTCTCCGCGCTGGGCGCCGTATGTGCTGCTGGCGCCGTTCCTCGTGCTGTTCGTGGTGTTCGGGCTGTACCCGCTGCTGTTCTCGCTCTACCTCGCGTTCCAGAGCTGGGAGCCCACGAGCGGCCTGCATGCGATGCAGTTCGTCGGCCTCGACAACTTTGCCTTCGCGCTGCAAGACGAGTGGTTCTGGAAATCGCTGTCCAACACCGGCTGGCTGGCGCTGGCCTCGGGCTTGCCGCAGCACCTGGTCGCGATCCCCGTGGCGTGCTTCATCCATGCCCGCATCAAGCGCTTTCGCAACCTGCTGGTCGGGGCGTATTTCGTGCCCTACATCACCTCGACGGTGGCGATCGCGATCCTGTTCACCTCGCTGTTCTCGACCGACTACGGGCTCATCAACTCTGGCCTGCGCGCCATCTGGAACGGCGAGCCGATCGACTGGCTGAACAAGCCCGGCACGATCAAGCCGACGATCGCGCTGCTGGTGTTCTGGCGCTATGTAGGCTTCAACGTGGTGCTGTACCTGGCGGCGCTTCAGACCATCCCGGCCGATCTGTACGAAGCGGCGACGATCGACGGCGCCAAGGCCTGGCAGCAGTTTCGCTACATCACGCTGCCGAGCTTGCGGCCGGCCATCCTGTTCGGCGTCACGCTCAGCGTCATCGGCGGCCTGCAGCTGTTCGAAGAGCCGTTCATCCTGACCAACGGCAAGGGCGGGTCCGACCAGGCCGGCATGACGACCGCGTTCTACCTGTTCCGCATGGCCTTTGACTTCAACGATTTCGGGGCGGCCAGCGCGATGTCGTGGCTGCTATTCGCGGTGGTCGCCGTGTTGACCTGGGTCACCCACAAGGCCCTGGGCCGGAGGACCTGACGATGGCCCACACTGCAAGCGCCACCTTGTCGAGCCGCACATCCAGCCGCGCGTCGCAGCGCCTGAACGCCTGGACGGCCTACACGACCGTCGGCCTCGGCGCGCTGGTGATGCTGACGCCGTTCTACTTCCTGTTCGTCTTCGCCACCCAGTCGCGGCAAGAGCTGTTCAGCCTGCCGCCGCCGCTGTTCTTCGGCAACGACCTGTGGGCCAACATCGAGATCCTGACCGGCCGCATCCCGTTCCTGCGCAACCTGGGCTGGAGCGTCTACGTGGCGCTCGCCTCCACCGCGCTGACGCTGCTGTTCTGCTCGATGGGCGGCACCGCGTTCGCGCTCTACGAGTTCCGCTTCAAGAAGCAGCTGTTCGCGCTGGTGATGGCCACGATGCTGCTGCCGTCGTTCATGACCATCATCCCGAACTTCATGGTGATGGACGCGCTGGGCTGGATCGACCAGCCGCGGGCGCTGTACGTGCCCGGCGCGGCCGGCGCCTTCGGCATCTTCCTGATGCGGCAGTCGGTGATCGCGGCGATCCCGCGCGAGCTGATCGAGGCCGCGCGGATGGACGGCTGCGGCGAATTCGCGATCTATTGGCGCATCGTGCTGCCGCTGCTGAAGCCGGCGCTCGGCACGCTCGGCCTGGCGACCTTCATCGCTTCGTGGAACAACTTCATCGGGCCGCTGGTGGTGATGCGCACGCCCGACATGTACACGCTGCCGCTGGCGCTGCGCACGATGCAAAGCCCGGTCGACACCGAGTGGGGCGCGCTGATGGCCGGCACCGCCATCGCCACGCTGCCGCTGCTGGTGTTGTTTGCCCTGGCGTCCCGGCAACTGATCGCGGGCCTGACGGCCGGCGCGGTCAAGTAGTGAATCGACTTTCCCTCTCCGACAACCTTCGGCAACTCACGGCCCACCCGGCCGCACCTTGGCGTTTGCAATGAATTCGAACGACATCAACAACATCGACTCGACGTTCCCGCCCGATTTCTTGTGGGGCGTGGCCACCAGCGCCTTCCAGATCGAAGGCGCCGCCGCCGAGGATGGCAAGGGCCGTTCGATCTGGGACGATTTCTGCCGCGTGCCTGGCGCCATCGTCGACGGCAGCAATGGCGACCGCGCCTGCGACCACTACCACCGCTGGGCCGGCGATCTCGACATCGTCAAGGGCCTGGGCGTCGATGCCTACCGCTTCTCGATCTCGTGGCCGCGCGTTCGCCCGGGCGGCACCGGCGCGTGGAACGAGCGCGGCATGGCCTTCTACGACCGGCTGATCGACGGCCTGCTCGAGCGCGGCCTCAAGCCCTGCCTGACGCTCTACCACTGGGACCTGCCTTCAGAGCTGCAGGCCGCGGGCGGCTGGGCCAGCCGCGACACCGTGCACCGCTTCGTCGAGTACGCGCAAGAGATCGGCCGCCGCTTCGGTGACCGCGCCGAGTCGATCACCACCCACAACGAGCCGTGGATCGTGGCCACGCTGGGTTACGAGACCGGCACCTTCGCGCCCGGCCTGAAAGACCGCGCCATGGCGGCCCAGGCCTCGCACCACCTGCTGCTCAGCCACGGCCTGTCGCTGCAGGCGCTGCGCGCGCAGGGGTGCAAGGCGCCGCTGGGCATCGTGCTGAACCTGTCGCCCACGTACCCGGCCACCGATTCGCCCGAGGATCACAAGAGCGCCAAGCTGGCCGACGCGCACCTGCTGCGCTGGTACCTCGACCCGATCTTCCATGGCCGCTACCCGCAAGAGGCGCTGGACGACCTGGGTGCCAGTGCGCCGAAGGTTGAAGCCGGTGACTTCGAGGCCATTGGCCAGAAGCTGGACTACCTGGGCATCAACTACTACTCGCGCTCGGTCATCAGCGCCAACGGCCCGTGGAAGGCCGGCAGTCAGGGCCACGCCCTGACCGACATGGGCTGGGAGGTCTACCCGCAGGGGCTGACCGAGCTGCTGCTGCGCCTGCACCGCGACTACGCCGGCGTGCCGCTGTACATCACCGAGAACGGCGCCGCCTTCAAAGACCAGATCGCCAACGGCCAGGTGCACGACACCGACCGCACGCGCTACCTTGCCGAGCACATCCAGGCGGTGGCCAACGCGATGAAGCAGGGCGCCCCGGTCGGCGGCTACATGGTGTGGAGCCTGATGGACAACTTCGAATGGGCCTCGGGCTACGAGAAGCGCTTTGGCATCGTGCATGTCGACTACGAGTCGCAGGCACGGCACCTGAAAGACAGCGCTTGCTGGTACCGAGATTTCCTGAAGCGCCAGCGCCTGCTGCGCAGCAGCGTCACCCGGCCGGCTTGATCGAACTGCGAGGGACAACCCCATGGCACAAGTCTCGCTGCGCGGCCTGCGCAAACGCTTTGGCGATGTCGAGGTCCTGAAGGGCATCGAGCTCGACGTGCGCAACGGCGAGTTCATGGTCTTCGTCGGCCCGTCGGGCTGCGGCAAGTCGACCACCTTGCGCCTGATCGCCGGGCTGGAGGAACTGGACGAGGGCGACATCCTGATCGACGGCGCGAGCGCCAAAGACCAGCGCCCCGCCGAGCGCGGCACCGCGATGGTGTTCCAGAGCTACGCGCTGTACCCGCACATGACGGTGGCCGACAACCTGGGCTTTGCGCTCAAGATGGCCGGCGTGGGCAGCGCCGAGCGCAAGGCGCAGGTGCAGCGCGCGGCCGAAACGCTGCGCATCACCGACCTGCTCAAGCGCTACCCGCGCGAGCTTTCGGGTGGCCAGCGCCAGCGCGTGGCGATCGGCCGCGCGATCGTGCGCAAGCCGCGGGTGTTCCTGTTCGACGAGCCGCTGTCGAACCTCGACGCCGCGCTGCGCGTGGACATGCGCATCGAGATCTCGCGCCTGCACCAGGAGCTGGGCACGACGGTGATCTACGTCACCCACGACCAGGTCGAGGCGATGACGATGGGCCAGCGCATCGCGCTGTTCAACAAGGGCCGCATCGAGCAGGTCGGCGCACCGATGGACCTGTACCGCGCACCGGCCAACGAGTTCGTCGCCGGCTTCATCGGCTCGCCACGCATCAACCTGATCGACCGGCCAGTGGCCGGCCAGGCCACGCCGGAGCATGGCGCCTTGTGGGACAAGCTGGGCTTGGGGCCTGCGCAGCGCGCGGGCCTGCGGCCCGAGCACCTGGCGGTCGCGCCGAGCGGGCAGGGCGTGCCGGCGGTGGTCGAGCTGGCCGAATACCTGGGCGACTCGACCCTCGTCCACCTGCGTGTGCCCGGCGTGGCGAACCTGCTGACCGCCCGGGCCAACGGCGGCATCGAGGTGCTTCATGCCGGTGCCCCGGTCGGCCTGCTGCCCGAGGCCGACAAGGCGATCGCCTTCGACGCGCAAGGTTGCCTGGTGGCTTGACGCTCGGCGCGGGTGGCCGCGCCTCGCGCAGCCCCGGGCTCACCCGCCCACGACACTGTCGGGCCGGTGTACGACGCCGGGGCGAGATAGATCGTGGACGGTGGGCGTGCTGGCCCAGGCTCGCCTCAAATCCGCCACCGGCAACGCCGGCCGCCAGTGGCCGTGCGCCAGCTCCTTCAGCCGGACACGCAGCAGGTATTGCCAGGGGTCGAACACCTCCTGCATGCGCGGCTTGCCGTGGAACTTGACGATGGTGCTGGCGGCGAGGGCCGCGCGCGCCTGGGCCGGTGAACGGCGCGCCAGGCGCATCAGCCGCTTGAAGCTTTCCACGGTGCCGGGCGAGAAGGTGCTGACTGAAGCCTGCAGGCCGCGCGCGGCGATCACGCCGTTGATGAAGTCCTGGTCGCCGGGCACGCGCTGGTCGAAGCGCTCGCCGTTGACGAAGGCCTCGTAGATGGCCGACAGCGCGCCGCGGCGGATGCACATCACGCTGGAGTTGAGGCCCTCGTGGTGCCAGTCATCGACAGCCACCAGGCCGTGCGGGCAGGTGAAGGCTTCGTGCAGCAGGCTGGCCATGTCGCGCTGGATCACCAGCGTCAGGTCCAGGTACAGCAGGCGCTCGAATTCGACGTAGGCCGGGTTGAACAGGCCGAGCTTCAAGGTCGTGGCGCGCATGCCTGGGCGCCGAAGCTCCGTCCAGCCATCGCAGCGCCGCAGCTCGACACCTGGCGGCAGCCCGCGTTCACGGTCGCTGAAGCAAACCAGGCGAAACGGCACCGGGCAGTGGCGTACCAGCATGCCGTGCAGCCGGGCCACATACAGGTCGGCCCGGCCTTCCATGTCGCCCACGGCCAGGCAGCCAATCGCGATCGGCGGCGCGCCCGCCGGAGCCAGTGGCGAAGGTGAGGCCAGCATGCTCAGGTGGCGCTGTCGATCGGCACGCCCATCGCGGTGAAGGCCTGCTGCATCGCGCGGCGCTCGGCGTCGGACTTGAATTGCACCCGGTCCCACCCGAAGGCGCGCACCTGGGTGTCGGGCCCATAGATCTGGCGCGCCAGCAGCAAAGAGGTGGAACGCACACCCACGACCGCGGCAAAGGTCTGGCGCGGCATCCATTGCTCCAGCGGCTCGTCGAGCTCGACCTGCACATCGCCGGCGACCGACAGCTCGGCGTGCTTGTCCTTGGGGTGGGACTTGTAGACGACGTGGTGGATGTCGTTCTCGGTTAGCCAGTCGCGCATGCGCGAGGTCACCGCCGACAGGCCGGCCGCGTCGAGCAGGCCGGTGCCCACCAGGGGTTGGCCGATCACCAGTGCGCGCCGCACGCCGGCTGGCCGGGCCGCCTGCGGCGCCGCGGGCTGCGCCAGGCCCGCCAGTGCGACGACCTTCTGCGCGGGGTATTCGTGCGGCAGCCCCGGCAGCACATAGATGCGGTCGCAAAAGGGCGCGTCAGAGCCGATGCGGTCGCCCGAAAACGGCGTGTAGCGAAGCTCTGGCGCCACCAGGCGGCGAACGCCGCGCAGGCGCATCAGCCATTGCTTGGTGCCCGACAGCGGGTAGCGCCGGACGTTGATGATGCCGTCGGGCAGGATGCGGGCGTGCATCGACCGGGCGCCGCACAGGCGGGGCAGGGCATGCAGCAGGTAGTTGATGGCTTCGGTGTCGAAGACGGCGCTGTGCAGGTGCAGCACGTCGGCCTGGCCGATCAACCGCGCCACGCGGCGGATGTTGTCGCGCAGCCGGCGATGGCGGCCGAACGGGCCCGGCAGCGGGTCCCACCGGGGCCACGGCATGTGCATCGTGGCGTCCCAGTCCTGCTGGCGCACGATGGCCTGCACGCCGGGCTGGTACCAGACCAGCACCTGCATGGCGCCGGCCTCGTGCTGCTGCGCGATGCGGCGTGCCGCCAGGTACTGCAGCGGCGACGCCACGAAATACACCGCCACGCGGCGCGACGCCAGGGCCGCAGCAGGCTGCCTGAGTGGGCCGGGGCTGCCCGCCCACGGCCCGACCGCGGCAGACGATGCCGACCACTGCAGCGAAGCGCCGGCAGCTTCCTCGGGCCCGGCCGGGTGGGGCCAGGGCGACGCGTGCGATGACATGGGCGGGCCTTGGGCAAGGTGAGGTTCAGCCCAGCTTAGGCAGCCGCGGTGAATCTGTATTGACAGCCCCCGGCGGTCGATCGGCGCGCCGGCGGGCGAGTGCGATCGTCACGGGCGGCGGCCCGAGATCACGGCCTGGCAGGGGGCCGCCCACGCGGCCGAAGTGCCCAGTGCCGGTGTCGAAAAACCGACATCCGGGCCCCAAGGTCTCAGGGCCGCTCGCCGCAGGGCGGTGGCTCAGTGGCCGTGGGCACCCTGGGCGAATCCGCCGGCCTCGGTTCTGGCCCGCATCGCCAGCACCCAGTTGCGATCGGCACTGGCGTCGTACTGCAGCCGGCCGTCGGCGTCGATCGGCACGATGGTCTTGGCCACCGTCTGCTTCACGTTGCCGCCGATCGCCTCGAGATGGCCTTCTGGGGTGTTCACCGCGACCACGATGTCGCAATGCATCTCGTCGCCCGCGCCGATGGCGTGCAGGGTGCTCGGGTCGATGCGGTAGCGGCTGCGGCCCCGGCTCGAACAGATGACATCGCCCGGGCTGACCACGGAGGGCGTGCGAACCACCTCATACGCCGACGCATAGCCGTCGCGGGCGGCCTCGATGTAGAGCGCGTGGCGCCCGGTGGGCATGAATTCGGTGGTGGTGAAGCCGGCCCTGGCCATCATGGCGCTGACAAAGGCGGCTGACCAGGCCTTGTTGTCGTCGCGGGTCAGGCCGCTGTCGCGCGGCCACTGCCATTCGCACACATCGACCAGGCGGCAGGTGTTGACGAAGCGCTCGGGAACCGCCTGCCAGTAGTCGTTGACCACGGGGCACAGCGCGGCCGTCTGCTCCTGGCCGCAACCGTCGTCGACATCGCGGCAGCTGCCGTCGGACACCAGCAGGCACAACGGCTCGCCCGGGCGCACATGGGCGAGCTTGCGCCCCCAGCGGGCCCATTCGGCGTCGGCCTCGGCCAGCAGCCTGGCGATCTTCTCGGGCGGCACTGCGGTGGGTGGCACCTTGGGGCGCAAGACCATCGGGGTGCCGCACGACGACAACCAGATCGCAGCCAGGCAAGACGCCAGTGCGGCGACTCGTCTCATCGTTTCTCTCCCATGGGGACCGCTTAGTGGGATGCGGCAACCCCGAGGTTGTACCAACAAGCGCCACGACTTTCGCGCAGCACTTGGTGACAAGGCTGCGCGCGAAAGCAAATGCGGTGGCGCAAAGAGACAAGACGAAGCGGCAGGCCGGACCGACGCTATGCGGATTCCAACCCGTCGGGACCCACCATGCAGCAGCCCCCGGACCACGGCACCCAGCGCTTTCGCGAGCAATACCGCAGCGAAATCCTGCCGGCCGGGTATTCGGGCTGGCGGCATGTGGCGCTGGTGGCGGTGGTCGGCCCGGCGGTCATCGCCGCGGCGCTGGTGCTGGCCTCGCGCAGCTGGCGCCCGGCTGATGCGTGGGTCGTGCCGGCCACGCTGCTGATCGCCAACCTGGTCGAATACCTGGCCCACCGCGGGCCGATGCACCACCGCGTGCGCTGGCTGACCTTGCTGCACCTGCGCCACAGCAGCCGGCACCACCGCTACTTCACCGCGAAGGCGATGACCTTCGAATCGACGCGCGACTTCCATGCGGTGCTGTTCCCGCCGGTGCTGCTGCTGTTCTTCGGCGGCATCGCGGCGTTGCTGGGCGTGCTGGCCACGCTGCTGCTCGGCACGGCGGGCGGCGCGCTCTTCTTTGCCACCTCGATGGGCTACTACCTGCTGTACGAGGTGCTGCACTTTCTCTACCACGTGCCGCCGCAGTGGGCGGTGGCCCGGCTGCCGGGCGTGCGCTGGCTGGCGCAACTGCACCGGCTGCACCACGACCCGCCGCACATGCTGCTGTGCAACTTCAACCTCGTGTTTCCGTTGTGCGACTGGGTCGCCGGCACGCTGGACAGCGACCAAGCACCCCAGCGCGCGTTGCAGGAAAAAGGAGCATCGCCCAAATGAGCACGCCCGTTGAACAACGCCGCCGCCTGGTCGGTGCGCTGGGGGCCATCGCCGCCAGCGGCTGCCTGCCGTCCACCGCAGCCGCGGCGCCCAAGCGCCAGGTGCTGGCCCGCTCGCTGTCGCAGATGGCGGCGGAGTACGACGTGGTCGTCATCGGCTCGGGCTACGGCGGCGCCGTGATGGCCGCGCGGCTGGCGCCGGGGCGACGGCTGGCCGTGCTGGAGCGTGGGCGCGAGTGGCCGCCGGCCGATTTCCCGTCGTCGATGATCGACGTGCTCGGCCAGTTTCGCGGTGGGCTCACGCCGTTCGGCCTGTTCGACTACCGCCTCGGCCAGACGATGGATGTGCTGGTTGGCAGCGGCCTGGGCGGCACCTCGCTGATCAATGCCAACGTGGTGGCCGCGGCCGACCGCGACGCGTTCAACGCCTGGCCGGCCAAGATCCGGCAAGACGTGGCCAACGGCGTCTTCGCCGGCTACGAGGCGCGGGTGAAGCAGATGCTTGGGGCCGACCAGGTCATCGAGAGCGATGCCTTGCGCAAGCACTGGTTCCACCGCAGCACCACGCTGGCCCGCACGCGCCAGGGCGTGTCGACCCAATCGGTGCCGCTGCCGATCGCGGTGAACCTTCGCAAATACAACAACGTGCCCAATGCGCAGGGCGTGAAGCAGCCGCTGTGCTCACGCTGCGGCGATTGCGTCACCGGCTGCCGCACCGGCGCCAAGAACACGCTCGACGTCAACTACCTGCCGCTGGCGCGCGCCGGCGGCGCCGAGATCTTCACCCGCGTCGAGGTCGATTGGCTCGAACACCTGGCTGATGGCCGGTGGCGCGTTCATACGATCACGCGGCCCGATGGCGTCACCCCGGTGCATGGCGAGGTGATCGCCGGCAGCGTGGTGCTGGCCGCCGGCACGCTGGGCAGCACGCAAATCCTGCTGCGTTCTCGTGCGCAGGGGTTGGCGCTGTCATCGGCGCTGGGCACCCGCTTTTCGGGCAATGGCGACCTGATCGCGCTGGGCTACAACACCAGCGTGCAGACCAATGTGATGGGCTTCGGCACCGGCACGCCGCTGGCCGGCGAAGCCCAGGCCGGGCCGACCATCACGATCGCCGCCGACTACCGCGCGCAGCAGCCGCTGGCGCAGCGCTACCTGATCGAAGACGCTGCCGTGCCGCGCGCGCTGGTGGACGCGGTGAGGCTGGCGCTGCCGCTGTCGGCCGGCATCTTCACCGACTTTCCCGCCGCGCAGCGCGTGGCGCGCGACCTGCTGTACAGCCGCACCGACGGCGCGCTGAACCACAGCATGGTCTACCTCGGCATCGGGCACGACAGCGCCAGCGGCCGCATCCAGCTGGATGCCTGGGGCAACGCGCAGGTGGTGTGGCCCAACGTGATGCAAGAGCCGTTCGTCGCGCGGCTGAAGGCCGAGATGGAGCGGCACGCGCTGGTGTTCGGCGGGCGTTATGTCGACTACCCGCGCACCAGCCCGATCTTCGGCGGCGCGCTGACCACCGTGCACCCGCTGGGCGGCTGCCCGATGGGCGAGCAGGTCGACAGCGGCGTGGTCAACGCCGAGGGCCAGGTGTTCGATGCGCGTGCCGGCGGTGCCGCCGTCTATTCGAACCTGCGCGTGGTCGACGGCTCGATCGCGCCGGCGTCGATCGGCGTCAACCCGTTGCTGACGATCGCCGCGCTGGCCGAGCGCGCGGCCGAGCACTTCGCTTGATGAGCACCCCCACGCTCCCGGGGGTGATCCAGAAACTCGGGAACGGCCCTTCGTTTCTTGAGAGGACGCTGTGATGAAAAGACTGCATTCCCTCGTGTGGATGATGCTGTTGGCGCTTCTGGCGCTTCTGGCGCTGACGTCGACCGCGGCCTCGGCCGCGCGCGGCCTGAAGTTCGCCGAAGAGATGCGCGGCTACGCCTACTGGGACGGCGAGTACCGCAACGCCAGCGTGTCGCTGAAGATCACGATCAACGACATCGACAAATGGAGCGTCGACCCGAACTACCCGGCCACCGTGACCGGCACCTTGTTCATGGACCGCGTGCCGGCCCAGCCGATCAGCGGCACGCTGCAGATCCTGGCGCCCGCGCCGAACGACGATGGCCGCCTGCTGACCTACCGTTTCACCAGTGCCACGCTGCAGTTCAACGGCATCAAGCACGTGCGAGACTCTGCCGGCGCCGAAGTGTTCGACGACATGACCACGCTGCATGGCATGTTCCAGCCCAAGGGCCAGACGCCGCCGTCGATCCTTGATCTGATGTACCAGGCCTTGTGGACGTCCGAGCTGCACTTCGAGTGGTGGGACCCGACGACGGTCTGGAACTTCACGATGTCGTTCCAGACCATCAACACCCCTTGGTACGAGGTGCTGGAAGTGGAAGCCATCTTCGTCGTCACCGTGTTCGGCGCGCTCGCCCACACGCTGTTCCCCTGGTTGTGTTGACGGCGCATGCTCAGCCCCGCCAGGCCCCCCGCACCCAGCGTTTCGGTGTCGTACGAGCGCTCGCTGAACGCATACCTGCAGACCCGCGGCCTGCCGCTGGGCCGCCCTGGCGCGGACGCCTGCCTGAGCCCCGCATCGCGCGTGGACGGGCGCACCTTCGGCCACGCGCTCACGCACAGCGGCCGGGTGCTGGGTGATGCCACCACCGGCCTGGCCTTCGGCCTGTGCGTGGGCGGCGCCGGCTTCGGGCTGCTGGGCGTGGCGGCGGCGACCGCGCCCACGCTGCGCGACTCGGTGCGCCAGCTGCAACGCTTCGAATCGCTGACCAGCACGCTCGGCCACATGACCGTGCGACAGCACAGCCGCCACCTCGTCTCGTTGTGCTGGCAGCCGGCCGCGCCCGACACGCCGCCCGCGGTGGCCGAGGCCATCATCGCCGGCTGGGTGTCGTTCGGCCGCTACCTGCTCGACGAGCGGGTCGAGGTGGTCGAGGCGAGCTTCGCGCACCGCGCGTCGGCCCCGCGCTCGGCCTACGAGGCCGCGCTGGGTTGCCCGGTGCGCTTCGAGGCTGATCGGCACAGCGTCACGCTGGCGGCCGAGCTGCTGGACGCGCAGCCGCGTTTCGCCGAGCCGACGATCAGCGGCGCGCTGGACGCGTGGCTCGACCGCTGCACGCTCGGCGTGGCCACGCCACCGCAGCAGCAACCCACCGCGCGCCGGGTGGCGCAGGCGCTGGCCGGCGGGCTGCCGCTGGCCGATGCCGACGAGGATGCGGTTGCCACAGTTCTGCAACTGAACCGCCGTACGCTGCAGCGGCGCCTGACCGAAGAAGGCGCGAGCTTTCGCGCGCTGCTCGATGCGGCGCGCGCGCAGCACGCGATCGTCGGTGTTTTGCGCGGCGGTGTGTCGCTCGCGCAACTGGGGGCGGACATCGGCTTCGACGAACAGTCGTCGCTGTGCCGCGCCTTTCGCCGCTGGACCGGCTATGCACCGCTGGCCGTCAAGAGCCGGCTGCAGCCGATGTTCAGCGAACTTCGTTCCACCACTGTCTGATGAACAACAAAGAGGAGACCTGATGAGAAGAGCTTTGCCCTCCTGGCGCTTCGGGCTCGCGCTCGCTGCGCTGCTGCCCGCGGCGGCACAGGCGTTTTCGCCTGACACGCACGCCCGCCTGGTGATCGACGCGGTGAACTACATGGCCGCGCACCCCACCACCACCAACTACCAGAAGCTGGTGCAAGGTGCGAACAAGGCCGGCTACACCATCGACCAGTTCGCGCAGGCCATGTCGCAAGGCGCGCACGATGTCGACTACTTCGAAGACACCTACATCTGCGGCGCCATCACCGGCGACTGCGTGAAGGCGCCGCTGTGGGGCCTGGGCACCGACATCGCCCGCTACACCTCGTTCTGGCACTTTCAAGACCACGCGCATGGCACCGATGCGCACGGCAACCGCTACGGCGGCTACAACTACAAGCGCATCGCCATCGTCGGCGACATCGACACGGTGGCCGCCGGCTGGCTGTGGAACGACTACCTCGACGACGGCCGCGGCGGCATGGGCGGCATCTTCGGCGACACCAGCCGCTACAACACCTACGGCGTCACCGAGTTCAACTACCGCCAGGGCAGCACGTCGACCAAGTCGATGTACGCCGACTACCAGGCCTTCCCGTTCCAGCCGATCAACAACCTGGGCCAGTACTGGTTCACGCAGTTCCTGGCGCGGCCCACGGCGCAGAACATCGGCTTCGTGCTGCACACCACCGACACCGGCGTGCCGCAGCACACCTGGAACACGCTGGGCAACAACCACTCCGATTGGGAGAGCTGGGTGCTGACCTACTACGACAGTGAGCAGCTCGGCGCCTTCAACCTGGTCGAGCAGGCGATGGCTGACATCACCCCGCTGTCGCCGACCGCGACCGACGTGCGGCCGGTGATGTACCAGCTGGGCGCCTATTCGTACGCCAACGGCACGCTGGTGCTGTCGTCGACCGCGCATGCCGACCGCGTGATGGTCGGGCGCAAGGTCGTGCCGCATGCCATCGCGATGGTGGTCAACA
The DNA here is from genome assembly GCF_041914305.1 of Ideonella sp. NCBI lineage: Bacteria > Pseudomonadati > Pseudomonadota > Betaproteobacteria > Burkholderiales > Sphaerotilaceae > Ideonella > Ideonella sp. The sequence continues at coordinate 219,317 of NZ_JAYSDQ010000008.1, forward strand.
TCCTCAACCGCGCCGCCGAGCGCCTGGTGCAATGAAGCGCAAATCCTTGAGGGCCTGGGCCCTGATTCCCGCCCTGATCGCCACGCCTTGGGCCTTGTACGCGGCGCCCGCTGCCGATGCCGGCACGGTGCTGCGTGTCAATGAGTGGCGCCTGTCGGCGGCGTCGATGGACGTGCTCTACCGCGCCGCCAAATCCCAAGATCCGCAGGCCACGCGGCAAGCGGTGGCCGAGGCCGCGGCGCAAGACCACCTGCTGGGCCGCTACGCGCAAGCCCAGTTCCGCGACGAGCAGCTGTTCGTCGGTGCGCGGGTCGGCTTTGCGCTCGATGCTGCGGCCGAGGCGAGCCTGGTGGCCACGCTGGAGCGGGTCTACCAGCCGGCGCTGGCCGAGGCGTTCGGTGCCGAAGGGCCGCAGCGCTTTGTCGTGCGGCGCCACCCGCTCGACGCGGCCACGCTGCAGTCGCTGCTGGGTGACGGCTCGGTCGCGCGGCTGGACGACCGGCTGCCGGCAGGCGGCGAAGACGCGCTGGCCCGCGTGAGCCTGCTCGACTACCGCTTCGGCGACGGGCCGCTGCAGCCGGTGACGCTGCGCGACGTGTGGCGCCAGCTCGATGTGCACGGCCGCCAGGCGCTGGCCCGGCAAGACGCCGACTTCGCCCACCACCAGGCCCTGCGGCTGGTGCGTGCCGCGTTCGTGCGCCATTGGGCGGTGAGCCAGGGCGGCCTGCAGGCCGCGGACCTGCAGGGCCTGCGGCAACTGATGGTCGACCGTGAACGCCGCTTCGCGCTCGAGCAGGCGATGGGCGCCGGCGGTGGCCTGCACGGCCAGAGCGCCGAGCTGATGGACCTGCGGCAGCAGGTGACCCAGGCCGACATCGCGCGCTACTACGCGCAGCACCCCGAGCAGTTCCAGCGCACCGAGCGTGTGCTGGCGCGCCACATCCGCTGCAAGGACGAGGCGAGTGCCGAGGCCGCCGCGGCCGAGCTGGCGCAGGGCCAGCCTTTCGCCGAGGTGGCGCGACGCCATTCGGTGGCGGCGTCGGCGATGAAGGGTGGGGCGCTCGGCTGGGTCGACGCGCAGCAGGCGCCGAGCCGCTGGCTCGCCCAGGTGCTGTTCGCGCAGCCGCCGGGGCCCGCGTCACGCCCGATCCGCGAGCCCGAGGCGGCGGGCCGCGCGCCCGGCTGGCAGATCGTGCAGGTGGACGAGCGTGTGCAAGGCCTGCACCCGGCCGACAGCGAAACCGTGCGCTTCATCGCCACCGAGGCGATCGCCAAGGCGCGCGCGGTCGAGCGCTACAACGCGCTGAAAGACCAGCTGCTGCGCGACGCCCGCATCGCGCAGAACTGATCTGAGTGGCGCCTAACGCGGCGCCTGGTAGACCCGCACATAGTCGACCTCCATCTGCACCGGGAAGATGGTGTCGTCGACCGGGCCGCCCAGGTGGCCGCCGACGGCGATGTTGAGAATCAGGAACTCGGGCGTGTCGAACGGCCACTGCGCCGTGCCGGTGCCCGCGTTCTTGAAGGTGTGGTGCACACGCCCGTCGATGCCGAAGCGCATCTGCTGGGGCGTCCAGTGCAGCTGGTAGGTGTGGAAGGCGGTGCAGGCGTCTGGCACCTGCGTGCCGTTGCCGGTGCCGTTGGCGCCGTTGCCGGCGGTGGTGTGCAGCGTGCTGAACACATGGCCCGGCTCGCGCCCCACATGCTCGACGATGTCGATCTCGCCACCGGCCGGCCACACCACCGGCGTGTTCAGCATCCAGATCGCCGGCCACGTGCCGCGGCCGCAGGGCAGCTTGGCGCGGATCTCGAAGTAGCCGTAGGTCCAATCGGCCTTGCCCTGGGTGATCAGCCGCACCGAGCTGTATTTCTGGCCGCCCCAGTCGGCCTGCTTCGACAGGTCTTCCCTGCGCGCGATGACGAGCAGCTTGCCGTCGCGCACCACACTGTTCTCTGGCCGCGCCGCGCTGTAGTACTGCAGCTCCGCGTTGTGCCAGCCCTGCTTGTTCATGCCGGTGTCGTAGGCCCACTTCGACGGGTCGGGCAGGCCGTCGGTCGAGAACTCGTCAGCCCAGACGAGCTGGTAGCCGGCGGGCAGGGCGAGCTTGTCGGTCATGGCGGCTTGGGGCTCGGTGGCCGAGGCGGCACTGGCCAGCGCGCCATGAAGCGCCAGGCCGGCGGCGCAGAGCAGGGCCGCGGGGTGCAGGGAAAAAGGCAGACGATTCATCGCAAGACGGGGCCTTCGTGGCCGTTCAAGGTTGTTGTGCGGCGCACAAGACCGCGGGCGTGGTGTGGATGGCTCGGCCCAAACTAAGTTGAGATCGAAGTAACGAAACGCGCCAGGCGAGCGTGCCGGCGAGGGCGTGCTTGGCCCGGTTTGGGCGCTTGCACCTGCGGCGCTGGGTGGGTTCGCATGTCCCGTCGATGTTTCGTTAGTTACGAGGCGGCGGCGCCGGCCTAGGGTGTCTACTAAGTTGCAAGCGCTTGCACAATGCGTATTCTCTTGAAACCGCTTTCAAAGCAGCGTCGCCATTGTGGCTGATGGCGCCGAAAGCGTCGATGCCGGAAGGGGCATCGCAGTCAAAAACCTACTGGAGACCGCCTCATGTCCATTAGCCCTCCTGCCAGCCGCCAGATCAGCCGGCACCCGGCGTTCCGCATGACCCACCTTGCTGCGGCCTGCGGACTCTTGATCGGCGGGGCAGGTTCTGCCATCGCACAACAGCAGGCTGCCGCCGCGCCTGCCTCTGCCAAGCCGGAAGGCGAGCAGGTCGAGACGGTGGTGGTGACCGGCATCCGCAAGAGCCTGGACACTTCGCTGAGCCTGAAGCGCGATTCGTCGGGCATCGTCGATGGCATCGTTGCCGAAGACATCGGCAAGTTCCCCGACACCAACCTGGCCGAGTCGATGCAGCGCATCAGCGGCGTGTCGATCGACCGCTCGGTGGGTGAAGGCTCGAAGATCACCGTGCGCGGTGTCGGCCCTGAATTCAACCTGGTGCTGCTCAACGGCCGCCAAATGCCGTCCGCGGGCATCGTCGACACCGGTGCCTCGGGCTCGCGTGCCTTCGACTTCGCCAACCTGGCGTCTGAATCGATCTCCGCGCTCGAGGTCTACAAGACCAGTCGCGCCGCCTCGCCGGCCGGCGGCATGGGCGCCACCATCAACATCAAGACCGCCCGCCCGCTCGACAACCCGGGCTTTCGCGCCAACCTCGGCGTGAAGGCGATGTACGACGAGTCGAACAACCGCATTCCCGATTCACTGCGCGGCAGCCAGGTCACGCCCGAGGTCTCGGGCATCTACAGCAACACCTTTGCCGACGGCACCTTCGGCATCGCGATCAGCGGCAGCTACCAGGAGCGCAACCTGGGCCTGAGCTACGCCGGCGTGCCCAATGGCTGGCGCTCGTTCAAGGGCGACGAGAACAACTGGGGCACGATCCCGCAGCCGGGCCAGCCCGGCTCGGAGAACATCACCAACCGCCCAGGCCCGGACGACATCTATTCGGTGCCGCAGAACATCAACTACGGGGTCAGCGGCATCCAGCGCCAGCGCACCAACGGGCAGCTGACGCTGCAGTGGGCGCCGATGAAGGAGCTGACCGCCACGCTGGACTACACCTACTCCGAGCTGAAGCTCCAGACCAAGCGCAACGAGCTGTCGGCCTGGTTCAACTTCGGCCCGTCGTCCAGCTCGTGGACGGACGGCCCGGTCGCCGGCCCGATCTTCTATTCGGAGACCATCAACCCGGCTACCAGTGACATCGCCATGGGCGGCGCGAAGTTCGCGACCAAGAACACCAACGACTCGCTCGGCCTGAACGTGGCCTGGAAGGCGACGAACAGCCTCAGCTTCGAGCTCGACAGCCACCACTCGAGCGCTGAGTCGGGCGCCGACAGCCCGTATGGCTCGAACTCGGTCCTGGGCACCGCCAGCTTCAACCGCGGCACGACCACGGTGGACTTCACCAAGGACTTCCCGGTCTTGAGCATCGAGGGCTCGACGCTCGACCCGTCGAAGATGATGGTCACCGGCTCGTCGTTCCGCAACAGCTACATGAAATCGGAAATCGACCAGACGCAAGTCAAGGGTCGGTACAAGTTCGAAGACGCGTCCAAGCTCGACTTCGGCGTCAGCCTGACCGATGCGGACAACCGCTCGGCCTATTCGAACGTGCAGCGTGACACCTGGGGCGGCGCAACCAACCCGGGTGACTACCCGGACGGCGTGTGGCACCCGGACAAGATGAGCCGCTATTTCGGCAGCGTCAGCGGCAGCAACAGCTCGGCCTTCTTCAACAACTTCTACACCTGGGACTTCGACCAAGTCCGCGCGCTGGCGGCGCAGGCGGCCGGCGACGATTCGCTGTACCGTGCGTCCAACGTGTTCACGACGGACCGCCGCGTGAACGAGAAGTCGCAGAGCGCCTTCGTGCAGTACAGCACCGATTGGGAATGGGGCGTGCCGATGGGCATGGCCGCCGGCCTGCGCTATGAGCACACCGATGTCACCTCGAAGGCCCTGGTGCCGGTCGCGACCGGCATCAGCTGGGCGTCGAACAACGAGTTCTCGGTGGGCTTCGGCGACCCGACCTTCACCCAGCTGAAGGGCAGCTACAGCTACGTGTTGCCCAGCATCGACTTCGACGCCGACCTGACCAGCAAGCTGAAGGCGCGCGTCAGCTACGGCGAAAGCATCGGCCGGCCACAGTGGGACTACATCCAAGGCGGCCAGACGCTGAACCAGCTGGCCCGCATCGACGGCGGCACCGGCTCGCAAGGCAACCCGGCGCTGAAACCGCTGAAGTCGAAGAACATCGACCTGTCGCTCGAGTACTACTACGCCAAGGGCAGCTATGTGGCGGCCGGCTACTTTGCGAAGAACCTGTCGAACTATGTCGGCGTGACGACGGTCGAGGGCACGCCGTTCAACCTGCACACGCCCGCCAACGGCGTGCTGTTCCAGGAGGCCGTGTCGCAAGGCGGCTGCACCGACAGCGACCTGACCTGCATCCGCAACTACATCTTCACCAACTACGACGGCACGCGCGGCGTGACGAAGACCGGTGTCGATGGCAATGGCAACTCGGTGGGCACCATCGTCGGCCAGCCGGACGACCCGGTCGCGACCTTCCAGATCACGACCTACTCGAACCAGCACAAGGCACGGCTGTACGGCCTGGAGCTGAACTGGCAGCACATGTTCGGCAACAGCGGCTTCGGCGTGTCGAGCAACTACACCTACGTGAACTCGGGGCTCAAGTACAAGAACGGCAGCCTGGGCGAGCAGTTCGCGCTGGAAGGCCTGAGCGACACCGCCAACCTGGTGGCGTTCTACGAGAACGACACCTACGAGGTGCGCGTGGCCTACAACTGGCGCGACCAGTTCCTGGCCGCCCGCTTCGACGGCAGCGGCACGCCCAACCCGGTCTACACCGAGGCCTACTCGCAGATCGACCTGAGCGCCGGCTACAAGCTGAGCGACAACCTGTCGTTCCAGTTCGAGGCGATCAACCTCAACGATGCGGTGGTGCGCCAGCACGGCCGCACGAAGAACGAGATCATCGGGGTCTGGCAGACAGGGCCGCGCTACACGATCGGCGCCCGGTACAAGTTCTGAGCTTGAACACCGGCAAAGGTCATTAAGCTCGGGTCTCGCCCCAGGCGCAAGCAGGGGGCGGGACCCGTCAGGTGCTGGCGTGGTGGGGCGAGTACCTGGGCGAAAGAATGATGAGCGATACGTCAGGTCACGCGATTCAGCGTGTCATCGTGGTGGGCGGGGGATCCGCCGGCTGGTTGACGGCCGGCCTTCTGGCGGCCGAGCACGGGGCCCGCCTGCAGATCGCGCTGCTCGAATCGCCGACGGTGCCGCCGATCGGCGTGGGCGAGGGCACCTGGCCGACGATGCGCGATTCGCTGCGCGACATCGGCGTCAGCGAAGCGGCGCTGTTCCGCGAGTGCGAGGCGTCGTTCAAGCAAGGCTCGCGTTTCAACCGTTGGGTCACCGGCCAGCCCGACGACCGCTATTTCCACCCGTTCGTGCTGCCGCAGGGCTACACCGAGGCCCACCTGGCCGCGGCCTGGCTGCAGCAACACCCGGCCGCGCCGTTCGCCGAGGTGGCCAGCTTCCAGCCCCACCTGTGCCTGCAGGGCAGGGCGCCCAAACAATTCGCCACGCCCGAATACGCGGCGGTGGCCAACTACGCCTACCACTTCGATGCCGGCAAGTTCGGCGTCTTCCTGCGCGCGCACTGCGTCGAGCGCCTGGGCGTGCGGCATGTGGTGGACGAGCTGGTGGCAGTGCAATCGCGCGACAACGGCGACATCGCCGCACTGCAGACCAAAGCCCACGGGGCGATTGCCGGCGACCTGTTCATCGACTGCACCGGCATGCCATCGCTGCTGCTGGGCCAGCACTACGGTGTCAAGTTCGTCTCGCAAAAGCACGTGCTGTTCTGTGATTCGGCGCTGGCGCTGCAAGTGCCCTATGCCGACGAACAGGCGCCGATCGCCTCGCAAACCCTGTCGACCGCGCAAGGCAGCGGCTGGGTCTGGGACATCGGCTTGCAGACGCGGCGCGGCGTCGGGCTGGTGTATTCGAGCGCGCACCAGGGCGACGACGAGGCCCAGGCGGTGCTGCGCGACTACATCGCCAGCACCGGCGGCCCGGCAGACCTGCCGCCCGCCCGCAAGCTCGGCTTCGAGCCGGGCCACCGCGAAACCTTCTGGCACCGCAACTGTCTGGCGATCGGCTTGTCGGCCGGTTTCCTCGAGCCGCTGGAGGCCTCGGCGCTGGCGCTGATCGAATACTCGGCCGCGTTCCTGCGCGACCAACTGCCCGCCACACGCGAGGCGGTCGACATCGTCGCGCGGCGCTTCAACCAGGGCCACCACTACCGCTGGGCGCGGATCATCGATTTCCTGAAGCTGCACTATGTGCTGAGCCAGCGGCGCGACACCGACTTCTGGCGCGACAACCAGCGCGCAGAGTCGATCCCCGATGCGTTGCGCGACGCGCTGGCGCTGTGGCGCCACCTGCCGCCGTCGCGCTACGACCTGGTTCGCCACGACGAGGCGTTCCCCTCGGCGAGCTACCAATATGTCTTGTACGGCATGGGCTTCAAGCCCGAGAGCCTGCCGTGCAGCGGCCGCGATGCCGACCAGGCGGCGGGCTACTTCCAGGAAGCCGCGCAATTGACCCGCAAGATGCTCCCCGCATTGCCCAGCAACCGCGAGCTGATCGACCACATCAAGCGCCATGGCATGCCCCGCATCTAAGGCAACGCTGAACCAGCCCCACGCGGGCCGCTGCGTTGCTCGTCTTCGCCACCGCACGAGCCACCTCCCGTTTCTCAAAGGCCGGCCCGACCGGTGAATGCCCATGACCCGCAACGTCTTGCTGAACAACGTCGAACACAAGGACCTGCGCATCGTCACCGACCGCGGCGCCGCCTATGGCGACGACGTGATGTTCGCGGTGACCTTCGCGTCGGAGTTCCGCAACCTCCAGGCGCACTATCCGATCGTGTTCCAGAAGTCGCACGACGGCACGAGCTTCCAGCCGGTCGCGTTGTTCGGCTTCAGGGAGGGCCAGAACCTGTTCCTGCGCGGTGACCGCTGGGATGCCCACTACGTGCCGCTGGCAATCGAGCGGCAGCCGTTCCTGATCGGCCTCGACGGCGACGAGCTGATGGTCCATGTCGACCTCGACCACCCGCGCGTGAGCACCACGCAGGGCGAGGCGGTCTTTCTGCCCTACGGCGGCATGACCGAATACCTGGACCGCATCAGCTCGGTGCTGTTGACCATCCACCAAGGGCTGCAGAGCAACAAGGCCTTCGCCGCAGCCTTGCTGCAGCATGAACTGCTGGAGCCGTTTGCGCTCGACATCGAGCGGGCCGACGGTTCGCAACACCGCTTCTCGGGCTTCTACACGATCCACGAAGAGCGGCTGCAAAAGCTCGACGGCCGGGCGCTCGATCAGCTCCACCAGGCCGGCCACCTGTTTGCGATCTACATGGCCGTGGCGTCGCTGTCGCGCCTGCGCGACCTGATCGAGCGGGCCAGCACGGCGAACTGACCATGCGCGAGCTGACCGGCATCGACCCGCAGGCCCTGCCAGGCGATCTGTTGTGCTCGACCGAGCCGGTGGTCGTGCGGGGGCTGGTCGCCGAATGGCCCGTGGTGCGCGCCAACAGCGCGCCCGGCGGCGTGCCGGCCTACCTGCGCCGCTTCGTGGGCGGCGCCACCGTGGGTGCCTGGTTCGGCCCGCCCGAGATCGATGGGCGCTTCGGCTACAACGCCGACTTCAGTGGCTTCAACTTCGCGCGCGAGATGGTCCGCTTCGACGCGGTGCTCGACACGCTGGCGCGCCACCAGGCAGACGAGCGCCCGCCGGCGCTGTATGTGGGCTCGACCACGATCGACACCTGCCTGCCGGGCTTTCGCGCCGAGAACGACCTGGCGCTCGATCACCTGCAGCCGCTGGCCAGCCTGTGGGTCGGCAACCGCGCGCGCGTGGCGGCGCACCAGGACCTGCCCGACAACCTGGCCTGCGTCGTGGCCGGGCACCGCCGCTTCACGCTGCTGCCGCCGGACGAGGTGGGCAACCTCTACATCGGCCCGCTCGAGCACACGCTGGCCGGCCAGCCCACCAGCCTGGTCGATTTCAAGCACCCCGACCTCGATCGCTTCCCGAAATTCGAGCAGGCGTTGCGCCGCGCGCAGGTGGCCGAGCTGGCCCCGGGCGATGCGATCTTCATCCCCAGCATGTGGTGGCACCACGTCGAGGCGCTGGACCCATTCAACCTGCTGGTCAACTACTGGTGGCGCCGATCGCCCGCGCACATGGACTCGCCGATGGCCGCGCTGCTGCTGGCCATCATGAGCGTGCGCGACCTGCCGCCGGCCCAGCGCGACGCCTGGCGCAGCCTGTTCGACCACTACGTGTTCGACGCCGACGCCAGCACGGCCGAACACCTACCACCCGCGGCCCGCCAGGTGCTGGCCGCCCCGCTCGACGGTGATGCGACCCGCGCGCTGCGCGCCCGCGTGATCCGAAGACTCAATCGCTGAGGACGCTCTTCATGAACATGGCCGATCAACCCCAAGTGCCTGATGGCAAGCCGGTGCGACGCGTCGTCATCGCCGGCGGCGGCACGGCCGGCTGGATGGTGGCTGCCTGCCTGTCGAAGACGATGGGCAAGATCCTCGACATCAAGCTGATCGAGTCGGACGAGATCGGCACGGTGGGTGTCGGCGAGGCGACCATCCCGACCTTGCTGACCTTCCACCAGCTGCTCGACCTGAACGAGCGCGAGTTCATGGCCGCCACCTCGGCGACCTTCAAGCTGGGCATCAGCTTCGAGAACTGGCGCAATGTCGGCGAAGACTACATCCACTCGTTCGGCCTGACCGGCAAAGACCACTGGACCGCCGGCTTCCAGCACTTCTGGCTCAAGGGCCGCCAACGCCAGCTGGCCGGCGACTACGGCGACTATTGCCTGGAGCTGCGCGCCGCGCAGCAGAACCGCTTTGCCCACCTGCCGCGCAATGGCATGAACTACGCGTTCCACATGGACGCGACACGCTACGCCGCCTACCTGCGCACCTTCAGCGAGGGCTATGGCGTGCAGCGCATCGAAGGCAAGATCAACGCGGTCCATCTCGACGAGGCGACCGGGCACATCCATTCGCTGACGTTGGACTCGGGCGCGGCGATCGAGGGTGACCTGTTCATCGACTGCACGGGCTTTCGCGCGCTGCTGATCGGCGAAGCGCTGAAGGTGCCCTACGAGAACTGGACGCACTGGCTGCCCTGCGACAGCGCGCTGGCGGTGCAGACGGCGTCGGTCGGCGAGGCGGTGCCCTACACCCGCTCGATCGCGCACGACGCCGGCTGGCAGTGGCGCATCCCGCTGCAGCACCGGGTCGGCAACGGCATGGTCTATTGCAGCCGCTACATGAGCGACGAGCGCGCGAAAGAATTGCTGCTCAGCAAGATCGAAGGTGAGGTGCTGACCAAGCCGCGGCTGCTGAAGTTCCAGCCTGGCCAGCGGCGCGAGGTCTGGCGCGCCAACTGCGTGGCCATCGGGCTGTCCAGCGGCTTCATCGAGCCGCTGGAGTCGACCAGCATCCACCTGATCCAGCGCGGCACGATCCGGTTGATGCAGATGTTCCCGGCCCTGGGCATTCGCCAGTCGGACATCGACGAGTACAACCAGCAGGCGCAAAACGAGATCGAGCACATCCGCGATTTCGTCGTGCTGCACTACCACGTGACGAACCGCGACGACTCGGACTTCTGGCGCGAGTGCCGCACGATGGCGATCCCGCCGTCGCTGCAGCACCGCATCAACCTGTTCCGCGAGACCGGTCGGGTCTTCCGCTTCCAGAACGAGCTGTTTGCCGAGAATTCGTGGATCCAGGTGATGCTGGGGCAGGGGATCACGCCACAGCAGCACCACCAGGTGGCCGACCTGATGGGCGACCGGGAGCTGTCGGGGTTCCTCGATTCGATCCGCCAGTCGGTTGACCGGACGGTGGCGCAGCTGCCGTCGCACCAGGCCTACGTCAAACAGTACTGCGAGTCACCCGTCAAGTAACGGCACATTCCTACGCCGCCCGGCGTTGCAGGAGGGGCCCATGCGTCAGACCGAGCTGCACCTGAGTCCGCAGGACCGCGACATCGTTCAGGCACTGCGCAGCAAAGGCGTGCACCACAGCCGCGAGGTCAACCGGGCGCACATGCTGGCCTGCCTGGACGCCGGGGTGCCCGAGGCGCAGATCCTGGCGGTGCTGGGCGTGGGCCGCACGGCCCTGTGGCGCACGCGCGCCGCCTACCTGCAAGGCGGGCTCGATCTGGCGTTGTTCGACATCGCGCGCTCCGGCCGGCCGCGCAAGGCTGCGCCGGTGGAGACCATCCGGCCGCTGCGAGACGCCGGCCGCTGAGGTTTCGTCGGTTCAGACGGCCGCGGTCGACTCTCGCACCACCATGTGGGGGGCGGGCAGCGTGGCGTCTGGTTGCCGACCGCCCAGCAGGTCGAGCATCGCGGTGGCGGCCAAACGGCCCAGCTCGTAGACCGGCTGGTGCACGCTGCTCAGCGGCGGCACGGTGAACGACGAGGTGGCCACGTCGTCGAAGCCGACCAGCGACACATCGTGCGGCACGCGCAGGCCACGCCGGTGCAACGCCAGCGCGGCGCCGAAGGCCATCTGGTCGTTGGCTGCGAAGATCGCAGTGAAGGGCACGCCCGAGGCCAGCAGGCGCTCGATCGCTTCCAGGCCGCCTTCTTCCTGGTAGTTGCCGGCCAGCAGCAAGGCCTCGTCGACCTTCACGCCGTGGGCCGCCAGGGCCTGGCGGTAGCCGCGTTCGCGCTGGGCCGAGTCGGGGTGCAAGGGGTCGCCGCCGATGAAGGCGATGCGCTTGTGGCCCAGTTCCAGCAGGTGCTCGGTGGCCAGGCGCGCGCCGTGCAGGTCGTCGAAATTGAGTGAATAGACACCCGGTGCGCTCAGGTCGCGGCCGGTCACCACGATCGGCAACTGGCGCGCGAGGTTCTTCAGCGCGCTGTCGCTCATGCGGCCGGTCAGCACGATCAGGCCGTCGACCCGGCGCGAGCGCAGCACCTCGATGCAGCGCGCCTCGGCGGCGGTGTCCCAGTGGCCGCTGATGAACAGCGGGCTGTAGCCGGCGGCCACCAGCGTGTCTTCGATGCCGCGGTGGGCACCGCCGTAGAACGGTGAGTCGATCGCCTGCGTGACCACGCCCACGCTGAGCGTGCGGCCGCCGGCCAGGCCTCGCGCCACGGGGTTGGGCACGAAGCCCAGTTCCTTGATCGCGTCGTCGACCGCCTTCTTCTTGTCGTCGCTGACCACCGCGGTGCCATTCAGGATGCGCGAGACGGTGCTGGGCGACACGCCCGCCCGTTCGGCCACCTGTTGCAGGGTGACGGCGCCGGAGTGTCCGTCTCCGGCCGTGCTGGCGCGGGTGTTGCGCCGGGGTGCGGTCTTGGAGCTGGTCGACAAGGGTGGTGCTTTCGGTTGCGACAAAGGGCCGAGTGTAAGACGCAGCTGCAAGCGCTTGCACGAGCGTATCGGTTTTACATCCCGAAGCGAGAAATTCGCATTGTGAAAAGACGGTCTGCTGCACCGCAGCAGTTTTTTCCACTATGAAATTCGTGCTCTCGTATTGCGAAACGGCTTCCGTAAGTTGTTGATTTATCGTGAAATACTTTTGTGTCTTATATAAGACATAAGTCTGCACAAACGCGGTCGGCCGGCGTACGCTTGAGCCCAAGCAACGTCGCTTCACCCCCTCGTTTTCACCCAAGGAGTTCCGACATGACCCGACTGACCCGCGAACAGCAAATCGCCGCCCTCGAAAAGGACTGGGCCGAGAACCCCCGCTGGAAGGGCATCAAGCGCGGCTACACCGCGGCTGACGTCGTGCGCCTGCGCGGTTCGCTGAAGATCGAGCACACGCTGGCCCAGCGCGGCGCCGAGAAGCTGTGGAACCTGGTCAACACCGAGCCCTTCATCAACGCGCTGGGCGCGCTGACGGGCAACCAGGCCATGCAGCAGGTCAAGGCCGGCCTGAAGGCCATCTACCTGTCGGGCTGGCAAGTCGCCGGCGACGCCAACAGCAATGGCGAGATGTACCCCGACCAGTCGCTGTACTCGGTGGACTCGGTGCCCAAGGTCGTCAAGAAGATCAACGCCACCTTCGCCCGCGCCGACCAGATCCAGTGGTCCGAAGGCAAGGACGACATGGACTTCTTCGCGCCGATCGTGGCCGACGCCGAAGCCGGTTTCGGCGGCGTGCTGAACGCCTTCGAGCTGATGAAGGCCATGATCGAAGCGGGCGCGGCCGGCGTGCACTTCGAAGACCAGCTGGCCGCGGCCAAGAAGTGCGGCCACATGGGCGGCAAGGTGCTGGTGCCCACGCGTGAAGCCGTGGCCAAGCTGGTCGCCGCCCGCCTGGCGGCCGACGTGATGGGCACGCCCACCGTGCTGCTGGCCCGCACCGACGCCGAAGCCGGCGACCTGGTCACCAGCGACATCGACGACAACGACAAGCCGTTCTGCACCGGCGAGCGCACCGTCGAAGGCTTCTTCCGCACCAAGAACGGCCTGGACCAGGCCATCAGCCGCGGCCTGGCCTACGCGCCTTACGCCGACATGATCTGGTGCGAAACCGGCAAGCCCGACCTGGCTTTCGCCAAGGCCTTCGCCGAAGCCATCCACGCCAAGTTCCCGGGCAAGCTGCTGGCCTACAACTGCTCGCCGTCGTTCAACTGGAAGAAGAACCTCGACGACGCGACGATCGCCAAGTTCCAGCGCGAGCTGGGCGCGATGGGCTACAAGTTCCAGTTCATCACCCTGGCCGGCTTCCACAGCCTGAACTACTCGATGTTCAACCTGGCCTACGGCTATGCGCGCAACAACATGAGCGCCTTCGTCGAGCTGCAAGAGGCCGAGTTCGCAGCCGCCGAGAAGGGCTTCACCGCCGTGAAGCACCAGCGCGAAGTGGGCACCGGTTACTTCGACGCCGTGACCACCACGATCGAGCGCGACGCCTCGACCGCGGCACTGAAGGGCTCGACCGAAGACGAGCAGTTCTTCGACGCCAAGCACGGCTGATCCACGATCACGCTGCGCGATCGAGCGGTGGCCAAGCGGCCGCCGCCCCGCGCGCCCCGAAGCCCGGCACCCGCCGGGCTTTTTCGCTTTCGGCTGCTCACAATTTCGGCCCACCGAGCGGGGTCAGTGCGGATGGCGCGGCAGGCAGAGCCTCGGTCCAATTGAATGGAAGCGCTTTCAAGCGCTGGGCCGCAGGAGACCCCATGCACAAATCAACGCCATGCCCCCGCTGGGTGGCCGGCTGGGCGATTTCGCTGTTCGCACTGCTGGCGGTAGTGTCGGCCAGCAGCGCGAACGCCGCCACTTTCGCCAACCCGATCGTGCCGGCCGACGGCACCGGCGGCACGGCGGATCCGTCCATCGTCTACCGCAGCGGCTTCTACTACTGGGCCCGCAGCCTGAACGGCAACTCGATCGCGATCGCCAAGGCCAAGCGCCTGCAAGACCTCGGCATGGCGCCGCAGATCGTCGTCTACACCGCGCCTTCGGGCACGCCGTATTCGAAGAACCTGTGGGCACCCGAGCTGCAATACCTCAACGGCCAGTGGTACCTGTACTTCGCGGCCGACGACGGCAACAACGCCAACCACCGCATGTATGCGCTGCAGGCCAGCACCCAGAATCCGCAGGGCGGCTGGGCCTTTCGCGGCAAGCTGGCACCGCCCACCGATTCGTGGGCGATCGACGGCACCGTGCTGCAAAAGGACGACGGCAGCCTGTACTTCATCTGGTCGGGCTGGCGGGGGCTGAACGACGGCTTTCCGCAGCGCCTGTACATCGCATCGATGAGCAACCCGACGACGATCAGCGGTGAGCGGGTCGAGATCTCGTCGCCGACGCTGCCGTGGGAGACCGAGGTGGCCGCGATCCAGGAGGGCCCCTCGGTCATCCAGAAGAACGGGCGCATCAACCTGGTCTACTCGGCCAGCGCCAGCTGGACCGACAGCTACAAGCTCGGCCTGCTCATCAACACCGACGGCCATGTGTTGAACCCGGCCTCGTGGGTCAAGAAGAGCCAGCCGGTGTTCGTCTCGAACCCGGACGCACAAGCCTTCGGCGTCGGCCACAACGGCTTCGTCAAGTCACCCAATGGCAAGCAGGACTGGCTCGTCTACCACGCCACCAGCACCTCGGGCGCCGGCTGGGCAGGCCGCAACATCCGCGCCCAACGCTTCAGCTGGCGGCCGAACAACACGCCCAAGTTCGGCCAGCCGGTGGCGGTGGGCGCGTGGATCAACGAGCCCGCCGGCTCGCCGGGTGACAGCCACCTGCGGTTCGAAGCCGCCGACGTCTCGGCCAACTACCTGCGCCACGCCCGCGGCCGGGCCCGGCTCGATGCCAACGTGACGCCGATCGAGGATTCGCTGTGGCGCCAGGTGCCGGGCCTGAACGACCCGCATGCGGTGTCGTTCGAGTCGGTCAACTTCCCCGGCCACTACCTGCGCCACCGCAATGGCGAGGTGTGGAAGGACGCCAGCGACGGCAGCGCGCTGTTCAAGGCCGACGCCACCTGGCGCAAACGCCCGGGCCAGGGTGACGGCGCCGGCGTGTCGTTCGAAGCCTCCAACTTCCCCGGCAGCTTCCTGCGCCACCGCAACGGCTTGTTCTACAGCGAGGCGCTGGGCACCCCGCTGGACCGCGACGACGCGACCTTCTACGAGCGCTGAGCCGAACCGGTGGCACGGCGGGCGGCTGAAGCCCGCAGCTCACATCGACGCGCGCAGCAGCTCGCGGTAGTCGTCGGCGCTGGCCAGCCGCGGGTTGGTCTTGTGGCAGTGGTCGAGCAGGGCGCCTTCGATGATCCGGCCGAACATCGCCTCGGTCACGCCCATCGCCGCCAGGCCCGTGGGCAGGCCCAGGCGGGCGTTCATCGCGCGCAGCGCGTCGCTCACCTCGGTGCCTTGCGCGTCGCAATGCCCCAAGCCCATCGCATGGGCCATGCGCTGTAGGCGCTGCTCGCGCTGGATCGTTTCTGCGCCGGCATTGAAGCGCACCACCGCGGGCAGGAAAACGGCGTTCAGCGTGCCGTGGTGCAGCTTCGGGTTGGCGCCGCCCAGGCTGTGGCTCAGCGAGTGCACGCAGCCCAGGCCCTTCTGAAAAGCCAGCGCGCCTTGCATGCTCGCGCTCATCATGGCCCAGCGTGCGTCGCGGTCGCTGCCGTCGCGCGTGGCGCGCTCGATGTGGGCCCAGCCGCGCGCCAGGCCGTCGAGCGCAATGCCGTCGGCCGGCGGGTTCACCGCGTGGGCCATGAAGGTTTCCATGCAATGGGCGATCGCGTCCATGCCGGTCGCCGCAGTCAGCATCGGCGGCAGGCCGAGCGTCAATTCGGGGTCGAGGATCGCGGCCTTGGGCATCAGGTGCCAGCTGTGAAAACCGAGCTTGCGGCCATCGTCGACGATCAGGATCGCACCACGCGCTACCTCGCTGCCGGTGCCGGCGGTGGTGGGCACGGCGATCAGCGGCGCGACCTGGTCGCTGATGCGTGCGGCGCCGCCCAGGATGGTCGCGTAGTCGGTCAGCGGGCCTGGGTGCGTGGCGGTGATCGCCACGCCCTTGGCCAGGTCGATGCTGGAGCCGCCGCCCACGGCGATCAGGCCGTCGCAATGGTGGTCGTGGTAGACGGTGGTGGCCGCGCGCACGGCCGCTTCGGTCGGGTTGGGCGGCGTGCCGTCGAACACCGCGTGCGGCAGATCGTTCAGCGCCGCGAGCGCCTGGCCCAACACCCCGGCGGCGCGCACGCCGGCGTCGGTGACCACCAGCGGGCGCCGGATACCGATGCGCTCGCAGTGCTGCGGCAGCAGGCGCACCGCGCCGAAGTCGAGTTCGATGTGCGTCAGGTACTGGATCAGGGCCATGGCGGGTCAAGGAGGGCAGGGGATTGGAGCCAGTATGCTCACGATGCCCTTTCCGCGCCAATGAGGCCCACCCTGAGCCACCTGTCTCCTACGCGACTGCTGACCCCGGCGATGGCCGGCGTGCTCGATCGCATCCAGCGCATCAAGCGCACGCCGTTCCATCACCTGAGCCCGGTCGAAGCCCGTGTCGCCTACCAGGCTGCGGCTGAGATCCTGGAGCCGCCGCGTGCGCCGCTGCCGCGCGTCGAAGACTTCACCATCCCCGCCGCCGATGGCGCGCCCTTGCGTGCACGCCTGTACGCCGCGAGCGCCGGCAGGTTGCCGGTGCTGCTGTACTTGCACGGCGGCGGCTTCGTCATCGGCGACCTGGAAACGCACGACAGCCTGTGCCGCCAACTGGCCTTGCGCAGCGGCGGTGCGGTGGTGGCGCTGGACTACCGCCTCGCACCCGAACACCGCTTTCCGACCGCCGTCGACGACGCCTTCGCCGCGCTGCGCTGGCTGGCCGGCGAAGGCGCCGTGCAACTGGGGCTCGATGGCCGCCGCCTGGCCGTGGGCGGCGACAGCGCCGGTGGCACGCTGTCGGCGGTCTGCGCGATCCTCGCTCGCGATGCCGAGCTGCCTTTGTCGCTGCAACTGCTGATCACGCCCGGCACCACGGCCCATGCCGACACGCCGTCGCACAAGCTGTTCGCCAACGGCTTCTTGCTCGAGGCCGACGGCATCGCCTGGTTCTTCGACCAGTACATCGACCCGCACCACCGCAACGACTGGCGTTTCGCCCCGCTGAACGCCCCCGATCTGGACGACCTGGCGCCCGCCTGCGTGCTGCTGGCCGAGTGCGACCCGCTGGTTGACGAGGGCCTGGCCTATGCCGACAGGCTGCGCAGCGCCGGCGTGGCGGTCGAGCTGGAGCTGTACCGTGGCCTGACACACGACTTCATCAAACTCGGCCGTGCCATCAAAGAGGCCGGCCATGCCCAGGGTGTGGCGGCGGCTGCCTTGCGCCGCGCCTGGGAAATGCCGGAGACAAACCAATGAGACAGCGAATTGACTCGTGGGCCGAGCGCTGGGCCGCTCCCGAGCCGGCCCAGATCGCCTTGGGGGATCGACCGACGTATTCGTCGGACGAGGCGTCGAACGAGGGGCTCCAATGATTCGAAGCGACTTTCGTTTTCTCGACCGGCTGCGCGTGCGCTGGGCCGAGGTCGACATGCAGCAGATCGTGTTCAACGGCCACTACCTGATGTACATCGACACGGCCGTCGGTGGCTATTGGCGCGCCGTGGCGCTGCCCTACCAGGAGGTGATGCAGCGCCTGGGCGGCGACCTGTTCGTGCGCAAGTCGACCCTCGAATACTTCGCGCCGGCCGGCTATGACGACGTGCTGGACGTGGGCGTGCGCTGCGATCGCATCGGCAACTCGTCGCTGCTGTTCCAGAGCGGCGTGTTCCGCGGCGAAGAGCTGCTGGTCAGCGGCGAGCTGGTCTATGTGTTTGCCGACCCGGTGGCCAAGCAACCCAAGCCCGTGCCACCTGAGTTGCGCAGCACGCTGCTGGGCTTCGAGGCGGGTGAAGACATGGTCAGCGTGCGCGTCGGCGGCTGGGACACGCTCGGCCACGAGGCCGGCGCGATCCGCGCCGAGGTCTTCATCGACGAGCAGAAGATCCCCGCCGAGATGGAGTGGGATTCGGCCGACGCGAGCTGCGTGCACGCGGTGGCCTACAACCGGCTGGGCATGGCGGTGGGCACCGGCCGCTTGCTGGAGCATGTGCCGGGCGTGGCCAAGATCGGCCGCATGGCGGTGCGGCGCGCGCTGCGCGGCAGCCGCGTGGGCCGATCGGTGCTGGACGCGCTGATGCACGCCGCGCGCGACCACGGCGACCGCGAGGTGATCCTGCATGCGCAGATGAGCGCCGAGCCGTTCTACCGCCGCGCCGGCTTCAACCAGCGCGGGCCGGTGTTCGACGAGGCGGGCATCGCCCACGTCGAGATGGTGCGCTCGCTGTAGCGACCGGCGGGTCAGCGCAACGGGCGGATCAGGCTGCGCACGCGGCGCTTCTTGGGGGGCTCGAGCGCCACCTCGGCCAGCTCGCTGTCGTTCACCGGGCTCCAGTGGGCGGCACTGGCGGCGCTGGTGGCCGTGTACGGGGGCTCGTCGTCGGTCTGGTATTTCGGCGGCCAGTCTCTCAGCGACGCGCGGCGCAGCAGCGCCAGGCCCGGGCCGCTGGTGAAGGTGCGCTCGAAGACATGTGTGGTCAAGTGCTTGGCGGCGCGCTCGGTGATGACCAGCGTCGAGCAGCGGGTGCCGTAGGCGCCATCGGGTGTGCGGATGAAGGCCGACGACAGCTGCCGCTCGCGGTCTCGGTCCAGCCCGGTGTAGGGCAGGTGTTCGTCGTCGGCGGGGGCGCGATCGGCCAGCATCGCGAACAACTGCCCGGCCAGCGCATCGACGCTGGCCTCGTCTTCGAGCTCGTGCAGCGCGTCGTCGAGCCGGTGCTTCATCTGCTGCACCTTGGGCCACGGCGCGTCGATGTCGGCGGCGTTGCTGATCACGGTGACACCACGCTCGATGCGGCGGCCACTGGCCTCTTGGTTGGTGGCCCAGAAGCACTCGCCGCGGCGGAAGTCGGCCGCGATCAGGTTGAACGGGGCATAGCCCGACAGCGCCATGCGGGGCCAGAAGCGGTCCGACGGCTGCTGGCCTTCGAGCCAGGCCGGCACGATCAACCCGCGTGACGGGCCGTCGCTGACCAGCGCGCCGCCGGGGCGGCGCACATTGGTCACCAGCGCGAAGCGGCCCTGCGCGGTCAGGCCCATCCAGGTGCCGCCGGCACCCAGGTCGCGCCCGCCGAGGATCGGCTGGGTGGCGCCATCGGGCGTCCACCAGCCCAGGCGCGCGGCGGGGCGGTTGAAGAACTCGTCGCGGTTGGCCGCCACCACCAGCGGGAAGCGGCGGCTGACATCGAGCGCCAGGGCGGCTAGGCACATGGCTCGAACACCTCGAGGTGGCGCGGGCCCTGCAGCCACGGCGCCAGCGCGGCACCGAGCGCGTGGTCGATCGCTGCCGGCATGGCGGCCACCCGGTCGGCGGGCCAGTCCAGCGGAGCGCGATAGGTTTCGAGCATGGTCATCTGCGGGGGGCTGTCGGGCGATGCGGCCGAGGACGGCCGCTGCATCAGCGTGGCCGTGAGCCCGGGGTGGGCGCCGCACAGTGCACGCTGGCCCTCGCGCGCCGCGGCCACTACAGCGGCCAGGTCGGCGAGGTGCACTCGATAGTAGATGAACCACCAGCGCTCGGCAGCGCTGTCGACCGGGGGCGAAGCAGGCAGGTGAGACATCGTTCGCAGCCCATGGCGCTTTGCGCACCGATGCCTGTTGTCAGCCTTGGTCGACCGGCAAGGGGTAGGGCAGTGGCTGCAAGGCCAGCACCGGGCCGTCGGCCGCACCCAGGTGGAAAGCGCCGGGCGCCTGCGCCAGGGCCAGCTTCACCTCCACCAAGCCGAGTTGCGCGCCGTCGGGGCCGAGGCCAGCCAACGCCACCATGCCGCCCGGCTGGCCGGGGTCGGCGTCGTGGAAGACCTCTTGACCGGCGGCCATCGCCGGCTCTGCGGCCGGCAAGGCCAGCAGCATCGCGCGGCGCTTCAGCGTGCCGCGGTACTGGCTGCGGGCCACCACCTCTTGGCCGGGGTAACAGCCCTTCTTGAAATTCACGCCGCCGACGATTTCGAAATTGACCATTTGCGGCACGAACTGGTCCGCCGTGGCCGCAACGATGCGCACCACGCCGCTGGCGGCTTCGAGCCCGCGCCAGTGGGCATCGGCCAACGCCGGCAACGCCGGGGCGGCTGCGTCGGCGGCTTGCGCCAGCAGCCAGCGCGGCACACCCGCCGCGTCGGGCAGGCGGACCAACTGCTCGGTGGCACTGGCCACATGAACGGCCCACGGGGCGGCGGGGTGGTGGTCGCCCCACGGGTCGGTCGCCGCCTGGCCAGCCAGGCCCCACAACGCCACCTCGGCACTTGCGTCGCTGAGCTTGCACTTGGCGCGCAGCACGAACATCGACAGGCGCTTCAGCGTGGCGGCCAGCAGGTCGGCCGAGCAGGCCAGCAAGAATTCTTCAGCCGCCGGCGACCAGATCACGAAGCTGGCCAGCAGCCGCCCCTTGACCGAGCAGTATCCGGCCAGCGTGGCCTGACCGGGCGCGAGGCCGGCCACATCGTTGGTCAACTGCCCTTGCAGAAAGCTCGCGGCATCGGCGCCCCGGGCGCGTATCACGCCCCAGTCGGACAAACGAACAGCGCCTTGCAGCGCGAGGGTCGAATTGGAGGCGAACGAAGCGGGGGCCAGAGCCGGGTCAGTCATGCCGACGATTATCATCGCCGCCCTATGTTTGACAGCCCTCTGGGGATACCTTCACCAGCATGAGGTGGTTGCGCAGTTTCCTCGCCGCCGCGTTGCTGCTGTGCGTGGCCGCCGCGGCCGCCGGCTGGTGGTGGCTCGAGCGGCCGCTGCCGCTGCGCGGTGAGCGGGCCGAGGTGTCGATCGAGCCGGGCACCACGCCGCGCGAGGTGGTGCGCCTGTGGCTGGACGCGGGGGTCGACGCGCCTTCGGAGCTGCTGTACCAGTGGTTCCGCTGGTCCGGCCAGGCGCGCAAGATCCGCGCCGGCAGCTACGAGATCGGGCCTGGCACGACGCCGCGCGAGCTGCTGGACAAGATGGTGCGCGGCGACGAGGTGCTCGAGAACCTGCGCCTGATCGATGGCTGGACCTTCCGCCAGGTGCGCCAGGCGCTGGTCGATGCACCGAATCTGAAACAGACGATTCAAGGTTTGACCGACGAGCAGGTCGCCAAGCTGCTGGATCTGCCCGGCGGCGTGGTCGAAGGCCATGTGTTCCCCGACACCTATGCGTACAGCCGCGGCGTCAGTGACATGACGGTGCTGCGACGGGCCGTGGCCGCGATGACGCGGCGCGTCGCCGAGGCCTGGCCCACGCGCGCCGAGGGCCTGCCGCTGGCCAGCCCCGAGGCGGCGCTGGTGCTGGCCTCGATCGTCGAGAAGGAAACCGGCTCGCCCGGTGACCGCGGGCGCGTGGCCGCGGTGTTCGTCAACCGGCTGAAGCTGGGCATGCCGCTGCAAAGCGACCCGACGGTCATCTATGGGCTGGGCACCAAGTTCGACGGCAACCTGCGCCGCAGCGACCTGACGACCGACACGCCGTGGAACACCTACACCCGGGCCGGCCTGCCGCCGACGCCGATCGCGATGCCGGGCCTGGCCTCGCTGCAGGCCGTGTTGCGGCCGGACCAGAGCAAGGCGCTGTACTTCGTCGCGCGCGGCGATGGCTCCAGCGTCTTTTCGGACAATCTGGACGACCATAATCGGGCGGTGAACCAGTTCCAGAAAGGCCAGCGCAAGTGAGCACCCGTGGCCGCTTCATCACCTTCGAAGGCATCGACGGCGCCGGCAAATCGACCCACATCGAGGCCGTGGCCGCCGTATTGCGCGAGCAGGGCCACGAGGTGCTGCTGACCCGCGAGCCCGGCGGCACGCCTCTGGCCGAGAAGCTGCGCGAGCTGTTCCTGCACGAGCCGATGGACGCGCTGAGCGAAGCGCTGCTGGTCTTCGCCGCCCGGCGCGATCATCTGCATACCCGCATCGAGCCGGCGCTGGCCGCCGGCACCACGGTGCTGTGCGACCGCTTCACCGACGCCACCTTTGCCTACCAGGGCGCCGGCCGCGGCTTCGACCAGGCCGTGCTGACCACGCTGGAGCAGTGGGTGCAACAAGGCCTGCAACCCGACCTGACGCTGTGGTTCGACGTGCCGCCCGCGGTGGCCGCGCACCGCCGCGCCGCCGCGCGCGAGCCCGACCGGCTGGAGCGCGAGGCCGAAGCCTTCTTCGTGCGTGTGCGCAGCGGCTATGCGGCGCGCTGCGAGGCGGCGCCGCAGCGCATGCGGCGCATCGACGCCGACGCCGAGGTGCCGGTGGTGCGCGCCGCCGTGCTGGCGGCCGTGGCCCAGGTTGTGGGGCGCACCGGTGCTTGACGAGCGCGATCTGCCCTGGCTGGCCGAGCCGCTGAAGCAACTGCGCGACCACGCCCGCAGCCACGCCATCATCCTGCACGGCGGCGCCGGCTCGGGCCAGTGGGAGCTGGCCTGGCGCGTGGCCCAGGCCTGGCTGTGCGAGAACGGCCCGGGGCCTTGCGGCGAATGCCCGAGCTGCCACCTGGCGCTGGCCCACAGCCACCCCGACATGAAGGTGCTGATGCCCGAGACCATGCAGCTGGCGCTCGGCTGGTCCGAAGGCAGTGCCGGCGACGATGGCGACGCTGACAGCGGCGACGGCAGCAAGAGCAAGCGCAAGCCCAGCCGTGAAATCAAGATCGACACGGTGCGGGCCGCGATCGACTGGGCGCACTCCAGCTCCAGCCGCGGCTGCGGCAAGGTGCTGCTGTTCTACCCGGCCGACGCGATGAACGCGACCTCGGCCAATGCGCTGCTGAAGACGCTGGAAGAGCCGGCCGCCGGCACCCGGCTGCTGCTGTGCGTGGACGACCCCGAACGCCTGCTGCCCACGGTGCGCAGCCGCTGCCAGCGCGTGCGCCTGGCGCCGCCCGACCTGGCCACCGCCGAGGCGTGGTTGACGAAGCAGGGCGTGGCCGGTGCCGCCGCGCTGCTGCGCGCCAGCGGCGGCGAACCGCTGGCCGCCAAGGCGCTGGCCGACGAAGGCCTGGACGCCGCGCTGTGGGGCCAGCTGCCCGCGCAGGTGGCACAGGGCGACACCCGCACGCTGGCCGCGATGCCGCTGCCGCGCGCGGTGCGGGTGCTGCAGCAGGTCTGCCACGATGCGATGGCCCAGGCCGCCGGCGGCGAACCGCGCTTTTTTGCGCCAGGCCAGGTGCCGGCGGGCGCCGGCATCGCAGGGCTGGCCGAATGGGCCCGCGAGCTGGCCCGCGTCGCTCGCCACGACGAACACCCCTGGAATGCGCCTTTGCGTGTCGAAGCCCTCGTTGCACAGGCGCAGCGCATCTGGAACGAACACTAGCCTGGATACACTGCACCCATGAGCGATGTCGACGGCCGCCCCCTTGCCTCAACCCCTTCCGGCGCTGCGCGCCCCAGCGTCATCCAGCTGGTGTTCCGCGAAAAAGGCGCGTTGTACGCGGCCTACGTGTCGGTCTTTTCCGATGGCGGCCTGTTCGTCCCGTCGACGCGCGACTACCAGTTGGGTGACGACATCTACCTGCTGCTGTCGCTGCCCGGCGACCCGCAGCGCTACCCGGTCGCCGGCAAGGTGGGCTGGATCACGCCGCCCAACACCTCGGGTGGCCGCACCCAGGGCGTCGGCGTGCGCTTCCCCAACGACGACAAGACCCGGCAGCTCAAGATGAAGATCGAAGAGATCCTGGGCACGTCGATCCAGTCGTCCAAGCCGACGCAGACGCTGTAACCCCGCGGCGCGCGGCCCCCGGGCGATGGCGCCCGTGCCTTCATTTCCGTTCCCGACCATGTTCGTCGACTCGCACTGCCACCTGAGCTTTCCGGAGCTGAGCGAACGGCTGCCCCAGATCCTGTCCGACATGCGCGAGGCCCAGGTGGCCGCCGCGCTGTGCATCTGCACCACGCTCGAAGAGTTTCCGGCCCTGCAGGCGCTGGCCGCCGGGCACGCCAACCTGTGGGCCAGCGTCGGCGTGCACCCCGACACCGAGGGCCTGGCCGAGCCGACCGAAGACGAGCTGTGCCGCCTGGCCGCACAGCCCAAGGTCATCGCCATCGGCGAGACCGGCCTCGACTACTACCGCCTGAATGGCCGCAGCATCGCCGACATGGAATGGCAGCGCGACCGTTTTCGCGCGCACATCCGCGCTGCGCGGCGGCTGAATCTGCCGCTCATCATCCACACCCGCAGCGCCAGCGACGACACGATTGCGTTGCTGAAAGAAGAGGGCGCCGGGCAAGAGGGGTCGGGCATCGGCGGCGTGTTCCATTGCTTCACCGAGACGATGGATGTCGCCCGGGCCGCGCTGGACCTGGGCTTTCACATCTCGTTCTCGGGCATCGTCAGCTTCCGCAACGCGGCCGACCTGCGCGACGTGGCGCGTTTCGTGCCGCTGGAGCGTTGCCTGATCGAGACCGACAGCCCGTACCTGGCGCCGGTGCCGTACCGCGGCAAGACCAACAGCCCGGCCTATGTGCCACACGTGGCCACGGTGGTGGCGGCAGAGAAGGGCGTGTCGGTGGGTGAGATCGCCCAGGCCACGACCCGCAACTTCGAGCGTCTGTTCCAGGTGCAGGTGCCGGCCCTGGCCGCGGCCTGATGCGCGCGCGGCTGATCCATCGGCGCGGCGTGATGCTGGCGGGTGCCGCGCTGGCGCTGGCGGCGTCGGGCGTGCGAGCCGGCTCGTACGAAGACTTCTTCCTCGGTATTGAGCTGGACCGCCCGGGCATCATCGCCCCGCTGCTGGCCAAGGGTTTCGACGTCAACGCGCGCAACCCGGAGGGCCAGCACGGCCTGTACCTGGCCTTGCGCGAGAACTCGTTCGAGGTGGTGCCGCTGCTGCTGAAGCACCCGCAGCTCGACGTCGAGGCCACCAGCCCGGCCGGTGAGACCTTGCTGATGATGGCCGCGTTGCGCGGCCGGCTCGACGCGATGAAGCAGTTGCTGGCGCGCGGTGCCCAGGTCAACCGCGAGGGCTGGACGCCCTTGCACTACGCCGCCTCGGGCACCGACCAGGCGGCGGTGGCGTTGTTGCTGGAGCATGGTGCCGAGCTCGATGCCCGGGCACCCAACGGCAACACGCCCCTGATGCTGGCTGCCGGCTTCGGCAGCGTGGATGCGGCGGATCTGTTGGCCCTGCGCGGCGCCGATGTGACGCTGCAAAACAAGGCGGGCCTGTGCGCCGCCGACTATGCCCGCAAGGCGGACCGGCTGTGGCTGGCACAGCGGCTGGACGCCATCGCGAAGCGCACCCGTCCTTGACGGGCAGGGGCTGATCAGCCCTTGAAACCGGCCAGGTCGGCCAGCGCCAGACCAAAGTAGCCGAGGATCATCACGACCAGCAGGGCTTCGACTTGCGAGTAGCCCAGTTGCGTGTTCGTGTTCGAGAAGAGGTTCATCAGACGTTGTTTCATCATGGCCCTTGTGAGGTTGTTGGTTGTTCGGTGCACCGCACCGGCGCTGAGGCCGATTTGGCTGTCCTCGCACTGTGGCTCTTGGCTTCTGCGCGAGGTTCCGGGTTCTGGCGGATTGCAAGAAACCGGCGTTGCTGTTAAGCACTGTTTCGACAGCAGTGCGACTGTGACAGGACCCGACGACAGTTTCAAGACAAAACCTAGGGATTACCCGGACTTCGTGATTTCGCGCACGGCGTCTGTCAGCCCGGCGTCAGCCAGCGGAGACGGGAGCGCGTGCAGAACAACGGCCTGGGTAGGGGCCGCGATGGTGGGGCGGCGTGCGGCGGGCAGCGGCCCTAGGCCGGGCGCCTGTCGGCCGTCAGGCGTGTCAGGTTTCTTCTGACACCCGGCTTGTCTGTCAGCCGACTGTTGCCGGCCAAAGTGCTTCTCTACAGTTCGTGACATGGGTTTCGCGCCGAAGCCCTCACCCCCAGGAGAACCTCATGCGCCACGCCCAAGCCAGCCTCAACCCGTTCACGATGATGACGGACCCGGAGGTCATCCTTCAGGCGGTGGAGCGTTCGGACCGCCTGAACTGCCTGCAGCGCCGCATCTGCCGCCCGCTGGACCGCCCGCTGATCCCGAAGGTCAAGGCCGCCGACCTGGCCGCCTACGACCGCGAGATCGACCTGGCCGCCGACGAGGAAGACGACAGCGCGATCTGAGCCTTCGGGCCCCGCCGGACACAGGTGCCGGCTCGCTCGATCACCGGTGCGCGTCGCCGGCCAAGGCGGTGCCCTGCGCGGCCGCCACGGCGAACATCGACACTCATTGAACATCCAGTAAATGGGGCCGGCGCGGCCCCGTTTACTTTTGGGCGTTTGTTTTCGCGCCCACGTGTTCATCAAAGAGCATGACCTGCGAGGTCATCGCCAGCCTGAAGCGGCAAGGCCACACTGGCAGCAGTCTTCTCTCACCCAAGAAAGGAAACTGCCATGTCCTCGGACACCCTGCTTCCCCTGGCTGTTGCACTGCTGATCGGCATCCCGGCTTTCGGGTCGTGCATCGGCATCGGCCTGGCGACGATGAAGTTCCTCGAAGGCGCGGCGCGCCAGCCCGAGTTGATCCCCGAGTTGCAGATCAAGTACTTCGTTGGCGTCGGCGTCACCGACGGCGCCTTCATCATCGCCACGGGGATCGGCCTGTGGTTTGCCACGGCCAACCCGTTCAGGTAGCCCGTTACCAGGCAGGGCGCTTTCCCGAACATGACCACGGCCGACGAGGCATGGGTGCCGCCAGAGCTGCAGGCGGCGGGGGGCCAGAAAGGCGGCGGGCCGGGCGTTGATGCAGGCTGTAGGCCTCGTCCTACGCCGGAAACTCGCATCGGTCGGCTGTGGCAGACGCACGCAGTGAGCCAACATCTCGCTAGCTGTGGCGGGCGCGACCGCCGCAGCAGCAAACCCAACATCGTCTGCCCCCATCCAGAGGAAACCACCATGTCGCATCACCGCCTGCCATCGTCGCGCGTCGACCAGCTTCGCGGCGCTTTGCAGTCCACCGTCGACCTGTTGCACCGCCGGCAGGCGGCGCAGATTGCCGAGTCGGACCTCGACGACTTCGTGGCCCTGGACTGGCTGAAGTGGGACGGCGGCAGCCTGCGCCTGACGGTGACCGGCGAGAACATCCTGCGCCAGCAGGCCGAGCTCAGCCCGGCCTGAAAAGACGCAGAGGAAGACGATCAGGCCAGCCCGGCCTTGTAGAGCGCCACCAGCGCGAGCCAGGCGCGTTCGGCTTCGGCGGCGTTGTAGATCGGCGTGCCGCCTTCGGCCGGCATGTCGGCCACGCACCAGCCGTGCAGCGCCGCATACACCTCGACCGTGGCCGGCACCTGCGCCGCGGCGAAGCTCTGCTTCAGCACGTCTTTGGCTTCGGGCTGGCGCTGGTCGTCGTTCGATGCCACGCCGAAATACATGCGGGCCTTGATCTTCGGTGCCAGCAGGTGCGGGCTGTCGGGCTTGTCGGTCACCAGGCCGCCACCGTGGAACGACGCCCCTGCGCCGATGCGCGCGGGCAGCGCGGCGGCGGTGCGAACCACCAGCCCGCCGCCCATGCAATAGCCTTGCGTGCCGATCTTCCGGGTCTTGTCGACGGCGGCCTGGGCGTCGAGAAACGCGACGAACGCGGTGGCGTCACGCTCGGCCGCGCCGGCGGCGTTGACCGAGCCCATCAGCGGCTTGAGCTGGGCCCACAGTGCCGGGTCCTTGAAGTCGGCATGGGCTGCGGTTTCGAACACCGGTGCCTTGGCCACCCGGTAGAACGGGTTGGGCACCAGCACCGAATAGCCTTCGGCGGCCAGGCGCTTGCCGATGTCGCGCATCGCCGGCCGCAGGCCGAACGCGTCGGGCCAGATCAACACGCCGGGGTGCGCGCCGGTCGTGGGGTGGATGAAGGTGGCGTCGCAGGTGCCGTCGGGCGTCTTGATCGTCACCTCGTCCGACACCACCGCCAGGCCGGCGGCCGAGGCCGATGCGGCACCACCACTCAGGCTCGCGGCCACCGAGAGGGCGACGAAGTCGCGCCGAGAGAAGTCCGTTGCTGCATCGCCGGTGGCCGGCGGGTTGGCTGTCAGATTCATCTTGCAGGCTCCTGTTGCCATGGGTCCAAAAAAGCAGCGGCGAGCATACGACTGCGCCCTCGTTCGCTGGCCCGCCGTTCGACAAACTCGGTGTGGCGATGGGTGTATTGGAGGAACTGACGAGCGCGAACCTCAGAACGCGCCGGGGTCACCTGGAAACACGACCGGCGATTCGTAGCCATCGGCCGACACGCTCGAGACGCCGAAGAACCAGTCATCGATGACCACGTTCTTCAGCGTCAAGCGATGTGGTGGCTGGGCATCGGCCGCCACGAAGCGGCTGTATTTCCATTGCGGCTCGGTGGTGCTGCGCCACCACACGCGGTAGCCCGCGGCGCCGGCCTGCGGCTCCCATTTCAGCGTGGTGTCGGGCGTGACCGCGCCTTCGATGCCCACGCCTTTTGGCGGCGCCGGCGCATTGGCCATCGCGGCCAGCGCGACGATGTTCAGCCGCGCCACCTGGGCCAGGTAGTCGACATCGACGAACTCGATCGTGTCGCCGTATTGCACGCCGTTGTCGACCCGCAGGTCCTGGTGCTGGTGGGTGTAGTCCTCGTGCGCCTCGGTCACGCGCACGGCCGGAAAGCCCATATCGAGAAATGCCACCTGATCACCGCCGCGGCCATAGCGGTCGGTGCGGTAGACCATCTGCACGTGCAGGTTGGTGAGGTAGCGCTCGGCCAGGCTGGCCATGAAACGCGCGATGTTGCGCGACGGCGAATCGACCTCGCCGCCGTTGTAGCGCCGGCGCGCGGCCTGTGCCGGTGTCTCGAGTGCCTTGGTGCCTTCTGAGAACACCCGCACGCTGCTGTTGTCGTGCACGCCGTCCTGGCCGTGGCTGTTGCCGACGATGTCGTTGTTCAGGTCGGCCTGCACCTGCCAGCCCTGGGCGCGCGCATATTCGGCCAGCACCTTGCCGCCGTACAGCCCTTGCTCTTCGCCCGACAGCGCCGCATACACCACCGTGGCGCGCAGCCGCTGCTTCGACAGCACGCGCGCCGCCTCCAGCACCGCCGCCACGCCCGAGGCATCGTCGTTGGCGCCGGGGGCGTCGCTGGTGCTGTTCATGATGTCGGACACCCGCGAGTCGAGGTGGCCGGTGATCAGGATGACGCGGTTCGCATCGCTGCTGCCACGCTGGATGGCGACGATGTCCATCACCTCGGTCGGCTGCGGCATGCGCGGGCCGGTGAAGGTCTGCGACGGCGTCACCACCTCCAGGCATTGGCCGCATTGCCTGGACAATTCGCCAAAGCGTCGCTGCACCCAGCGCCGCGCGGCGCCAATGCCGCGGGTGTCGGACACCGTGTCCGACAAGGTGTGGCGAGTGCCGAACCCGACCAGCGTCTGGATCGTGGCCTTCAATTCGGCCGGGCTGACCGCCGCGGCTGCTTCGCGCAGCAGCGACTGGTCGGTGGCTGGCTCAGCCGCTATCGACATGGCCGGCGAGAGCCAGGCCATCGAGATCAACAAACCCGTCAACAGGCGAGGGCAGGGCATGGCGCTTCCTTGGTCGTTGCTCGGGTGCAGTCTATGGCAGGGCGAACGGTGCCCATGCGGGCAGCACACAATGGCGCGCTCCATTGCAAGGCAAGGTATGAACGAAGACAGTCAACTGATCCTGCCGCCGTCATTTGTGGCGCTGTTCGTCGAGCCGGGACGCACCAAGCCGAGCCAGCCGCGCGCCTATATCCAGGAGCGCTATGGCTTTTGCGAAGACCTGGCGACGATGCTGGTGGACACCGCGAGAACCAAGCAGTGGGAATTGGGCATTGCCGAATCCGATGTGCTGACCCGCGTGCACGAGGGCCTGCTGGTCAGTGGCCTGCAAGTCTCCGAAGCCGAGGCGCAATGGGTGTCGACCCGACTGGCCGAATTGCTGGAATGGGCGCCGATATTCGCCTGGACGGCCCCACCGACGCCGTATTGAGCTCGGCAATCGGCGCCCTGCGAACGCGCAAAGTGTGTGGACAGAAAAGGACGGTTGCCTTTTTCTGAGCAATTCAATCTCCATTTGCGGCAAATGCCCGCCGAAATGAATAGACTCGCGCCACCGCAACTGCTTGGAAGTACGCAATGGCAACACTGGCATCGATCAAAAAACAAATCGCCGACCTTGAAAAGAAGGCTGAGGCATTGATCAAAGCGGAGTCGAAAGACGCCATTGCCAAGGTCAGGTCATTGATCGAAAAGTACCAGTTGACCGCGGTGGACTTGGGCTTCATGACGGGCGGTGCCAGCCAGGCCGACAAGCCCGCCAAAGCCACCCGTGGCGGCAAGCGCACCGCCGGCGCAGGCAAGAAGAAGGCCGCATCGGTCGGCGTGGCGATGTACCAAGACCCGAAGACGGGCAAGACCTGGACTGGCCGCGGCAAGCCGCCGAACTGGCTGGCCGGTGTCAAAGACCGCAGCGCTTTCCTGATCAACGCAGCCTCGGCAGCCGCTGCAGACGAGCCGAAGAAGGCCACCAAATCGGCCAAGGCCGCGAAGCCCGGCAAGACCAAGGCCACCAAGGCCACCGCAGCGCCTGAAAAGGCCCCCGCCAAGGCCTCGCGCAAGACCGCGAGCAAGGGCGCCGTCAAGAAGGCCATGGCGCGCAACGCCGCCGCCACGAGCGTCAAGCCCGTCAAGGCCACGCGCGGTGCCGGCAAGAAAGCCGCCCCCAGCAAGAAGGCCGTGGCGGCCGTGCCGGTGCCGGCTGACGCGGGCCAGGCCGCCGAAACGCCGGCCAGCTGATCGATCTCGGCCGCGTACAAGCGGCCGGGAATCTGGCCTGAACGCGGCCGGTCAGTGACCGGCCGCAGCCTTGTGGCGCCCCCCCCCGGCCTTCGTGGCCGCGGCGGCCTTTCGCGCCGCCGGCTTCGCAGAGGCTTTTGTGGCTGGTGAGCTCTTCGTCGTAGACACGCGGGCGCCCGCCGCCTTCTTGCCCACACCGAGGCTCTTCTTCAGCAACGCAGTCAAGTCGATGACGTTGGACGCGTCCTGCGAGGGGTTGTCTTCCAGGGGCTCGACCGTTTGCGCCTTGCCCGCTTTGGCCTTGCGCGCCACCAGTTCGCGAATCGAATCTGAAAACCGATCGGCGAATTGATTCGGTTTCCATTCGGTGGCCATTTCCTTGACCAGTCGGGTCGCCATCTTCAATTCGCTGTCCTTCAGCTTGTTGGCGCCTTTGCCGGCAGGTGGCAATTGCAGATCGCCGACATCGCGAATCTCGTTGGCCCAACGCAAGGTTGCGAGCATCAAGGCCCGGTCGGCCGGCAGCAGCGCGGCGAGGTGTTCCTTGTTGTGCATCACCACCCGGGCGATGCCGATCAGCCCGGCCGCTGCGATGGCTTCGCGCAGCAAGGCATAGACCTTGTCTGCCCGGCCGGTCGGTTCGAGGTAGTACGGCTTTTCCATGTAGGCGAACGAGATGTCGGTCGCGGGGACGAAAGCCTCGATCTCGATCGTCTGCGTGGTCTTGGGATAGGCAGCGCGAATCTCGTCGTCGCTCAGCACGACATAGCGGTCATCGTCTTGCTTGACGCCTTTGACGATGTTGTCTTTGTCGATCTCGCGCCCGGTGCGCTTGTTGATGCGCTTGTAGCCCACCGGGTCCATTGACCGCTTGTCGAGCCAGTCGAAGTCGACCTCGGTTTCCTGCGAGGCAGGGTAGAGGGCCACCGGCACATGCACGAGGCCGAAACTGATCGCACCCTTCCAGATCGCGCGGGGCATGGGGCGGCGTGGTCAGTGCCGCTCGGCGCTGCGGGCTTCTCGCAGGTGCCGCTCGACCACCTCCGCCTCGTCGCCAACCTCGTCGACGGCGCGCTTCAACTCATCCTTGGTGACACCGAAGCGCGCGGCCCAATCGCGCAGTTCGTAGTCCTGGTGAACGTTGATGCGCTTGCGGTCCTGGCCACCGGCAGATTGCTTGTTGTCGGGCATGCTCGTCTCCTGAAATCAAAGGCCCATATCGGCCCTTTGACAGCTCGGCAAGCCGCGTGCCGAATGCCGCCGAGCCTAGACGCCGCGGCGGTGGCAGCGCTCGTCATATGTAACCGCCCAACGCGCACGCGGCACGCAACGTGACCGCCAGCCGGGCCGCCATCACCCCCCCACATTCGAGGGACGAACTCCGTGCAACTACGGGCTTGCGCCTAACCACCAGGCGTCACACACTTTGTTTCATTCTGATGCACTTGACGCTGCAGGTCCTGCGGGGGGATCGCAAGCCGCATCGGTCACGACGCCTCACGACGGCGTAGACGACTGGGGCGCTCGCACGAGCGGGCGACCTGCGTGCTTGGGATCAGCCAGATCCGTGAGTCTTGCGCGCCAAGGCACAA
This sequence comes from Ideonella sp., assembly GCF_041914305.1. NCBI lineage: Bacteria > Pseudomonadati > Pseudomonadota > Betaproteobacteria > Burkholderiales > Sphaerotilaceae > Ideonella > Ideonella sp. The sequence continues at coordinate 251,894 of NZ_JAYSDQ010000008.1, forward strand.
GCAATGGGGCAACTCGGTCGCATTCGGCGCCGAGCGAAGCCCCATCCACTGGAGCCTGGAGGGTCACCATGGCTGTCTACTCGGACCGACATCAGTACATCTTCTTCGCCAACCCGCAGACGGCGAGCAAGGCCATTGCGCTGACGTTGCGGCAACGGCTGGATGGCAAGGCATTGCCCGACCACGAGATCACGCGCAATGGCAAGTTGCTGGCGCGCATGCACCACACCACCTACAGCCAATTGCTGGCGGCCGAGTTGATGACCCGCGAGCAGTTGGAGCGGCTTTTCAAGTTCACCTGCGTGCGCAACCCCTTCGACCAATTGGTCAGCAAGTACATCAAGCATTGCGCGCGCCTGTGCGACAACCCGGCCAAATACCCGTGGCTCGACGGCGTGCAGGCCACTGCGCCCGACAACAGCTTTCCGCAATGGCTGGCCTATTTGAGCCGCACATATGAAGAGACCGACAAGCTGGCGAAGGGGCCGATGGAGTTTCTGGCCCACGCCGACATGGTGATCCGCTTCGAGGCGCTGCAAGAAGGCTTCGACGAATCGCTGCGCCGCATGGGCATCAACGAGAGCCTGTCGGTGACCCAGTTCAACATCACCAAGGGCCGCACCGAAGACGCCGCAGCGCCGGCGCCCGAGGCGCCGCCGAAAAAGAAGAAGAAGCCCTATACCGAGTACTACGACCCGGCCTGCATCGCGATGGTCGAGAAGATGTACGAGCCGATCCTGAAGCAGTTCAACTACAGCTTCGGGCACTGACGCGGGCCGCGCGCGGTGCGGGCCTGGCGCCCAGCCGCGCCGGCCGCCGGCATCAGGTCACCGGTGCCGGGTTGAACAGCACCAGCGCGTTGTGCAGCTTCCAGTGCTCGGCCCAGGTCTTCTTGCGCCCGCTCGCCACGTCGAGCATGAAGCGAAACAGCTCCCAGCCGACCTCTTCGATGCTGGCCGTGCCGTCGGCAATGCGGCCGGCGTTGATGTCCATCAGGTCGTGCCAGCGCCGCGCCAGCTCGCTGCGCGTGGCGACCTTGATCACCGGCACGGCGGCCAGGCCGTAGGGCGTGCCGCGGCCGGTGGTGAAGACATGCAGGTTCATGCCGGCGGCCAGTTGCAGCGTGCCGCAGATGAAATCACTGGCCGGCGTGGCCGCATAGGTCAGGCCCTTGGCCTTCAGCTTCTCGCCCGGTGCCAGCACGCCTGAGATCGGCGCCGAGCCCGACTTGACGATCGAGCCCATCGCCTTCTCGACGATGTTCGACAAGCCGCCCTTCTTGTTGCCCGGCGTGGTGTTGGCGCTGCGGTCGACGCTGCCGCGCTTCAGGTAGTCGTCGTACCAGGCCATCTCGCGGATCATCGCGGCAGCCACCTCGGGCGTGGTGGCGCGGGCAGTGAGCTGGTCGATGCCGTCGCGCACCTCGGTCACCTCCGAGAACATCACGCTGGCACCGGCGCGCACCAGCAGGTCGGTGCAGAAGCCCACCGCCGGGTTCGCGGTGACGCCTGAGAACGCGTCGCTGCCGCCGCATTGCACGCCCACCACCAGCTCGCTGGCCGGCACCGTTTCGCGCCGTCGGGCGTTCAGGCGCGCCAGGTGGGCTTCAGCCTGCCGCAGGATCGAGTCGACCATCGACATGAAGCCGACGTGCGCGTCGTCTTGCAGGCAGACGACATCCAGCGCCTCGTTGGCGCGCTCTCTGGCGTCGGTCTCGATCGAAAAACTACCTGGCGGCAACAGCCGCTCGGGCTGCAGCTTTTCGCAGCCCAGGCTGACCACCATCAGCTCGCCGCCGAAGTTCGGGTTCAGGCTGATGTTGCGCAGTGTGCGGATCGGCACCACCGCGTCGGGCGCGTCGATCGCCACGCCGCAGCCGTAGCCATGCGCCAGCGCGACCACGTCGTCGACGTTCGGAAAGCGCGGCAGCAGCTCGGCCTTGATGCGCTGCACCGCAAACTCGGTGACCCCGGCCACGCACTGCACCGTCTGCGTGATCGCCAGGATGTTGCGCGTGCCCACCGAGCCGTCTGGGTTGCGGTAACCCTCGAAGGTGTAGCCCTCCAGCGGTGGCAGCGGGCGGGGCTTGACGGTGGCGATCGGCAGCCCGTCGAGCCCGCGCGCCTCGGGCATCTTCAGCAGCCGCTCGTGCACCCAGCTGCCGGCGGGGATGTCTTTCAGCGCATGGCCGATCGGGATGCCGTAGCGCAGCACCGGCGCATGGGCCGCGATGTCGGCCAGCGCCACCTTGTGGCCTTGCGGCACGCGGTCCACCAGTACCAGGCCGCCGGGCAGGGCGGTGCCGGCATCCAGCCCGCCATCGTTGGCGACGATCGCCACGTTGTCGCGCTCGTGCATGCTGATCGTCAGCGGAGCGATGGTCATCGTGTTCACGCAGCACTGGCGCGACCGTCGATGACGATGGCGCGAAAGTCGTTCACATTGGTCAGCGTCGGGCCGGTCACCACCGAATCGCCCAGCGCCTGGAAGAAGCCGTGGCCGTCGTTGTCGTCCAGCCGCGCACGCGGGTGGATGCCCTGTGCCCAGGCGCGCGCCAGCGTGTCGGGCGTGGCGATGGCGCCGGCGATTTCTTCGGCGCCGTCGACGCCGTCGGTGTCGCCCGCCAGCGCATGCACGCCGGGCAGGCCATCGAGCGCGATCGCCAGCGACAGCAGGCATTCGACATTGCGCCCGCCGCGCCCCTTGCCGCGCAGCGTGACCGTGGTTTCGCCGCCCGACAGCAGCACGCACGGCGGCTCGAACGGCTGGCCATGCACGGCCACCTGCCGCGCGATGCCGGCCAGCGTCTTGCCCAGGTCGCGTGATTCGCCCTCCAGGCTGTCGCCCAGGATGTGCGGTGTCAGGCCGGCGGCGCGCGCCACCTGGGCGGCGGCTTCGAGCGCCTTCTGCGGCGTGGTGATCAGGTGCGTCTCGGTGCGGGCCAGCCGCGGGTCACCGGGCTTGAGCGTTTCGCCTTCGGGGCTGGCCAGCAGGGCATACACCGCGGGCGGCACCGGGATGCGGTAACGCTGCAGGATGGCCAGCGCGTCGGCGCAGGTCGACGCGTCGGCCACCATGGGGCCCGAGGCGATGTCGGCCGGCCGGTCGCCGGGCACGTCGGAGATCAGCAGCGTGACCACGCGCGCCGGGTGGCAGGCGGCTGCGAGCCGGCCGCCCTTGAGCGCCGACAGGTGGCGACGCACGCAGTTCATCTCGCCGATGGTGGCGCCGCTGTTCAGCAAGGCGGTGTTGATGGCCTGCTTGTCGGCCAACGTCAGCCCGGGGCCGGGCGCCACCAGCAGCGACGAGCCGCCGCCCGAGATGAGCGCGATCACCAGGTCGTCGGGGCCCAGGCCCTGGACCAGCGCGTGCATGCGCTGCGAGGCCTGCAGCCCGGCCGCATCGGGCACCGGGTGGGCGGCCTGCACGATCTCGATCCGCTGGCAGGGTTGCTCGTAGCCGTAGCGGGTGACCACCAGGCCTTCGAGCGGGCCCTCCCAATGCTGCTCGAGCGCCAGCGCCATCGCGGCCGAGGCCTTGCCAGCGCCGATGACGATGGTGCGGCCCTTCGGCGGCGCCGGCAGAAAGGGCGGCAGGCATAGCGCCGGCTGGGCCGCGGCGATGGCGGCGTCGAACATCGCGCGCAGCAGCGGCCGGCGGTCGGGCGTGGTGTGCATGGTCAGGCCTGGGCGACTTCGTGGTGGGCCATCAGCTCCAGCGCCTTGACCAGCGCGGAGTGGTCCAGGTCGGCCATGCCGTTGGCGGCGCAGGCCTGCATCAGCTGCGCGGCGTTGGCCGTCTGCGGCAGCGACACGCCCAGCTCGCGCGCGCCCTGCAGCGCCAGGTTCAAGTCTTTCTGGTGCAGCCGGATGCGAAAGCCCGGCGCGAACGTGCGCTTGATCATGCGCTCGCCATGCACCTCGAGGATGCGGCTGGACGCGAAGCCACCCATCAGCGCCTGGCGCACCTTGGCCGGGTCGGCGCCGGCCTTGCTGGCGAACAGCAGCGCCTCGCTGACCGCAGCGATGTTCAGCGCCACGATGATCTGGTTGGCCACCTTGGTGGTCTGGCCGTCGCCGTTGCCGCCGACCAGCGTGATGTTCTTGCCCATGGTTTCAAGCAGCGGCCTGACCCGCGCAAACACCGCCTCGTCGCCACCGCACATGATCGTGAGCGAGGCGGCCTTGGCGCCGACCTCGCCACCGGACACCGGGGCGTCGATGTAGTCGGCCCCCGCGGCGTTGATCTTGGTGGCGAAGGTCTTGGTGGCCATCGGCGAGATCGAGCTCATGTCGACCACCACCTTGCGCGGCCCGCCCTTCAGGCCGGCGGCCACACCGTACTCGCCGAACAGCACGGCCTCCACGTCGGGCGTGTCCGGCACCATGATGAACACGACCTCGGCCTGGCGCGCCACCTCGGCGGCGCTGGCGCAGCCAACGGCCGACGACGCGGCCACCGATTCAGGGATCTTGCCTCGGGTGTGGACGAAGAGCTGGTGGCCGGCATTGACCAGGTGCAGCGCCATGGGCGCACCCATGATGCCCAGGCCGATGAAACCGATGTTCATGAAGGGTCCTTGCGTGAAAGCGGGTCGAGAGGGTCAGGGTGCGGCGGAGATCAGCTCGCCCGTGGTGAAGAAGGCCCGCAGGTTGTCGACCACCCGGTCGGCCATCGCCTGCCGGGTCTCGTGCGTGCCACTGGCCACGTGCGGCAGCAAGACCACGTTGTTCATTGTCATCAAGGCGGCAGGCACCTGCGGTTCGTTTTCGTAGACATCCAGCCCGGTACTGGTTGAGCAGTCGGGGTTTCATCGTGCGGGCCTGGTGATCAGTCGGCCTTGATGCCGCCTTGCGCGACCACCGTGGCCCAGCGCTTGCGCTCGCGCTCGAAGAAGGTGGTGAATTCGGTGGGCGTCATCGTGACGACCTCGGCGCCTTGCGACACCAGCCGCTCGCGCACCTCGGGGCTGCGGATGATGCGCGTGAGCTCGGCGTTCAGGCGCGCCACCACCGCAGGCGGTGTGTTGGCTGGCACCAGCAGCCCTTGCCAGGTGCCCGATTCGAAACCCGCCACGCCTTGCTCGGCAATCGTCGGCACCTGCGCCAGCAGCGGCATGCGCGTGGCCTTCGAGACCCCCAGCACCTTCAGCTTGCCCGACTGCACCTGCGGCAGCGTGGCCAGCATGCCGTTCATCAGCACCTGGGTCTGGCCGGCGACGGTGTCGCCGATGGCTTGCGAGCCGCCCTTGTAGGGGATGTAGGCCCACTCGGCGCCGGTGGCCTTCTCGACCGCCACGCCGGCCAGGTGCGGTGCGCTGCCGATGGCGGTGACCGCGAAATTCAGCTTCTCGCGGTGCGACAGCGCGACCAGCTCTTTCAGGTTGTTGGCCGGCACCGACGGGTGCACCACCAGCAGGTGCGGCGAGTAGGCCAGCATCGTCACGCCGCGCAGGTCTTTCGATGGGTCGAACGGCAGCTTGCCGTAGATCGACGCGGTGATCGCCAACGCGCCGGTGTCGCACAGCAGCAGCGTGTGGCCATCGTTGGCCTTGGCGACGAAATCGGTGCCGGTGTTGCCGTTGGCGCCCGGCTTGTTCTCGACGATGACGGTCTGCTTCAGTGCCTCTGACAGCGGCTGGCTGATCGCCCGCGCAATGATGTCCGACGAGCCGCCGGGCGAGTAGGGCACGACGATGCGGATCGGCTTGCTCGGCCAGGCCTGTGCTTGCGCGGCGCTGGCGGCCACGAAGGCGAGGGCAGCGCAGGCGAGGCGGAGGTGTCGTGTGGTCATGCCGTGTTCCTTTGGCGGGTTGCAGTGGTCAGTAGGTGCCAGTGCCGGCAGCGGGTGCGGGGGTGGCCCGCATCTTGGCCATCACCTGCTGCGCGCCGGCGGCCATCAGCCGCGCGTCGGAGCTGACGGTGACGAACTGGAAGCCCTTGGCGATGCGCTTCATCGCCGCCTCCGGGCTGCCGTTGTGGATGCCGGCCACCACGCCGTGCGCCTGGGCGCGTGCCAGGATGTGGTCCACCGCCTCGGCGGCCTGGGGGTCGAGGTCGTCGAAGGTGGGGGTGCAGCCGAGCGCCAGCGACAGGTCCGACGGGCCGATGTAGATCGCGTCCAGCCCCTCGACCGAGAGGATGCTGTCGAGGTTGTCCAGCGCCGCCGCGGTCTCGATCATCGCGAAGGTCACGATGGTGTCGTTGGCGTGTTGTGGGTAGTCAGCGCCACCATAGAGCAGCGCGCGCACCGGGCCGAAGCTGCGGGTGCCCTGAGGCGCGTAGTGCGTGTAGGCGACCAGCTTCTGCGCGTCTTCGCGGGTGTTGACCATCGGGCAGATCACGCCGTAGGCGCCTGCGTCCAGCGCCTTCATCAGGATGCCGGGCTCGAGCCACGGCACGCGCACCACCGGCACCGTCGGCGTGGTCGAGATCGCCTGCAGCATCGTGACCATCGCGGGGTAGTCGACCACGCCGTGCTGCAGGTCGATGGTCAATGAATCCCAGCCCTGGTGGGCCATGGTTTCGGCGCTGAAGCTGTTGGGAATCGTCAGCCAGCCGTTGACGGCGGCGCCACCGGCTTGCCAAAGCGTGCGCAGGGCATTGGGTCTCATTCGGGTCTCCGGTGGGGGGCGGGGAGGTTCATCTGACCAGCGCAGGCCGAGTCATCGGACAAGCGCGGGGCGCTTGGGATCGAAGGTCCAGCCCGGCACCAGGTACTGCATCGCCACCGCGTCGTCGCGCGCGCCCAGGCCGTGCTGCTGGTAGAGCTGGTGCGCCTTGTCGACCTCGAGCATGTCGAGCTCGATGCCGAGCCCCGGTTTCTTCGGCACCTGCACGTGGCCGCCGACGATCTGCAGCGGGTCCTTGGTCAGGCGCTGGCCGTCTTGCCAGATCCAGTGGGTGTCGATCGCGGTGACCTGGCCCGGCGCCGCGGCGCCCACGTGGGTGAACATGGCCAGCGACACGTCGAAGTGGTTGTTCGAGTGCGAGCCCCAGGTCAGCCCCCAGTCGCGGCAGGTCTGCGCCACGCGCACCGAGCCGGCCATGGTCCAGAAATGGGGGTCGGCCAGCGGGATGTCCACGCTTTGCAGCGACAGCGCATGGCTGAGCTGGCGCCAGTCGGTGGCGACCATGTTGGTGGCCGTGGGCAGGCCGGTGGCGCGGCGAAACTCGGCCATCACCTCGCGGCCCGAGAAGCCGTCTTCGGCCCCGCAGGGGTCTTCGGCATAGGCCACCACGCCACGCATGTCGCGCATCAGGCGGATCGCGTCTTTCAGCAGCCAGCCGCCGTTCGGGTCGAGCGTTACGCGGGCTTCGGGGAAGCGCTCGTGCAGGGCGGTGACGGCCTCGACTTCTTCTTCGCCGCGCAGCACGCCGCCCTTGAGCTTGAAGTCGTTGAAGCCGTAGCGCTCGCGCGCCGCCTCGGCCAGGCGGACGATCGCCTGCGGCGTCAACGCCGGGTCGTGCCGCAGCCGGAACCAGTCGTTGCCTGCATCGGGGGCGGTGACGTAGGGCAGGTCGGTCTTGCGGCGATCGCCCACATAGAACAGGTAGCCCAGCATCTCCACCGCGTCACGCTGCTGGCCTTCGCCCAGCAGCGCAGCCACCGGCACCTCGAGGTGTTGGCCCAGCAGGTCGAGCAGCGCCGATTCGATGGCGGTGACGGCGTGGATGGTGGTGCGCAGGTCGAAGGTCTGCAGCCCGCGGCCACCGCTGTCACGGTCGGCAAAAGCCTGGTGCACCGACTGCAGCACCCGCTGGTGTGCACCGATCGGCTGGCCGATCACCAGCGCCGCCGCGTCTTGCAGCGTCTGGCGGATCTTCTCGCCCCCCGGCACCTCGCCAACGCCGGTGCGGCCGGCGCTGTCGGTGAGGATGAGCAGGTTGCGGGTGAAGAACGGCCCGTGGGCGCCGCTCAGGTTCATCAACATGCTGTCGCGGCCAGCGACGGGGATCACGCGCAATGCGGTGACGACGGGTGTACGGGTCATGGTGTCCTCAGCCGCGATCAATCTGCGGTGATCTTGCCGACCTCGATCACCTTCTTCCACCGCGCGAACTCGGCGGCCTGGAAGGCGGTGAACTGCTCGGGTGTGTTGCCGACGATCTCGAAGCCGAGTTCGAGCAGCTTGGGCTTGACCTGCGGGTCGTTCAGGCCTGCCACCAGCGCGTCGTGCAGCTTGGCTTTGATGTCGGCCGGCAGGCCCTTGGGCGCGGCGAAGGCCTGCCACGAGTAGACGGTGACCCCCTTGACGCCGAGCTCGGCCAGCGTCGGCACATCGGGCAGCAGCGGCGAGCGTTTGTCGCTGGTGATCGCCAGCGCGCGCAGCTTGCCGGCCTTCAGGTTGGGCCAGGCGGTGTTGATGTTCATGAAGCTCGCGTCGACCTGGCCGCCCAGCAGGTCGGACATGGCCGGCGCGCCGCCCTTGTAGGGCACATGCAGGCCGGTGGTGCCGGTGGTCTGCCAGAACAGCTCGGCCGTCAAGTGGTCACTGGAGCCATTGCCGGACGAGGCGAAGCTCATCTTGCCGGGGTTGAGGGTTGGCCGGGATTCAGGATTTTTTTCGCCAAAAGATGTGCTAAGCCATTGA
>NZ_JAYSDQ010000009.1:0-213621 GCF_041914305.1 Ideonella sp.
GTCGGCGCCGCAGGGGCTGCAGCTGTATCGCTGGCATCCCGCTTCGGGCGTGGCCACGGGGCCGGATGCCCCGCCGCCGCCGCCGCCTTGTGATGGTGGCAACCCGCCACCAGGGGGCGGAGGCGGGGGTGGTGGCGCCAACGACTCCGATTCAGGCGGAGGGTACTGCCCCTTCTCCGCAGATCCGGTGGGCATGCTGTCGGGCGAATTCAGTCACACCGAGCGCGATCTGTTCATCGACGATGTGCAGCCGCTGGACGTGACGCGGACGTACCGCTCGCGTGACACCAATACCTATGGCTTCGGCCTGGGCGCGACGAACCGCTACGACACGCGCATCGTGGATGCACCCACCGACATCAACCCCGACACGGGGGCGTCGCGAACCAACGTGTACGTGGTGCTGCCCAATGGCCGGGCGGTGCTGTTCCACGGTGCGATCAACACGCTGTTCCAGCCCTACGTCAACAGCGACGCGATGGGCGAGTTCCGCGGTGCGCGCATCGAGGCGGCGATGGCCGACTGGGTGCTGTACTTCCGCGATGGTCGCAAGTGGACCTTCACGAACCTGTACGGCAAGTTGATCGCGATGGAAGACGCCGACGGCAACCGCGTGTCGGTGCTGCGCGCCAACGACAACGCGCCGATCGACCGGGTGGTCTCGCCGAACGGTCGCTACATCAGCTTCAGCTACAACGACAACAGCTTCATCAGCCGCATCGAGGACAACGCGGGCCGCAGCTTCCAGTACGGCTACGACGGTATCCGCCTGCAGACGGTGACCGATCCGAACAACAAGACCCACAGCTATGTGTGGGACACGGTGGCCAACCGGATCACCAAGGTGCTCGATGCGTACCAGGTGGCGCAGACGACCAACGAGTACGACCCGGTGACGGGCTGGGTGAAGAAGCAGACGCTGGCGGACAACAGCTATTTCCTGTTCACGCCCACGATCGACCAGGCCACCGGCCTGGCCACGCAGGTGGACATCACCGACCGGCGCGGCAAGGTGCGCCGCATCGTGGTCGGTCCGGAAGGCTTCGTCACGCAGAGCATCTTCCCGCTGGGCGACGTGGACGAGCAGACCACGCGCTATGAGTACACGAACGGGCAACTCAGCGCAGTGATTGATGCGTTGAGCCGGCGCACCGAGTACACCCACGACGCCAACGGCAACGTCGAGACGGTCACGCGCCTGGCGGGCACGCCGCACCCGGTGAGCACGACCACGATCTGGGACCCGGTGTTCAACAAGCCGCGCAGCTACACCGACGCCAACAAGCACAAGACCACGCTCGACTACTACGACAACGGCAAGCTCAAGAGTGTGACCGATGCGTTGAACCACGTGGTGGCCAAGTTCGCCTACGACCCGGACACGGGCCGGTTGAAGACCTTGACCAACGCGCTGAACAAGGCCGTCACCTACAGCTACGACGGAGCAGATCTCTCAAGCGTGATGGACCCGCTCAAGCGCACGTACAGCATTGGTCACGACAGCGTTGGCCGAATCTGGTCCGTGGCCGACCCACTGGGAAACTTCACCTATCTCGAGTGGACACCGCTGAATCAGCTGAAGTCGGTGCTCGATCCGCTCAAGAGTACGGCTGAGTTCGTCTACGACGACAACGGCTTCACCACCCAGCAGATCGACCAGAAGAAGAACCCGCGCAAGTTCAAGCCCACGGCCATCGGCGAGGTCGACACGATGACCGATGCGCTGAACAGCGACGAGTCACAGCTGTACGAGCCGGGAGGCAAGCTGCGCCAGTTCATCGACCGCAATGGCCAGCTGTCGGCAGTGACCTACGATGGCCTGGGCCGCGCCAAGCTGATGAGCTTCGGCGCAACGGCGGCCAAGCCGACGGCCTTCCGCAGCCAGGTGGAACTGACCTGGGACAAGGGCAACCGCCTGCGTGTCATCGAAGACCGTATCTGCGGCACGCCGCAGACGAATCTGAACTGTTCGAAGATCGCCAGCAAGCGCATCATCAAGCGCACCTACAACGATCTGGACCAGATGACCCAGGAGGTCACGCCGCAGGCGGAGGTCAACTACACCTATGACGACGGAGGCCGGCGCCAGACGATGTTTGTGCGCAATGGCGCACCAGGCAGCCAGGTCGACCAGCCCATCGTCACCTACACCTGGGACGACGCCGATCGGCTGCGCCAGATCGAGCAGGCGGCCGGGCCGGCCAATGGCAACGTCAAGCAGGTGATCAAACTGGACCCGGACGATGCGGGCCGCCGTCTGAAGACCACGCTGTCCAACGGTTCGAGCATGAACTACACCTGGGACGACGCGAACCAGCTCAAGGCGATCGTGTTCAAGAAGGCCGACGACACGCTGATCGGCGACCTGACCTATGGCTATGACGGTGCGGGTCGCCGCACGAGCATCGGCGGCAGCATGGCACGCATGAACCTGCCCACGGCCGAGGTGACGGCGCAGTACGACGAGAACAACCGGCTCAAGCAATGGGGCGCGGCCGCCTTCCAGTACGACAACAACGGCAACCTTCTCAGCGACGGCGCGCTCACCTATACCTGGGACGAACGCAACCAGCTCAAAGGCATCAACAACGGGGGCTCCGAGCAAGCCAGCTTCCAGTACGACATCGGAGGCCGGCGTACCAGCAAGACCATCGGTGCGACGACCACGGGCTACGTCTACGATGGCGACAACTTCGTGCAGGAGCTTAACGGCAGCAACAACACGGCTTCCATCCGTGCGCAGTTGATCACCGGTGGCCTGGATGAGACCTTCCTTCGCATGGAAGGCAGCGAGTTGGCCAGTTTGTTGACCGATGCCAACAACAACACGGTGCGCGTGACCGATGCCAACCAAGCCAAGCTGGTGGATTACACCTACGAGCCCTATGGCTCGACCACCGCCGACAACAGTGACGGCAATACGCAGCAGTTCACCGGCCGCGAGAACGACAACCCGGGCAACGCCAACGGGCTGTACTACTACCGCGCCCGCTACTACATGCCCGGCTGCATGCGCTTCATCTCCGAAGATCCCATTGGCTGGGCTTCGGGGCAGACCGACAACTATGCCTATGTTGACGGCGACCCGATTTCCTTGATCGACCCAGAAGGGCTGGGATCGCTTGCAGGGTGCGCGGCAGACCACTACGGAATCACCGATTTGGTGGCTGCGGCGGGCGTCGTCGCAGGTCTTCCGCTCGTCCCTAAGCCGTTTGTCACACCAGGTTCGAGCCCGCGTACTTCGATCGCTTCCAAGTACCTTTCAAAGGCATTCCCTCAGCGCATTCCTCGCGTTTGGGCACCGACGTTCGTAAGGCCGTTCGCCAGGTCAGCGTCGCTCGGCATCGTGGCCGCCAGATGGATTCCAGTCATTGGAACCGCCATCCTCGTCTACGATGCAGTGAGCATTGCTGCCTGTACGTTTGGAGATTGACCTTTGTCGGGGACTTGGTCCGTGTCGAATAGCACCTTTCTCGATGACGCTCGCGGCCTTGGCGTACGCGATGACATCGCACAGCTTGTGCATGAAACGCTGGTGCGCTCATTTCGCGTCAAGAATCCGAGTGTCCAGTCTGACCTCTACAAGGCCTTCGGCATGGTCGACGACGAGCTTGACCTGCTGGTGGTCGAGGTGGCCGTAGGTGCGAAGCTACGGTTGCCAAGCCCGACGGAAACGTTCGGTCAGCCAGCAGTGCGGACAGTCAAAGACCTCTTGCTGTTCTTGAATCGATTGCCGTCGAGTGCCGGCTCGATATGACGTTCGGCAAAACGTCTGGCTAGTCTGTTTAGACTCTTCTCATCTCAACCAAGATAGACAATGAACCGTAAGAGCATTCTTTGTGCGGCAGCATTCACCCTCGTAGCCCCCGTGGCCATGGCCGCCGGCGAATTCAGCGTCCTGCACCAGTTCACCACCGCCGAAGGCTCCTATCCCAATCCCTTGATCAAGGGCTCTGACGGCAACTACTACGGCACTGCGATCACCGGCGGCGCCTTGAACTGGTATGGCACCGTCTTCCGCATGACCCCCGCCGGAGCCGTCACGGTGCTGCATTCCTTCAACGGCACCTCCGATGGCGGTCAGCCGCGGGGTACGCTGGTCGATGGCTATGACGGTTTCTACTACGGGATCGCCTCGACGGGGGGGCAGTACAGCGGCGGCACGGCATTCAAGATCTCGGCGACGGGCGCGTTCACTGTCCTCCACCACTTCAAGGGTGGTACCGCCGAAGGCTCCGCGCCGCAGTGCATCTCCAATGGCAACGATGGCCATTTTTACGGCGTCGCCATGTTTGACGGGGCGAACGACAAGGGCACTGTCTTCAAGCTGTCGCGCACCGGGGTGGCGACCACGGTCGCGTCCTTCAATGGCGCGAACGGAACCGCACCGTCCAATTGTCTGGTCCACACGGGCGACGGAATTTTCTACGGCGTCGCGACGAATGGCGGCGCCAACAACGCCGGTGTGGTGTTCAAAGTGGTGCCCACCGGAGGTCTGGCTGCGGTCTATTCGTTCCCTGGTGGCGCAGGCGGAGCGTGGCCGAATGGCCCGCTGGAATGGGGTACCGACCACAACTTCTATGGCACGACCCAAGGCGGGGGCGCCAACTCCTACGGCACGGTGTACCGCGTCAGCAAGGCAGGGGTGGCGACCGTGCTGTATTCGTTCACCGGTGGCGCAGATGGTGGCACCCCCAAGGGCGGCGTGACCATGGCCAACAACTTCTTGTTCTACGGCAACACCTCATACGGCGCGGCGGGTGGCAACGGGACGACGTTCAAGATCAATGCCGCTGGCACGTTGACAACCTTGCATGCCATCACGGCCGCCGAAGGCTCGCGTCCCGGCAACCACCTTTTGCGCGATGACGCGACGGGCAAGCTGATCGGTGCGACCAATCCCGGCAACACGGGCGGCGGGGCTGCGTTCCGGCAAAATCCCTGACTGCCGGTTGCAGCCGACTTTCGATCAAGCGCCTTCTCAGATCTCCCATGCACCGGCCTTTGCTGCGGTTCGTCAATCACTGCACAAAGGCCGCCGCCGTGCTGGCCGCCCTCGTCGCAGCGCTGTCTGCAGGCAACCTGGCGTTGGCGTCGCCGCCTGGGTCAGAGCCCGCGACCAAAATGGCCACGGCCCGGGCGCAGCAGCAACTGGGCCGTCGCCTTTTCTTCGATGCTCGCCTGAGCGGTGACGGCAAGGTGTCGTGTGCGTCCTGCCATCAGCCGGAACGCGCGTTCTCTGACGGCAAGCCGGTGGCCGAAGGCATCGGCGGGAGTTTGGGCAGCCGCAACACGCCCACCCTCGTCGATGTTGCAGGCCAACGCAGCTTCTTCTGGGACGGCCGGCGCGCCACATTGGAAGATCAGGCGCTCGACCCCTTGCTCAACCCGATCGAACACGGCTTGAGCGACTCGGCGGCGCTGCTGGCACTGCTGAAGGCGGACAGCGAGTACGTCGCCCAGTTCCAGCAAGGCTTCGGTCAACGGCAGGACGGCGTCGACCCGGTCAATGCGGCCAACGTCGCGCGCGCGCTGGCGGCCTTCCAGCAAACCTTGGTAGACGGCACGTCGGCGTTCGATCGTTACCGGGCGGGCGATGTCGCCGCGCTGCGCCCCGATGCGCAGCGCGGATGGATGCTCTTCAGCGGTGTCGCTGCCTGCACCCGTTGCCATGTGGCGGATGGTCCGAAGCCGCTGATGACCGATCACGACTTCCATTCGTTGGGCGTCGGGCTGAAGGACGTCGAACGGCAGTTGCCTGCTTTGGCGCGCCAGCTGACCGAGTGGCGCAATGACGGGCGAGCACAGGACCACTCGATCCTGCGCGACCCGGGCATGGCAGCACTTGGACGCTTTGTCGTGACGATGGACCCGAAGGACATCGGGAAATTCAAGACGCCCGGCCTTCGCAATGTGGCGCTCACAGCTCCTTACATGCATGACGGCAGCATGGCCACACTCCAGGAGGCGGTAGACCGGGAGATCTACTACCGTGGCAAGGACGATGGGCACCCGCTGATCTTGACACCGACCGAGCGGGCTGAACTGGTGGCCTTTCTGGAGTCGCTCAATGGTTGGCCGTCCAGTACCTACAACTTGGGGGGGCGGCCCGCCGGATCGGGCAACTGACGGAACCTAGAATTCATGCCGACGCGTCGTCCTGGTACGCGCCAGCCAGAACACCAGAAGAGCAAGGGAGAGGAAGCCTGATGCCGTACTTGAACACCAACGCCTTGCGGCGCCGCGCGGGGGGCTTCACCTTGCTTGAGCTGCTGGTGGTCGTCGCGATCATCGGATTGCTGGCTGCCTATGTGGGGCCGCGCTATTTTTCGCAGATCAGCAAGTCCGAGCGCGGGGTCGCCAAGGCTCAGGTCGAAGCGCTGGTCAAGGCCCTCGATGCGTTTCGCCTCGACGTGGGGCGCTACCCCAGCCCCGAAGAAGGGCTGAACGCCCTGGTGGACCGCCCAGGCAGCCTGGCCAACTGGTCGGGCCCTTACCTTCAGAAGGCCGTCCCGGCCGATCCTTGGGGTCATGCCTACGAATACCGCAGCCCGGGCGCGCGCGCCGAGGTCGAAGTGTTTTCGTATGGCAAGGACGGCAAGGCCGGGGGAGACGGCGACGCCGCCGACATCACCAGCTTCTGACGGTCAGGTGGTCTTGTGCAGTTCAGAGCGCGCGTCGTGGACGCTCAGCAGCGTATCGACACGGTGCGTCTGGAGGCCATCGGCGCCGCCGAGGCACGCAAGGAGCTTGTGCAGCAGGGGCTGAAGGTCATGTCGCTCGACGCCGAGCGGGTGTCTGTTGCCTGGGGGGGGAACCGTGGCAAGGCCTTCTCGCTGGTGCTCTTTGCGCAAGAGCTGCTGGCGCTGCTGCAGGCGGGCTTGAGCGTCATCGAATCCGTCGACGCCCTGCTTGAAAAAGAACCGTCGCCAGCCAGTCGATTGGTCCTGCAGCAACTGGCGCAAGACCTGCGTTCCGGCCACAAGCTGTCGGTTGCGCTCCAGCGGCAGTCGTCCACCTTTGCACCGCTTTTCGTCGGCCTGGTGGGCGCTGCGGAGCGAACGAGCAACCTGACTGAGGCCTTGACGCGCTTCATCGAATATCAGACACGGGTGGACTCGGTGCGCGCCAAGGTGATCAGTGCATCGGTCTATCCGGCCATTCTGTTGCTGGTGGGCGCAGCGGTCACCGTGTTCTTGTTGAGCTACGTGGTGCCCAAATTCGCGTTGGTCTACCAGGGGACGGGCCGCTCTTTGCCGTGGGCGTCGGCGCTGCTCATTCAATGGGGCCGGTATGCGGCGGACCATGCCGCACCGCTGGCTGCGGGCGCCGCACTGGTGCTGACTGCGCTGACATTCGGTGCGATCAGAGCGCGCCGCAGCGGGGCCTTGGGTGCCTGGATCAAGCGGCTACCTTGGGTCGGAGACCGGTTGCGCCAAATGGAGGTCGCCCGTCTGTACCTGACGCTCGGCCTGCTGCTCGAAGGAGGCATGTCCATCGGCCAGGCGCTTCAGCTGCTGCGGTCGGTGGGTGCGCCCGCTGACCGGGCGCGGTTGGAACGTGTCCGCACGATCGTCTCCGAGGGGCAGCCGCTGTCGACCGCCCTCGAAAAAGAGGCGCTCACGATGCCTGTGGCGGCACGGCTGCTGAAAGTGGGTGAAGAGACGGGTCAGCTCGGCACCATGCTGCGGCGGGCTGCGCTCTTCCACGAGAGCGAGACGACCCGCTGGATCGAGCGGTTCACCCGTGCCTTCGAACCGGCATTGATGGCCATGATCGGCCTGGTCATCGGTGGGATCGTCCTGTTGCTGTACATGCCGATCTTCGATCTGGCGGGGTCCTTCCAATGATCAGCGGCGAGCCCGACATTCCCATCCGGCAGATCCTCGCTGCACGGCAGAGAGGCCGCGGCTGGGTGACGCTGTTGGCCGAGGAGCTGAGCTGCGCCGAAGTGCATGTCGCCTCCTGCCTGGCCGCGGCGGTCCGCATGCCGCTGGCAACGATGGATGACCTGCTGAGTCGACAGCCTGCCTTTGATGTGCTGCCATTGGTCAGGGCCCAGCTTCGCCAGTGCGCGCTGATGCGCGACACCTCGGGCCACACCATGTTCGGTGCACTGGTCGATCCCTACGATGACGACCTTCTGGCTTGGGCGGAGGCGCTGGCCGATGGCCCGGTGCAGTGGCACGTATGCACGCCATCAGACTTGCATGCGCTGCTCAGTCGCCATGAGTCGTCGGCGCGCGCCACCGACGGCATTGCGGCCCAGGCCAACGATGCCGACCATCTGGCGCCTGTCAGCGAAACGCTGTCGCTGGCGCGTATCAGCGAGTCGGCCAGCCCAGCGGTGCAACTGGTCAATTCATCGCTCTACGATGCGCTGCGGCTGGGCGCCAGTGATGTCCACATCGAATCGACCGCCGAGGGTCTGGCCGTCAAATACCGCATCGACGGGGTGCTCGATTCGGTGATGCAGGTCGCGGGCGTCGCGCTCGCCGAACAGGTCATCTCGCGGCTGAAGGTGTTGGCCGAGCTGGACATCGCAGAACGTCGGGTGCCGCAGGACGGGAGCTTCCGCGTTTCGGTCCAGCGACGTGACATCGACCTGCGCGTGTCGATCATGCCCAGCGTGCACGGCGAAGACGCGGTGATCCGGGTGCTCGACAAGCAAGCGATGGTCGAGCAGCACGGGCGGCTCAGCATCGATGCGCTCGGCTTTGACCCCGCTTCCGTTCGGGCGCTTCGCATGCTGGTCGAGGCGGCCTACGGCATGGTCCTGGTGACCGGGCCAACGGGTTCCGGCAAGACGACCACGCTCTATGCCGCGCTCACCGAAATGCACACGGGCCGCGACAAGATCATCACCATCGAAGATCCGGTCGAGTACCAGATCGCGGGCATCCTGCAGATTCCCGTCAACGACAAGAAGGGCCTGACCTTTGCTCGCGGCCTGCGATCGATCCTGCGCCACGATCCGGACAAGATCATGGTCGGCGAGATCCGCGACCAGGAAACGGCCGAGATCGCCGTGCAGTCGGCGTTGACCGGTCACCTGGTGCTCTCGACGGTGCACGCCAACAGCGTGTTCGACGTCTTCGGCCGTTTCGCGCACATGGGGCTCGATCCGTACTCACTGTCGTCGGCATTGAACGGCATCTGGGCCCAGCGTCTGGTGCGCATCAATTGTCCCGAGTGCACCCGGTCGGCCCGGCCGGACGAAGAAGCTCTCGCGCGTTGCGGGCTGAGTCCGCAGTCGGTCATCGGTTTCGATTTCCGCCACGGCTCTGGCTGTGGTACCTGCCGCGGCACGGGCTTCCGCGGAAGGCGGGCCATCGCCGAACTGTTGACGATGAGCGATGACATTCGCGAGCTGGTGATTGCCAAGCAGCCGGTGCGGCAAATCAAGGAGGCTGCCCGTGCCAATGGCACGCGCACGTTGTTTGAAGCGGCGCTCGATCTGGTCGCCGCGGGGCAGACGACGCTGGAGGAGGTGCGCCGTGTCACGCTGGCTTCGTAGCCGCCTTCGACGGCCTCGTGTGTCGCTGGGCCTGAGCGCCACCGGTGTCGCAATGAGCTGGCGCGATGCCAATGGCGTGCTACAGCACCGGATCGGCAGCGCGGCGCACGCGGACGTGCCGGACACCGTTGCCAGCTGGATGAAGGACTTGCCGGAACTGGCCGCTCTGCTGCGAGGCTGGCCGGTGTCGGTGACCCTGGCTGAAGACCTTGTTCGCTGGTGGCTGGTGTCGGCACCGGCTGGCGCACGCTCGCTGGCCGAGCTGGAAGTCTTTGCGACGCTGCGCCACGAGGAGCTTTTCGGACACGAGCTGGGTGACTGGCGCCTGGCGTGTCGCTGGCGTCTGGGCAGGCCGAGCGTGTGCTGCGCACTCTCGGGCACCGCCGCGGCCTGCGCTCAAGAGTTGGGCCATCAGCTGGATTTGCGTCTTTCCGAGATCTGTCCGGCCACGCAGCGCTTGATGGACATCTGGCGGAGCACGAAACAAAGTGCCGAGGCGATGGTGTGTCGGTCCGCCAGCGACCGAGCGGTCGCGTGGTGGCTGGTCGACGGGGCGCCGTTCGAGCTGCGCACGATTCGGCTGCCCGCATCCGATCCGTCGGCTGTGCTGGACCGCGAACTCGCGCGGGTGTCGTCGAGGCGAAGCGAAGCGCCTGGCAGGGCCGTGGTTCTGGACCTCGTCTCCCGGGCGGGTTCGCCCTCGCAGGCATTGGGCGGGCCGCAGATCGATCGCTACGAGCTTGCGGCACTGGCGAGCGTGCCGGCGGCGTCTGCAGCGGCCATGGCTGCGGCGCTCGGAGCCGTTCATCTGGAGGGGGCACATGAGCTCGTGGCCGCGCATTGATTTCCTGCCGCGGGGGGGCGGTTCGATCCTGGCCATGGGGCAGGAGACGTCCACCGGCGCGCGCGCGGCGTACCTGTTGGTGGCGGTGACCACCGTGGTCTGGGTGGCTTGGATGGGGCAGGCCGTGCAGCGCGTCCAGCAAGACAATGCCGCGCTGCAGGAGCGGATCACGCGTCGCGCTCCGGTGACGGTAACCACGCCGACCGTGCCGCGCCAGACATGGAGCCCGAATCAACTGCGTGTGGCCGCCGACGTCATCGCGCGCCTGAACACCGATTGGCCCACCTTGCTGAATGAACTCGAGCGGCTGACGCCGCGAGAGGTCGCGGTGCTCGAGATCGAGCCTCGCCCGAGCCAAGCCGCGCTGACGTTGACCATCGAGACGCGGACGGCGCAGGACGCCTGGCTCTATGTCGACGCGCTCAACCAGTCTTCCTACCTGCATCACGTGCGCGCGCTCAAGCACGATACCAACGAGCGCGACAAAAATCGGCCAGTGCGGTTCAGCCTGTCCGCGTCGATCGGAGGGCAGCCTTGAGTCGGACTTCGATGTCGTGGCGGCTGCGCTGCGAGGTGGCGCTCCATCGCTACGGCTGGTTGCCGCTGGTGCTGTTCGTCACCTTGGCCGCGAGCGCGGCGTTCCAGTGGGCCTATCTGCGTCCCTTGCAGGGCCAGCGCGACATGCTGGCGCAACAGCTGGCAAGCGGGCAACCGCTGCCGCGGCCAGCGCCGGCACCGATGCCGCTGTCGTCGGAAGGTGTGCTTGACGAACTGAGTGCAGTCCTCGCATCGCCGTCTGAGATGAACGCAGAGATGGCGAGCGTGTTCGACGCTGCCGGGCGGCAGGGCCTGCGCTTCGAGCGATCCAGCTACCAGTACGAGGCCAACACCGGTTTGCCATGGACGCGGGTGTCGATCTCGGTGCCGGTGAGTGGGTCGTACCCGGCGGTCCGCAACCTCGTTGAGGCGGTGCTTCGCGACCATCCCAACATGTCCCTGGACCAGCTCAGCATCCAGAAAGAGGCCTCGGAGAAGGCCGAGGCCGAGGTCCAGCTCACCTTCAGCGCATGGTTCTCGATGCCTCGCCGTGACGCTTCAGCCGGGAGCGGCGCCCGATGAATCGCTGGCACCTTTTGGCTCCCGCCTTTCTGGGCGCATTGGCGTTGGCGGTCTTTGGCGACAAGCCGGGTGCCGAACCGGAGGTGGTGGCGGCCGTGCCGGCACGTTCGTCACACGCGCTGCCCGCGGCGCCTGCGGCCAGCGCGCCGGTCGTTCTCGGGCGGCTGCTGGACCGCAAGGCATTGTTTGCGGCGTCGAGGGCGGCTGGTGCCAGAAGCGACCTGTTCGCCGGGCACGACTGGACCCCGCCCGCCCCGGCTGCCGCCACGGTGGACGCCGGCCCCGAGGCGCCGGCGTTTCCGTTCGAGTACATCGGCAAGAAGCGAGAGGCCGGCGCGTGGGAAGTCTTCCTGGCGAAAGACGAATCGACCTTTGTTCTGAAAGAGGGCCAGGTGGCAGAGCAGTCCTACCAAGTGGTCAGCATCGCTCCACCGGAGATGACAGTGGTCTACCTGCCCATGAATCACACCTACAAGATCTCGATCGGGGAGGCTGAGTGAGGCGGCAATGGATGGCGCAACTGCGCCAGGGCTATGCATGGGTGATCGCGGTTTCGCTGATGACCATGGTGGGCTGTGCGAGCAACCCCGCGTACCGCGATGGTCAGGAGCTGTTGGCACAGGACCGTCCCGTAGAAGCACTGGAGCGGTTTGAGCAGGCCTCCAGAGCGGAGCCTGAATCTGCGCAGGTTCGCGCGGCCTGGCTGAAGCTGAGGGCTCGGCTGACGGCAAGCTGGCTGGAAGACGCTCGGCGCGAGCGCGAAGCCGGCGAGTTTGATCGCGCCGACGATCTTTACCGCAAGGTGCTGAAATCTGACCCGACGAACGAGGCGGCGGTGCTGGGGCTCAAGGCTGGCGAGCGGGAGCGGGTCTGGGAACGGCAACTCGACCTGGCCAATGCGAGCCTGGAGCAGAAGAACCTCGACCAGGCACGCAATCAGCTGCGCACGGTGCTGGCCGAAAGCCCACGGCATGTGCGTGCCCTGCAGTTGCAGCAACGTCTGGAGGCGCTCGACAGCAAGCCCAGCGCCGAGATGGCGCTTGGGCCGGCTTATCGCAAGGTGCTCAGCCTCGAGTTCAAAGATGCGCCGCTGAAGTCGGTGTTCGAGGTGATCGCCAAGACCTCTGGCCTGAACTTCGTGTTTGACCGGGATGTGCGCACCGATCAGAAGACATCGCTTTACCTGCGAAACGGCACGGTCGAGGCGGCGGTGGGGCGCCTGCTGCTCGGCAACCAACTGGCCCAGCGGGTGCTGGACGCGAACTCGGTTCTGATCTATCCCGATACGCCGGCCAAGCAGAAGGACTATCAACTGCTGTCGGTGCGGACGTTCTATCTGTCGAATGGCGATGCGAAGTCCGTGGCGAACTCAGTCAAGTCGATTCTCAAAATCAAGGACGTGGTCGTCGACGAACGCCTGAACGCGATGGTGGTGCGTGACTCGGCCGAGGCGGTCAAGATGGTCGAGCGCATGGTCGCACTGCTCGATTTGCCTGAACCCGAGGTCATGCTCGAGGTCGAAGTGGTCGAGGTCAAACGAACTGATCTGTTGAATCTTGGTGTGCGCTGGCCCGACCAGGCGAGCTTGACGGCGCTGTCGTCGGGCTCAGGCACCCAGCTTACGTTAAGCGACCTGCGCCGCCTGAACAGCGGGACCGTGGGCATCGCCGTCAACCCGCTGACCATCTCGGCACGCCAGGATCGAACCGCGGCAAACATCCTGGCCAATCCGAAGATCCGCGCGAAGAGCCGCGAGAAGGCACGTGTGCTCATCGGTGACCGCGTGCCCAACATCACGTCAACGGCGACCTCCACGGGATTCGTGTCGGACTCGGTCAACTACATCGACGTGGGGCTGAAGCTTGAAGTCGAGCCCACCGTGTATCCGGAAGGCGATGTCGCGATCAAAGTCTCGCTTGAAGTCAGCAGCCTGGTCAGCCAGGTTCAGACAAAGTCCGGTACCTTGGCCTACCAGATCGGCACCCGCAGTGCCGCAACGGTCCTGCGGCTGCGTGATGGCGAAAACCAGATCTTGGCAGGCCTGATCAACGACGAGGAGCGCCACTCTGCCAACCAGATCCCAGCGCTGGGCGCGACACCAATCGTCGGCAAGCTCTTTGGCGGCAGCACCGACGAAACGGCGAAATCCGAGATCGTGCTGTCGATCACGCCGCGTGTGCTGAGAAATATCCAGCGGCCCGATGCAAGCCTGCTCGACTTCGAATCTGGCACGGATTCGGGTATGCGCAGCGGCGCTGCAGCGTCGGTCACTTCCAGCGCGGGCGTGTCGAGCTCGACGGTCGCGCCGGCGTCGCCGGCCGCCGTGCCCGAGCGCACCTCGGCATCGCCGCAAGCAGCGTCCACTGGGCAAGATCCCGGCACGCTCCCGAACGGGGCGTTGCCGCCGCCGGCCGACGTGAGGTTCCTCTGGGGCAATGTGTCGCCGTTGAAGCCTGGTCAGGTCGTGAAGGTGCCGCTGCAGGTCGAGGCCAGCAAGCCGGTGCGGGCGCTGCCGCTGGCATTGGGTTTTGACGCCGCCGCGCTCGAGGTGGTCGAGGTGGAAGAAGGCGAGTTTCTTGCGCAGGGCGGCGCCACGACGACCTTCGAGAAGCGCATCGATCCGTCGGGGCAGGTGCTCGCAACCCTCAAGCGCAGCGGCACCACCGGCGCCAGCGGCGCCGGCACGGTGATGTCGGTGAGCCTGAGGGCACTCAAGGTCATCCCGAGTGCGACGGTCAGGGTGCTCACGATCGCCCCGGAAGGTGAGAGTGGCCGCGCCGTCACCTATTCGATTCCTTCGCCGCTTCAACTGACCGTGGCGCCATGATCCGGCAGCGTAGAGCAGTTCGCGGTGCCCAGGTGGGATTCACGCTGGTCGAGTTGCTCATCACTTTGGCCGTTCTGGCGTTGTTGGCGACGGTGGCGGCCCCATTGGCACAAGTGACTTACCAGCGCAGCAAGGAGCGCGAGCTCCGCCTGGCACTGCGAGAGATCCGCGGCGCCATCGATGCCTACAAGACAGCCAGCGACCAGGGCCGCATCCGAAAGGACGCCGGGGCTTCGGGCTACCCCGCCACCCTCGACCGACTGGTGGAGGGTGAGGAAGATCAGAGTGATCCCAAGAAGCGCAAGATGTTTTTCCTGCGTCGGATCCCGCGTGATCCGATGAGCGACGACACCATACGCGATGCCGCGTCGAGTTGGGGGCTGCGGTCGTATGACAGCGAGGCCGCCGATCCGCGCGAGGGGGAGGACGTCTACGACGTTCATTCCAGATCGACGCTGCAGGGTCTCAACGGCGTGGCCTACTCACTATGGTGATCCATATGCCGCGCCGACGTGAGGCCACCGGTTTCACGCTGATCGAGTTGCTGGTCGTTCTGGCCATCCTGGCCATGCTGCTGACCCTGGCTGTGCCACGCTACTTTCACAGCGTCGATGCGGCCAAAGAGGCCGTGTTGCGCGAGAACCTTCGCGTGACAAGAGAGGCGATTGCCCATTTCCGCGGCGATCTGGGCCGTTATCCCGACTCGCTCGACGACTTGGTGACACACAAGTACTTGTCAATGCTGCCGGCGGATCCGATCACCAACTCCAACGCCAGTTGGGAGCTGATTGCGCCCGGCGACGCCGCGAAAGGCAACGTGGCCGATCTGCGCAGCGGGGCGCTTGGCAGTGGCCGTGACGGTATTGCCTTTCGGGAGTGGTGATGAGGCCGATGCGCGTTCTGCGGACTCGGCGCGCCTCTGGGCGCGGCGTGGCGTACTTGGCCGTCATGATGGCGGTGGCCATCGTTGGCGCCACGGCTGCATTCACCGTCAGTGCGGGCGCATCGCTGGCCCAGCACGACGCCGAAGAGCAACTGCTGGAGATCGGCCTGGACTTCCAGCGCGCCTTGCAGCGCTACGCCAGTGCCTCGCCGGCCGGCACGCCGCGCGCGCCGGCTGAACTGGCGTCGCTGCTCAGAGACCCTCGTCAGCCAGGTGTGCAGCGCCACCTGCGGCAGATCCCCTTGGATCCGTTGACCGGTCAACGCGATTGGGTGCCTATCAGAAATCCGCAGAATCTGATTGTCGGGTTGCACAGTGCATCAACGCGTAAGCCGTTGAAAGTGACCGGATTCGTTGCTCCCCTGGCGGGGCTGGAGGGCGAGCACGACAGCTATGAAGACTGGGTCTTCAGAGGGCCGCCTTAGCACGATTTGCTTCCGCACTGCATTCGTTCGCGCTGTGCCGGTTCTGGCACACTCGCGCGCTTTGTCGCTCTGCCTGAACCGGTTTTCGCCTTGGACAAGATCCTGTTGCAAATTGCCGCCGAACTGAAGGTTCGGCCGGCCCAAGTGAACACCGCCGTCGAATTGCTGGACGGCGGCGCCACGGTGCCCTTCATCGCCCGCTACCGCAAGGAGGCCACCGATGGGCTGGACGACACGCAGCTGCGCGAGCTGGAGGCCCGCCTGGGCTACCTGCGCGAGCTGGAAGAGCGGCGCGCCGCGGTGCTGAAGAGCATCGACGAGCAGGGCAAGCTGACGCCCGATCTGCGCGCCGCGATCGAGGCGGTGCCGACCAAGCAGGAGCTGGAAGACCTCTACCTGCCTTACAAGCCCAAGCGCCGCACCAAGGGCATGATCGCCCGCGAGGCGGGGCTGGAGCCGCTGGCCGACAAGCTGTTTGCCGACCCGACGCTGGACCCGCAGGCCGAAGCCGCCGCGTTCATCAACGCCGACGGTGGATTCGCCGATGCCTACGCGGTGCTCGACGGCGTGCGCGACATCCTCTCGGAGCGCTGGGCCGAAGATGCTGGCCTGGTCGGCAAGCTGCGCGAATGGCTGTGGGCCGAGGGCCTGTTCCAGTCCAAGCTGATGGACGGCAAGGACGTCAACAACGCCGACATCGCCAAGTTCCGCGACTACTTCGAGTACGACGAGCCGATCCGCACCGTGCCGTCGCACCGCGCGCTGGCGGTGTTCCGCGGTCGCACGCAAGAGATCCTCGACGCCAAGCTGGTGCTCGACGAAGAGGTCGTGCCGGGCCAGCCGACGATGGCCGAAGGCCGCATCGCCCACCACCTGGGCTGGGCCCATGGCAAGCGCCCGGGCGACGAGCTGATCCGCAAGACGATCGCCTGGACCTGGAAGGTCAAGCTCTCGATGAGCCTGGAGCGCGACCTTTTCGGTCGCCTGCGCGAAGAGGCAGAGAAGGTGGCGATCAAGGTGTTCAGCGAGAACCTGCGCGACCTCCTGCTGGCCGCACCGGCCGGCAAACGCGTCGTGATGGGGCTGGACCCGGGCATCCGCACCGGCGTGAAGGTGGCTGTGGTCAGCGACACCGGCAAGGTGCTGGACACCAACACCGTCTACCCGCACGAGCCGCGCAAGGACTGGGAAGGCTCGATCCACACGCTGGGCCGCTTGTGCGCGACTCACGGCGTGAACCTGATCGCGATCGGCAACGGCACCGCCAGCCGCGAAACCGACAAGCTGGCGGCCGACCTGATCAAGCGCATCCAGCAGCTGGCGCCGGGCACGCACATCGAGAAGGTAGTGGTCAGCGAGGCCGGCGCGTCGGTCTACTCGGCCTCCGAGTTCGCCTCGAAAGAGTTGCCCGACCTGGACGTGAGCCTGCGCGGCGCGGTGTCGATCGCCCGCCGCCTGCAAGACCCGCTGGCCGAGCTGGTGAAGATCGACCCCAAGAGCATCGGCGTGGGCCAGTACCAGCACGACGTGAACCAGAGCGAGCTGGCGCGCACGCTGGACGCGGTGGTCGAAGACTGCGTGAACTCGGTCGGCGTGGACCTGAACACGGCGTCTGCGCCGCTGCTGGCGCGCGTGTCGGGCCTGTCGAACGCGGTGGCCAACAGCATCGTGCGCTGGCGCGATGCCAACGGCGCCTTCCGCAGCCGTCAGCAGTTGATGGACGTGGCCGGCCTGGGCGCCAAGACCTTCGAGCAGGCTGCAGGCTTCCTGCGCATCCGCGACGGCGACAACCCGCTGGACCTGACGGGTGTGCACCCCGAAACATACCCGGTCGTGCAGCGCATGCTCGACAAGCTGCAGCGCCCGGTGGCCGAGGTGATGGGCAAGAGCGACGTGATCCGCGCGCTGAAACCCGAGGCCTTTGCCGACGAGAAGTTCGGCGCCATCACCGTCAAGGACATCCTGGCCGAGCTGGAGAAGCCCGGCCGTGACCCTCGGCCCGATTTCAAGGTCGCGCGCTTCAACGACGGCGTCGAAGACATCAAGGACCTGACCGAAGGCATGGTGCTCGAAGGCACGGTCAGCAACGTGGCGCAGTTCGGCGCCTTCGTCGACCTGGGCGTGCACCAGGACGGGCTGGTGCACGTGAGCCAGCTGTCGAACAAGTTCGTCAACGATGCGCGCGAGGTCGTCAAGACCGGCGACATCGTCAAGGTCAAGGTGCTCGAAGTCGACCTGGCGCGCAAGCGCATCTCGTTGACGATGAAGCTCGATGCAGCGCCATCGCAAAAAGGCCAGGGCGCCAAGGGCGACAACAGCTACCGCCCGGCGGCGCGCGGCGAGCGTGCCGGCCCGTCACGCGGCGGCGCCGATGCCGGCGGGCAGGGCGCGATGGCCGCCGCATTTGCCAAGCTGCAGCGTCGTTGAATCTGCACGGGGGGCCGTTCGGCCCCTGGTGTCCTGTCCCGTAAATAGCTGGCATTGAGATTCGACCAGATGGTGATGATGGCGCGGCCGGGCAGCTGGGCAGATACCTAGCGTATCTGCCCTGATGGCCGGGCGCGCGAGCGCGCCATCTGGTCGAACCCCTTCGGGGCGGGCCGAAATGGGGCGCTCGCAGCGTTGCCAAGCCGGGCAGATACCACGAGGTATCTACCCGGCTCGGCGCCTCGCGATCATCCCCATTGCGGCCCGTCGCAATGACAGCTATTTGCGGGACAGGACACGAGCGCAGGGGCGGTCGGCGCCATAGCGCGACGTAAAATGCGCGGTTCACAAAGTCGAATGGCCGAGGCCCGGCGAGCAGGTGTGGCGCAAGGCCACGCCGGCGGTTCGAGCCATCCAGGCCCGCCGAGGGATCGAGGGGGATCATGATGATGACAGCAGCAAATGCAATGAACCAGGTGCCATCCGCCTCCGATCTGGCCGGCCTTGAGCGCGAGTTGGCCGAGTTGTGCGTCAGTGCGCTCAACCTCGAGCAGGCCGCCGAGGCCATCGACCCCGAAGCCCCGCTCTACGGTGACGGCCTGGGGCTCGACTCGATCGACATCCTCGAAGTGGCGCTGGAAGTCTCGCGCAAGTACGGCTTCGAGCTGCGCTCCGACGACGAGCGCAACCACCAGATCTTCCAGTCGCTGCGCACGCTGGCGGCCCACGTGGCCGCCCACCGCACCCGCTGACGCGCCGGGGCTTCCGATGTGGCGCCCCATGCTGTCGGCGTTGGCGCTGGTCGTTTATGCGCTGGCCTCGCATTGGCTGATGATGCGTGCGGCCGGTCAGCCCTGGGCGCTGGCCGTGCTGCTGTGCCCCTTGCTCGTGACGCTGGCCATCTTTGCGCTGGCGCGCGGCAAGCGTGGGCTGCTCGCGCTGACGATCGCCGGCCTGGCGGGTGTGGCCTGGGTCGCCACCCACGGCGGCATCGGTGAGGTCAACCGCCTGTACGTGCTGCAGCATGCGGCCGTGAACCTGGTGCTGGGGGGCGTGTTCGCCTCGACGCTGCGGCCGGGTCGTGTGCCGCTCATCACCGCGGTCGCGCTGCGCGTGCACGGCGGCACGATGGAGCCGGCGCAGTATCCCTACTCGCGGCACGTCACCGAAGCCTGGGTCGTTTACTTCTTTGGCGTGGTCGCCGTGTCGCTGTGGCTCTATGCGTTCGGCAGTTGGCAGACGTGGTCGCTGTTCGGCAACATCGTCAGCCCGCTGCTGGCCGTGGCGCTGATGGCCGGCGAGTGGCATGTGCGCTACTGGCTGCACCCGAAATTCAAGCGCGTGCCGATCAGCACCGCGATCCGGGCTTTCCGCCAGCCCACGGGCACGGTGGTGTCGCCATGAGTGCCTGGCTGCCGCTGTGGGCCGAGCGCGATCTCGACGCGCCGCTGGCGTGGCGCGCGGGGGCGCCGATCAGTGCGCGCCAATTCCTGGCCGACGTGGCCTCGCTCGCGGCGCGCCTGCCGGCCCAGGCGCGCATCGTCAACCTGTGCACCGACCGCTATCGCTTCGCCGTGGCCTTGGCCGCCAGCTGGTCGCGCGGCCTGATGTGCCTGCTGCCGCCGAATGCCTTGCCCGAGACCTTGGCGAACCTCGATGGCGGGGGCTGGCCGCTGTGCGCGCTGACCGACGATGAACCGGCGTCGATCGTGTCGATGCCGGCGCTGCAGGTCGACGCACCGCAGCCGGCTGGCGAGGCGGACCAGGTCGTGCAAGTGCCGCGCCTGTTGGCCGACGCCGAAGTCGCCTGCCTGCTGACCTCGGGCTCCACCGGCCAGCCGCAGCCGCACGCCAAGCGCTGGGGCGCGCTGCTGCGCAACATCGGCGCCGAGGCCGACCGCCTGGCCGAGATGCTGCAGCGCCCCGATCTGCGCGGCGTGACGATCGTGGCCTCGGTGCCGCCGCAGCACAGCTATGGCTTCGAATCGACCGTGCTGCTCGCGCTGATGGGTGGTGCCGCGCTCGACAGCGGCCGGCCGTTCTACCCGGCCGACATTGCCGACGCGCTGGCCCGCGTGCCCCGGCCACGCGCGCTGGTGACCACGCCGTTCCACCTGAAGACGCTGTTGTTGTCGGGCGTTGCCTTGCCGCCGGTCGACCTGGTGCTGAGCGCCACGGCGCCTTTGTCGCCGCAATTGGCGGCGCAGGCCGAGGCGGTGTTCCAGGGCGTGCTGGTCGAGATCTATGGCTGCACCGAAGCCGGCCAGGTGGCCAGCCGGCGCACCAGCGAGGGTGACACCTGGCGCACGCTGGGCGAGTTGCGCCTGCACAGCGAGCCGGGCACCGAGGGCGAGCAGTTCGTCGTGCAGGGCGGCCACGTGCTGGCGCCGACCGTGCTGGCCGACGTGCTGGTGCTGCAGGATGCACAGCACTTCCGGCTGTTGGGCCGCTCGAACGATTTGATCCACGTGGCGGGCAAGCGCAGTTCGCTGGCCTTCCTGAACTTCCAACTCAACCGCATCGCCGGTGTGCAAGACGGCTGCTTCTGGATGCCCGACGACGTGGTCGAAGGGGTGGTGCGGCCGGTGGCCTTCGTCGTCGCACCCGACCTGAACGCCGGCCAGATCGTCGCCGGGCTGCGCGCCCTGCTGGAGCCGGCTTTCGTGCCGCGCAAGGTGGTGCAGGTGCCGGCCCTGCCGCGCGAAGCGACCGGCAAGATCACCGCGCAAGCCTTGCGTGCATTCGCCCAGCAGCATCTGGGCAGTGTTGTGCCCGAGGCCGCGCCATGACGGCCTCGCCGCGCAGCTGGCAGATCGAGCGCAGGCTGTCGCGTGAGCACCCTTCGCTGGCCGGGCATTTCCCGGGCATGCCGGTGTACCCCGGTGTCGTGCTGCTGGCCGAGGTGCTGGAGGCGGTGCTCGGCCATCCCGAGCTGTCGCCAAGCCTGGGCCCGGCGCCGCGGATCGACAGCGTCAAGTTCCTGTCCCCGCTACAGCCCGCTGCGGCCGGTGACCTGTGCCTGGCGCTGCAGCTGACCGAAGCCGCCCATGGCGTCGACTTCGAGTTGCGCTGCGGCGAGCGGGTGGCCGTGCGTGGGCAGTTGCGGGGCCCCCGGTGAACACCGCCAACGCGGCCGGCGCCGACTGGAGCCAGACCCGGGAGCGCAGCAACCGTTTCGCGCTGCGCTTCATCAGCTGGGTGGCGGTGCATGGCGGGCGCCGTGCGGCGCGGGTGTTGCTGTGGCCGATCACCGCGTATTTCCTGCTGTTCGCGGCGCCGGCGCGGCGCCACTCGCGGCGCTACCTGGCGCGGGCCTTGGGGCGCACGCCGACCTGGCGTGACCAGTGGCGGCACTTTCACCACTTCGCGTCGACCGTGCTCGACCGCGTCTACTTTCTGCGCGACATGCCGCAGTGCTTCGACCTGCAGGTCGAGGGCGCCGAGCCGCTGCGCCAGGTGCTCGACGCCGGGCAGGGCGCTTTCCTGGTCGGCGCGCACATCGGCAGCTTCGAGGCGCTGGCGGCGGCCGGGCGCGCGCAGGGTTGCTCGAACATCGCGATGGTGATGTACCCGGACAACGCGCGCATGATCAACGCGGCCCTGGCGGCGATCGCGCCGGGTTTCCAGATGCGCATCATCGCGCTCGGCCAGCGCGGCGCCACGCTGGCCATTCGCGACTGGCTCGACGGCGGGGGGCTGGTGGGCCTGCTGGCCGACCGCAGCCTGCCCGGCGCCGCCCAGCGCGAGACGGTGCATCGGCTGCCGTTTCTCGGCCACGAGGCGCCGTTTGCCGAGGGGCCTTTCCGCCTGGCGCAGCTGCTGCGGCGGCCGGTGATCTTCATGGCCGGTCTCTACAATGGCGGGCGCGCTTACCGCGTCCGCTTCGAGCCGCTGGCCGACTTCAGCACCGTGCCGGCCGATGCCCATGGCCGCGACGAACAGCTGCGTGCCGCGGTGCACGCCTATGCCGCCCGGCTGGAATCGTTGTGCCGCGAGGCGCCCTACAACTGGTTCAACTTCCATGATTTCTGGCTTGAAGACGGCGGCGTTGCCGCTGCTCGCGATGCTGGCGCTGGCGCCGGCCGCCCAGGCGATCGAACTGGCTGAGGTGATGGAGCAACTGGCCCGCACGACAGCCGGCGAAGCCCGGTTCGTCGAGCAGCGGCACGTGCAGGGCCTGGCGCGCCCGCTGCAGGCCAGCGGCACGTTGAGCTTCGTCGCGCCGAACCGTTTCGAGCGCCGCACACTCGAGCCCAAGCCCGAGGCGATGCTGGTCGATGGCAACCAGGTCACCCTGACGCGCAACGGCCGCAGCCGCCAGATGGCGCTCGATGCCGTGCCCGAGATGGCGCTGATGGTCGAGGCCATCCGCGGCACGCTCAACGGTGACGCGGCCGCCTTGCGGCGCTCGTTCAAGCCCACCGTGAACGGCAATGTGGCGCAGTGGTCGGTGCAGCTCGAGCCGCAGGATGTGCGGCTGGCGGCGCAGCTGAGCTACATCAGCCTGGCCGGCCGCCGCGGCGAGCTGCGCAGCGTCGAAGTGCAGATGGCCGATGGCGACCGCACCGTGATGACGATCGAGCCGGTGGACCGCGGCGCGGTGCCCCGCTGATGAGCCCGCCGTCGCCGGCCACCGGCGGCCGCCGCGCCGCCGTGCTGGGGGTCTGGCTGGCGGCGATGCTGCTGGGGGCCTGGGTCATCGCCCGCAGCCAGTTCTCGGCCGACATGTCGGCCTTTCTGCCCGCCAGCCCGAACGCCGGCCAGCAGGTGCTGATCGAGCAGATCCGCCATGGTGCGCCGGCGCGCACGGTGCTGATCGGCATCACCGGCGGCGATTCAGCCCAACGCGCACAGGCCTCGATGGCCATGGCCCGGTCGATGCGGGCCAGCGGGCTGTTCGAGCAGGTGCAGAACGGCGAGCGCGGTGACTGGCAGGCTAGTGCGCAGTGGCTGGTCGCGCACCGCTACCAGCTCAGCCCGGCCGTGACGCCGGAGCGCTTCACCGCGCCAGGCCTGCGCGATGCCTTCGACGACACGCTGTCGCTGCTGGGCACGCCGGCCGGCGCGCTGGTCAAGCCGCTGCTGGGCCGCGACCCCACCGGCGAGACGCAGCGCATCGTCGAGGCCATGATCCCGGCCCAGGCGCCGCGCATGGTCGACGGGGTCTGGGCCTCGCGCCAGGCCGAGCGAGTGCTGCTGCTGGCCAGCACGCAGGCCCCCGGCAGCGACCTGGACGCGCAGGCCCACGCGCTGGACCGCATCCGCGCCGACTTCGAGCCGATGGCGCGCAACGGCCTCAGCCTGCAGCTCAGCGGCGCCCCGGTGTTCGCCGTGGGCAGCCGAGCGCAGATCCAGCACGAAGTGCATTGGCTGTCCGCCGGGGGCGCGGTGTTGATCGGTGGCCTGCTGTGGCTGGCATTTGCCTCGTTGCGCGCCTTGCTGGTGGCGGCCCTGCCGGTGATGGCAGGTGTGGTGGCCGGCATCGTCGCCGTCAGCCTGGGCTTCGGCACCGTGCACGGCATGACGCTGGGCTTCGGCAGCACCCTGATCGGTGAAGCGGTCGACTATGCGATCTACTACCTGATCCAGGCCCACGCCGGCGTGGCCGGCGGGGCGCCGCCGGGGCAGGGCTGGCGCCAATGGCTGCGCGGCAGCTGGCCCACGGTGCGGCTGGGCCTGTGGACCTCGCTGTGCGGCTTTGCGGCGCTGACCTTCTCGGGCTTTCCGGGGCTGGCCCAGCTGGGGGTGTTCTCGATGGCCGGCCTGGTGGCCGCCACGCTGACCGCCCGCTGGGTGCTGCCGGTCCTGATGCCGGACGGCGCGGCCGGAAAAGCCTGGCGTCGGGTGCTGGGCCGGGCGTGTGCCGTGGCATGGCCCCGTTTGCAGCGTGGGCGCTGGCTCTGGGCCGGCCTGGCGCTGACCGCGCTGGTGACGCTGGCCCTGACACCGCAGCCGTTGTGGCGCGGCGACCTGACGGCCCTGAGCCCGGTGCCGCGCGAGGCTCTGGCGCTCGACGCCGCGCTGCGCGCCGACCTGTCGGCCGGCGACGGTGGCCTGCTGGTGCTCGCGCACGGGGCCGACGAAGAGGCGGCGCTGCGCGGGGCCGAATCTGCCGGCCGGCAGCTCGACACCTGGGTCGACCAGGGCCGGCTGCTGGGCTACGACAGCCCGTCGCGGGTGTTGCCGAGCCAGGCCACGCAAGCCGCGCGGCTGGCGAGCCTGCCCGAGCCGGCCGCCTTGCGCGCCGCGGTCGAGCAGGCCACCCGCGACAGCCCCTTGAGTGCGTCGACCGTGGCCCCGTTCATCGACGAGGTGGCGGTCGCGCGCCGCGGGCACCCGGTGACACGCGCAGACCTGCGGGGCACGGCCTTTGCGCCGATGGTCAACGCGATGCTGCTCGGCCGGGCCGACGGCTCGTCGACCGCCTTGCTGACCCTGCACGAGGCGCCCGGCCGGCCGCTGGACGCCGCGGCCCTGCAGCAGGCGCTGGCCGACGTTCCCGGTGTGCAGGTGCTGGCGCTGAAGCAAGAGCTGGACGGCCTGTACCGCGGCTACCTGACCGAGGCGATGTGGCAGGCGTCGCTGGGCGCATTGGCCGTGCTGTTGCTGCTGGCCCTGTGGCTGCGCAGCCTGAAACGCGTGGCCCGGGTGGCGCTGCCGCTGGCGCTGGCGGTGCTGCTGTGCCTGGCCGGGCTGCACGCGCTGGGCGCGGCGCTGGGGGTGCTGCACCTGGTCGGCCTGCTGCTGGTGGTGGCGGTCGGCTCGAACTACGCGCTGTTCTTCGACTCGCCCGGCGGCGCGGCGCTCAGCGACGATGCGCTGGCCTCGCTGTGCCTGGCCAACCTGACGACGGTGCTCTCGTTCGGCCTGATCGCCTTGTCGAAGATCCCGGCGCTGGCGGCTATCGGCCAGGTGGTGGCGCCCGGCGCCTTGCTGGCCCTGGTGCTGTCGGCCGCCCTGGCACGGCGCCCCGACGAGGGGCGTGTGTGAAAATTCCGTGCCTGCGTTTCGGCCAACCCTGCACGCACCGCCTTGCCAGGAAAATCGGCGCTGAAGAAACGCTCTGCTGACCATGTCGATTTCGCTCGATCACCTTTCACCCTTGCCGGCCCGGCGCTGGCGCGTGCCGCCGTTGATCCAGGCCACCTTGGCCTGCCACGGCTTGGCGGGTGTGGTGGCCCTGGCCCGGCCGGATGCCGCCTTGTGGGCCGGCGCGGCGGTGCTGCTGAACCACCTGGCGATCACCGTCGCGACCGTGACCCCGCGCAGCCAATGGCTGGGGCGCAACGTCGTGGCCCTGCCGCCGGCGGCCGTGCGGCGCGGCGAGGTGGCGATCACCATCGACGACGGCCCCGACCCCGAGGTCACGCCCCGGGTGCTGGACCTGTTGGACCAGGCCGGCGTCAAGGCCACGTTCTTCTGCATCGCCGAGAAGGTGGCCCGCCACCCGTTGCTGGCGCGCGAGATCGTCGCCCGCGGCCACGACCTGCAGAACCATTCGTCGGCCCACCGGCACACCTTCGCCTTCCTGGGCCCGAACGGCTACGCCGCCGAGCTGGCGCAGGCGCAGCAGACGATCGAGACCATCACCGGCCACCGCCCGCGGTTCTTCCGCGCGCCGGCCGGCGTGCGCAACTGCTTTCTCGACCCGGTGATGCGCCAGTTCGGCCTGACGCTGGTCAGCTGGACGCGGCGTGGCTTCGACACCCGCCGTGCATTGCCGCGCCAGGTGCTGCGCCGGCTCACCCAGCGCCTGGCGGCCGGCGACATCCTGCTGCTGCACGACGGCAATGCCGGCCTGTCGCCGTCGGGTGAGCCGCTGATCCTGTCGGTGCTGCCGGCGCTGATCGAGCGCTGCCGCGCGGCCGGCCTTCGCCCGGTGCGCCTGGTCGACGCGCTGCACTGAACCCGAACGCCCCCGATGAACGACGAGGCCCTGAGCCCCCGCCCTGCGCAGCATTGGCCGGTTTCCGCCTACACGATGACGAGCGCGCTGGGGCGCGGCGTGGCGGCCCATGCGCAGGGCCTGCGCGACGGCCGCAGCGGGTTGGCATTGCAGTCTTTCGACGCTGCGCCGCTGGAGGCCTGGCTGGGCCTGGTCGACGGGGTCGATGCGGTGGCCCTGCCGCCGGCGCTGCAGGCGTTCGATTGCCGCAACAACCGGCTGGCGTGGTTGGGCCTGCAGGCCGATGGCTTTGCCGCTCGCGTGCAGCAGGCGGTGCAGCGCCACGGCGCCCACCGCGTCGGCGTCTTCATGGGCACCAGCACCTCGGGCATCCTGCAGACCGAGCAGGCCTACCACCACCGCGACCCGCAGACCGGCGCGTTGCCCGCCACCTTGCATTACGGCGAGACCCACAACACCGGCTCGCTGTCGCGTTTCGTGCAGGCGGCGCTGGGTTTGAGCGGGCCGGTCTGGTCGGTCTCGACCGCCTGCTCATCGGGTGCCAAGGTCTTCGGCAGCGCCGAGCGCCTGCTGGCACTGGGCTTGATCGACGCCGCGGTGGTCGGCGGTGTCGATTCGCTCTGCCTGACCACGCTGTACGGTTTCAATTCGCTGGAATTGCTGTCGCCCGAGATCTGCCGGCCCTGGGACGCCCAGCGCCACGGCCTGTCGCTGGGTGAAGCGGCGGCTTTTGCGCTGCTGGAGCGCGACGCCGCCGAGCCGGCCGCGTGGCTGTGGGGCGTGGGCGAAAGCAGCGACGGCCACCACATGAGCTCGCCGCTGCCCGATGGTGCCGGCGCCGTGCTGGCGATGCGCCATGCGCTTGAACGCGCGGGCGTGCAGGCCGGTGACATCGGCTATGTCAATCTGCACGGCACCGCCACGCCGAACAACGACGCCGCCGAGGACCAGGCGATGCGCGTGGTCTTCCCGGATGTGCCTTGCAGCTCGACCAAGGGCGCCACCGGCCACACGCTGGGCGCCGCCGGTGCGCTTGAGGCTGCGCTGGCCATGTTGGCGCTGCAGACCGGTTACCTGCCGGGCGGCACCACGCTGCGCCAGCGCGACCCGGCCCTGCAGGCCAACTACCTGCCCGCCGGGCGGCAGGCCGAGATCGGGCTCGCGGCCAGCAATTCATTCGGTTTCGGCGGCACCAACACCTGCCTGATCTTCGGGGTGGCGCCATGAGCGGCCAGCCGATCGGCGCGGCGCTGCCGCCCGTCCAGATCCTCGGCGTGGGCCTGCTGGGGCCGGGCCTGGCCGGCTGGGCCGCTTCGGCGCCGCTGTTGCGCGAGCCGGGCACCTGGCAATCCTCGCCCACTGTGTTGCCGCCACCGGCCCGCCTGCCGCCGGCCGAGCGCCGCCGCAGTGGCGCGATCGTCAAGCTGTCGCTGGCCGTGGCCGACGAAGCGCTGGCGATGGCCCAGGCGCGCTCCGGGCTGGCGCTCGAGGCCGCTCGGCTGGCGACGGTGTTCACCTCGTCCAGCGGCGATCCGTCGAACTGCCACGCGCTGTGCGAGGCGCTCGCGCAGCCCGAGCGCGCGGTGTCGCCGACGCGCTTCACCAACTCGGTCCACAACGCCACCGCCGGCTACTGGCACATCGCGACCCAGTCGCGTGCGCCGTCGACCAGCCTGTGCGCCTTCGACGCCAGCTGGGCCGCCGGCCTGCTCGAGGCCTTTGCCCAGTGCGCCACCACGCAGGCGCCGGTGCTGCTGGTCGCGTCCGACATCCCGTACCCGCAGCCGCTGCATGCCTTGCGGCCGATGCCCGACGCCTTGGGCATCGCGCTGCTGCTGGCACCGGCGCAGGCCAGTGACGCTGGCGCCACGCTCAGCGTGCAGTGGGCCGAAGGCCCCACCGAGACCTCTGGCATGGCCGACCCGGCGCTGCAGGCATTGAGTGCGGTCGTGCCCGCGGCGCACGGGCTGCCGCTGTTGCAGGCCCTGGCGTTGGGCCTGCCGGTGTCGCTGCGCTTGAATGACTTTGCCGGTGCGGCGCTGCAGCTGTCGGTGGCGCCCAAGGGCTGCTGGTGACCACCTTGCTGATGACCGCCGCCGGCATCGCCGAGCGTGTGCCGCACCACGGCCGCATGGCCTGGCTGGACGGGCTGCTCGAATGGTCGCAGGCGCACATCGTCTGCCGCGCCAGCAACCACCACGACTCCGATCACCCGCTGCGCACGCCGCATGGCCTGCTGGCCAGCTGCGCGATCGAATACGCCGCCCAGGCCATGGCGCTGCACGGGGCGTTGTGCGCCGAGGCCACCGGCCAGGCGGTGGGGCCGGTGCCGGGTTTTCTGGCCAGCGCGCGCAGCGTGCAGCTGGGCTGCTGGCGCCTGGACGAGGCCGACGGCCCGCTGCGCATCGAGGCGCAACGCCAGGCCGGCGACACCCGGCAACTGCTCTACCAATTCAACGTGAACGATGCGGCCGGCCGCAGCCTGGCGCAAGGGCGCGCGACCGTCGTTCTCAACACCCCCTTGGTGCCTTCGACATGACCCAGCCCTTGAGTGGCAAGCGTGCGCTGATCACTGGTGCCAGCGGCGCGCTGGGCGCGGCGATGGCGCGCCGGCTCGCGCGTGACGGCGCTTCGCTGCTGCTGCACGCCAACAGCCGGCCCGATGCCGTGCAGGCGCTGGCCGAAGAGATTGGCCAAGCCGGCGGCACGGCGCAGACCGTGCTGTTCGACCTCACCGATGCGCAGGCCAGCCAGGCTGCCTGCGACCGCATGCTGGCCGATGGCCCGGTGCAGGTGATCGTCAACAACGCCGGCGTGCACGACGACGCGGTGTTCCCGGGCATGCGGGCCGACCAGTGGCACCGCGTGATCGACGTTTCGCTGCATGGCTTCTTCCACGTCACCCGCCCGCTGCTGTTGCCGATGCTGCGCACCCGCTGGGGCCGGGTCATCAACATCTCGTCGGTTGCCGCGATCATGGGCAACCGGGGCCAGGTCAACTACGCGGCGGCCAAAGGGGCGCTGAACAGTGCCACCAAGGCCCTGTCGCTCGAGGTGGCTGCGCGCG
This sequence comes from Ideonella sp., assembly GCF_041914305.1. Lineage (NCBI taxonomy): Bacteria > Pseudomonadati > Pseudomonadota > Betaproteobacteria > Burkholderiales > Sphaerotilaceae > Ideonella > Ideonella sp. The sequence goes on from NZ_JAYSDQ010000009.1 coordinate 29,076, forward strand.
GCGTGACGGTGAACGCGGTGGCGCCGGGCGTGATCCAGTCGCCGATGGCCGATGCGGTGTTCGACCCGAAGGTGGTGGCCGAGATGGTGCCGGTGCGCCGCGCCGGCACGCCGGACGAGGTGGCGGCGCTGGTCGGTTTTCTCGCCGGCCCCGAAGCGGGCTACATCACCGGGCAGGTGATCTCGATCAACGGCGGGATGGCCTGAGGGCCAGCGCCGGTCAGCGCTGGAAGGGCGGTCGCCCGGCCAGGCGCTTGAACACCAGCAGCGGCAGGCGCAACACGAACTCCAGCACCAGCCGGGTGTGCATCCAGGTCAGCAGCACGTTGTCGCGGCCGTAGCGAAAGTGCGAGACCCCGCCCTCATCGGCGCGGAGGTACTTGACCGGCGCGTCCTGGTTGATCGGCTTGACGCCGCGCCAGGCCAGGCGCACGACGGCTTCGGTGTCGAAGTCGAAGCGGCGCATCCACGGCTGGTGCTGCATCACGTCGATCAACGGCGCGATCGGGTAGACGCGAAAGCCGTAGAGCGAGTCGCCGATGCCGGCGCCGAGCGTCTCGAGGTTGGTCCACCAGTTCGACACCCGGCGCCCACGCACGCGCAGCAGCGGCGCGCTGGCGTCGAAGACCGGCTTGCCGAGGATCATCACCTCGGGCCGCTGCTGCGACTGCGCCATGAACGACGGGATCAGCGCGGCCGGGTGCTGCCCGTCCGAGTCCATCGTCAGCGCATGGGTGAAGCCCGCGGCCCGCGCTTGTTCGAGGCCGTGCAGCACCGCGGCGCCCTTGCCCCGGTTGACCGGCAGCTCGATCAGGCGCAACCCCGGGTCGGCGGCGGCCAGCGCGCGCAAGGGCTTGGCGCTGTCGTCGGTGCTGCCGTCGATCACCACCCACACCGGTGTCCATTGCGCACGCGCGGCCCGCACGGTGCCGACCAAGGTCGCGCCGGTGTTGTAGCTGGGGATCAGCACCAGGTGGGTCCGCGAGGCGGCCGACGGCATCGGGATCAACATGGTCAGGTCTGGCGGGCCGGGGCGGCCAGGCTCTCGTTGAAGTACTGCTGGATCTCGGCCAACTGCGCCGCCGGGTCCGGCGACGGGGCGAAGCGCCGGCCCAGGCGCACCGAGAACTCGATCGGCAGCGGCGGCAGGCGCCACAGCGGCCAGCCTTTGCCGAGGTAGGGCGAATCGGTGTCGATGAACACCGTCTGGATCGGCGCGTTCGCCAGCTTGGCGATCAGCGTGAAGCCGGGGCGAAAGTCGTTGACCGGCGGGCGCACCGTGCGCGTGCCTTCGGGGAACAGCACCAGCTGACCGCCGTCCTTCAGGTCGTTGACGGCGCGGCGCACCATGCCCCGCGCCGAATCGTTCTGGATGTAGCGCGCGAGCCGGGCGCCCGGGCCGAGGAACGGGTTGTGCATCAGGCTGGCCTTCATCACGCAGACGCTGCGCGGCAGCCGCGCGACCAGCATCAACGCGTCCAGCATGCTGGGGTGGTTGGCAACGAAGATCAGGCCCGGTTCGTCGCGCAGTGGGTCCAGCGCCGTGGCGTTCATCTTCAGCAGGCCCGAGGCGTTGGCCACCGCCCAGAACAGGCCATAACCGCGCGAGATGCCGGCACGCCCGACGACCAGGCCGCGCTGCCGCGGCAACAGCGGGTACAGCACCGCGGCGATCAGGTTCCAGCCGAGCGAGATCAGGCCGAGCAACAGCAGCTGCGCATACAGCAGCAACAGCATCACGGGTTGCAGCAGCCAGTGGTTCACGCGGCGCCCGATCAATCCGGCGATGGCACCAGGCGCGACGAGCGGGCGAACACCCACGTCAGCGCCACACCGGCCGAGAACTGCTGCCGCTCGCGCACCAGCGGGCTGTCGGTGATCGCGTGGCCGGCGATCTGGTCGGCTTTGACGAACAGGCCCAACCAGTAGTCGCCGAACGAGCGCGACAGTGCGGCGGTGGCCTGCCAGCCGGCGTAACCGGCACCGGCCCGGTAGGCGGGCCGCCCGGGGGCGACATCGGCTTCGCGCACGTCGTAGAAGTAGGCGTGGTAGCGCCGGTCGGCGAACAGCGGCCCGGTCTGCAGGCCGAGGGCCCAGTCGTTCCAGCGCTGGTCGAGGTTGATGTGCGGGTTGCTGATCCAGCCGATGTGGCGTGGCGACGATTCGACCGTGAAGGCCGCGCGCAGCGGCAACCGCAGGTCGAGGCGGTGGTCGTCACCGCGCAGCAGCGTGTAGTTCCACACCGGGCCGGCTTCGAGCGTGGGCGACAGATCGGCCATGCCTTGGCGGGCGTGGTTGTCTTCGCTGCGTGTCGGGGCGCTGGCGGCCAGGCTCAGGTTCAGCTCACTGCGCTCACCATCGAACAGCGTGGCGCGCGCGCCGTCGCGGTCGGCCTTGAACAGCTCGCCGCGGTAGACGGCATACGGCACCGGCAGCAGCCAGACGTGCGACTGATCGGCGCCGCGGTAGTGCGGCAACACCAGCGCACCGGCACCGATGCCCAGCTCCCACAGCGGCTTGTCTTCGGCGTGCGCCGGGGCGGCCAGGGCCGCGCAGGCCGTTGCCACGACGGCCACGTGCCGCGGCCGCGGTCGTCTCGTCGGGCACATCAGGTCAATGCCCCGGCGGCGGTGGCGTGGGCTTCGACTTCGAGCAACAGGTCGCTGCGGCAGATGTCGGCCTGCACGTAGATCGCCCGCTGCGCGGCCAGCGAACCGGCGCCGACGCCGCGCTCGAAACAGCGCCGCACGTCGTCCACATCGGCCGCATGGCGCACGTAGACCGTGCACACCAGGTCGGCCAGTGCAAAGCGGGCGCTGCAGCGCGCGTGGGCGGCACCCATCACCGCTTCGAGGTTGCGCAGCGTTTCTTCCATCTGCCGGGGCACATCGCCCGGATGCACGCTGGCGCTGCCGACGATGCTGGCCGTGCCCGAGATCAACAGCGTCACCTCTTGCGGCGAGATCGGCACCAGCACGGCGCGCGAAAAGGTCGGGCTGCGCGGGCCGAACTCCGTCGGGTAGCGCCAGGCCGGCACCTGGCGCGGGTTCTCCAGCGGCACCGGGGCCACGCGGCCCGCCAGGAAGCGGATGCGCATCGGCCCGCCGAAGGTGCCCAGTGCGCAGGCTGCCGGGGCGCCGGCGAACGCGTCGCGCTGGGCGTTCAGGAAGGCCTGCTGCCGCCCGAGGTTGAACTGCCGGTAACGCTCGAGCCCCAGCTGCTCGCGGTTGATGTTGGGCAGGTAGTTCCACAGCCGCAGCAGGTGCGGCACGCCAGCGCTCTCGAGCGCCTGGAAGATGTTGGCGTAGGCGCCCTGGACCAGTTCGTCGAGCTGCCCCGCCGCCTCGGCCTCGGTGCTGTCGAAGGCACCGAACAGCCATTGGCCGTCTGTCGCCCAGCGTACCGCGCCCGAAGTGCCGTGGCGCACGTCGGCGTCGACCAGCCAGCCGTCGATCTCACCGGTGTTGGCCGACAGCGAGGGCAGGTCGGCCTCGGCCATCATTGGCGGTGCCGAGCCGTTCAGGCGCCGATAGGCCACGCCACCCAGCAGCTTGGCCTCGCGGGCCAGCGACCAGCCCGTTTCGACATCCGCCAGGCGGCGTGATCGCAGAGCACCTGGCGAAGACCCGTGCAGCAGCGCGCTCATCGGGCCTCCGGCACGTTTTCGCCCGGCACGGTGCCGACATCGCGAATGTTGGCCCGGCGCTGGCGCCAAGCCTTGAGGGTGCGCGGCAGGTGCAACAACTGGTTGCCGTAGTAGATCGCCTGGAACATGCGCAAAGAGGCCCAGATGGGGGTCTTGCCGAAGATGTCGCCCGCCAGGAGCGACAGCACGGCTTCCTTGACCCGCCACGGGTTGGACGGGTACATGAAGAGGTTGCGGATCGTCGGGTTCGTGACCCGGAAGATGAACCAGCAGAACTCGCGCGGGCCCTTGCGCATGGTCGCTTCGTAGCGGCGGCGAGCCTGGGCGGCCTCGGCGGGCCGATCGAGGCGGGCGGCCACGACATCGGTGGCTTCGAACGCGCCCTGCATCGCCAGGTACACGCCCGACGAGAACACCGGGTCGACGAAGGTGTAGGCATCGCCGACCAGCAGGAACCGGTCGCCGGTGCACAGCGTGCTGCGGTACGAGTAGTTGCCGGTGGCGTGCACGGCGTCGTCCACCAGCCTGGCCTGCGCCAGGCGCTGCTGCAGCTGCGGGCACAGCGCAATCGTGTCGGCGAAGAAATCCTGCAGCGGCTTGTCACGCGTCTTCAGGTAGTGCGGCCAGCAAACGGCGCCGACGCTCGTCACGCCGTCGGCCAATGGAATCAGCCAGAACCAGCCGTGGCGGAACCAGAAGATGCTGATGTTGCCTTCCTTCTTGCCCGGCAGGCGCTGCACGCCGGTGAAGTGGCCGAACAGCGCCGCGCTGTTGTGCTCGGGCATCTTCTGCTTGGCGCGCATCTGGCTCGCCAGCAGGGTGTCGCGGCCCGAAGCGTCGATCACGAAACGGGCGCGCCAGCGGCGCTCACGGCCGTCGCTGCAGCGGCCGCTGACGCTGGCACCGTCAGGGTCGAAGTCGACACCGTGGATGCGGCAGCCTTCAACCGTCTCGGCCCCGGCCAGGCGCGCGTGGCGGAACATCAGCTCGTCGAGCTCGGAGCGGCGCACCTGCCAGGCGTAGGGCATGGTCTTGTCCCACGCGTCACCGAACTCGAGATAGCTCTGGTGGGCATGGTCGGGCGAGACGAACTCGATGCCCCACTTGGGCATGCCGATCTTCTCGACCTCGCTGCGCAGGCCCAGGCGGTCGAACAGCGCCACGTTGGCCGGCAGCAGCGATTCGCCGATGTGAAAACGCGGGTGATGAGCCTTCTCGACCATCACGACGCGCCGGCCCTGGCGGGCGAGCAGCATCGCTGCGGTCGACCCGGCCGGGCCGCCGCCGATCACGAGCACGTCGCAATCGTCGATCTCGGGTGCGCCTGGCGATGGCATGGGCGCGTTCATTCGTCGCCCCGGCTCCTGCAGGGCGAAAGGCGCTGCCAGATCATGCCTGCGGCTTGGTCGCGGTGAATTCCGAGAAGATGCCCAGCTCGACGTAACGCTTGACGTCGGTGAAGCCGGCCTCGCGCAGCGCGGCCATCACGGCCTCGGGTGCCATGCAGGCCTCGATCGTGTCCCAGTAGTAGCGCCACAGCAGCGAGGTCGAGGCGCCACGGCTGACGAAGCGGGCGATCGTCGGCACGAACAAGCGCATGTAGGTCTTCAGCAGCAGCATGCCCCAGCGTGTCTTGGGCCGGGTGATCTCGAGGATCAGCAGGCGGCCACCCGGCTTTAGTGCGCGGTAGAACTCGCTGAACGCGGGCCGCACGTCGCTGATGTGGCGCAGCGCATAGCCCATGCTGAGGAAGTCGGTGCTGTTGTCCGGCCGGGGCAGGGCCTCGGCAAAGCCGGTCAGCAGCTCGACACCGGTCAGGTGGGCCTGGCTCATCATGCCGGGGCTGGGGTCGACCCCGACGACACTGCCGGTCGGGCCGACGATGCCGAGTGCCTCGCGCGCGACCAGTCCGGTGCCGGTGCCCACGTCCAGCACTTGGGCGCCGGCGCGCAGGTTGGCGCGCATCAGCGCTTGACGGCGGTACCACGGGCCGGTGCCGAAAGCGAGAATGCTCTCGATCCGGTCGTAGTCGACCGCGGTGCTGTCGAAAATCTGCTGCACGAATGCGCGGTGCTTGTCCTGGTTTTCGTAGTACTCCGTCAGTGGGGCGTGGGGCCTCAGGGTCTCCGCAGGATGCGTCGTCGGATTGGTGCTTGCGTTCATCCCACAATTATCGCTGTCGTGTTGCGGCCTCCCGGAGGGGCCCCCCAAGGATGGTGGCATCGCGCACGAACATGCCGGCCGGCCTCATCCAAGGGCGCGGCCAACCTTCGCGTCCCGCCCATCGCTCAGACCTGTCGCCTGTGAAATCTCCTCTCGTTGCCTTGCGGGTTCTGGCCGGCCCGGTGGCGCGCGCCCATCTGCAGCAGCAGGGGCTGCGGCCGCAAGACGTCCGTGTCGTGCCCGGTGCCGCGGGCGGGCCCAAGGGGCTGGCCTTGAACCGGCTGGACCGTTATCTGTTCGGGCACTGGCTGGCGCGGTCGACCCAGGTGGTTCACCTGGTCGGCGCGTCGGTGGGCGCCTGGCGCATGGCTGCGGCGTGCTTGCCCGATGCCGACCGGGCCCTCGAGCGGCTGGCCGACGACTACATCCGCGCCGACTATTCGCGTGCCGATGGCCGGCGCCCGTCGGCACAGTCTGTCAGCGACGATTTCACTGCCACCGTGCAGGCGCATTTCGGCGGGCGCGAAGCCACGTTGCTGTCGCATCCGAGGTTTCGCCTGCACGTGGTCGCCAGTCGCGGCCGCCACCTGTTGCGGCGCGAAGGCCGCTGGCGCACGCCCGCGGGCTTTCTGGGCGCGTTCGCGAGCAACGTGATGGCGCGCCGTGCGCTGGGGGCCTGGCTGGAGCGCGTCGTCTTCTCCGATCAGCGCGACGATCTGCCGTTCGAATTGACCGACTTTCGCTCCCACCGCGTGCCGTTGACGATCGGCAACCTGCTGCCCGCCGTGGTGGCCAGCTGCTCGATCCCGTTCTGGATGCGGGCCGTGCACGATGTGCCGGGCGCCCCGCCGGGCGCCTATTGGGACGGCGGCATCACCGACTACCACCTGCATTGGCGCTACGACGCCCTGGGAGACGGCCTCGCGCTGTACCCGCACTTTCAACCCAGTGTCGTGCCCGGCTGGCTCGACAAGGGCTTGCGCCATCGCCACCGCGCCACCGCGGCGCTGGACCGGCTGGTGGTGCTCGCCCCTCGGCGCGAATGGCTGGCCACCTTGCCGGGCGGGCGGCTGCCCGATCGAGGTGACTTTCAGCGCTTTGGCACCGACCTGGCCGGCCGTCAGGCCGCCTGGCGGCGCGCGGTGGGCGAAGGGCAGCGCCTGGCCGACGAATTCGCCGCCTTGACCGAGTCCGGCGCGCCGATCGAGGCCGAGGCCTTGTGATTGTTGGCGGCGGGGCTCTCGTTCTACAATCCGCCATCACACCAGCAAGAGCAGGAAAGGCAGCACGGGTTATGACACCGCGAACTACGACCTTCGGAGAATTTTCCTAGTCGGCCGCGGCACGTTCGGACTCGTCCTAACTTTCCCTCACGAAACGCGGCCCTTCAGCCGCGTTTTTTCGTTTGGTTTCGGCATCACGCCGCTTGGCGGCATGAGCCTCCACCGCAACCCGCTGTCGCGGGTTGTCAGGAACTCAAGATGATCAAGATCTCTTTGCCCGATGGTTCGCAACGTGAATTCCCGGGCCCGCTGACGGTGGCCGATGTGGCCGCGTCGATCGGTGCCGGCCTGGCCAAGGCGGCGCTCGGTGGCCGCATCGGCCAAGGCCCGGAAGCCAAGCTGGTCGACACAAGCCACTTGATCGACGCGGACACGGCGCTGGCGATCGTGACGGACAAGGACGCCGACGGCTTGGAGCTGATCCGCCACTCGACGGCGCACCTGCTGGCCTATGCGGTGAAGGAGCTCTTCCCCGAGGCGCAGGTGACGATCGGCCCGGTCATCGACAACGGCTTCTATTACGACTTCTCGTACAAGCGCCCGTTTACGCCCGAAGATCTCTCGGCGATCGAGGCCAAGATGACGGAGCTGGCCAAGAAGGACGAAAAGGTCGAGCGGCGCGTGCTGCCGCGCGACGAGGCGGTGGCCTACTTCAAGTCGCTCGGCGAGCACTACAAGGCCGAGATCATCGGCTCGATCCCGGCCGGCGAAGACGTGTCGCTGTACCGCGAAGGCCAGTTCGAAGACCTGTGCCGCGGCCCGCACGTGCCGTCCACGGGCAAGCTCAAGCACTTCAAGCTGATGAAGGTGGCGGGCGCCTACTGGCGTGGCGACCACCGCAACGAGATGCTGCAACGCATCTACGGCACGGCCTGGGCCAGCAAGGACGACCTGCAGAAGTACCTGACGATGCTGGAAGAGGCCGAGAAGCGCGACCACCGGCGCCTGGGCCGCGAGCTGGACCTGTTCCACCTCGACGAGCATTCCCCTGGCACGGTGTTCTGGCACCCGAAGGGCTGGGCGGTGTGGCAGTGTGTCGAGCAGTACATGCGGCAGGTCTACCGAGACAACGGCTACCTTGAGGTCAAGGGGCCGCAGATCCTGGACAAGTCGCTGTGGGAGAAGACGGGGCACTGGCAGAAGTACCGCGAGAACATGTTCACGACGGAGTCGGAGAAGCGCGATTACGCGCTGAAGCCGATGAACTGCCCCGGCCACATCCTGATCTACAAGCAGGGCATCAAGAGCTACCGCGACCTGCCGCTGCGCTACGGCGAGTTCGGCCAGTGCCACCGCAACGAGCCGACGGGCGGGCTGCACGGCATCATGCGGGTGCGCGGCTTCACGCAGGACGATGGCCACATCTTCTGCACCGAAGAAATGATCCTGCAGGAGTGCGTCGACTACACGGCGCTGCTGCAGAAGGTCTACGCCGACTTCGGCTTCACGAACATTCTCTACAAGGTCGCCACGCGGCCCGAGGCACGCATCGGCTCAGACGAGAGCTGGGACAAGGCCGAGCACGCGCTGATGGAAAGCCTGCGCCGGTCGGGTTGTGATTTCGTCATTTCACCCGGAGATGGCGCCTTTTACGGCCCGAAGATCGAATACACGCTGAAAGACGCGCTGGGCCGCGAGTGGCAGTGCGGCACGATGCAGGTCGACTTCTTCATGGCCGAGCGCCTGGGGGCCGAGTACGTGGCCGAGTCGGGCGACCGCTTGACGCCCGTGATGCTGCACCGCGCGATCGTCGGCAGCCTGGAGCGTTTCATCGGCATCCTGATCGAGCAGCATGCCGGCGCGTTGCCGGCCTGGCTGGCGCCGGTGCAGGTGGTGGTCTCGTCGATCACCGAAGCCCAGGCGGATTACGTCGAATCCGTGGTCAAAACGCTGAAAAAACAAGGAGTTAGGGCAGAGGGCGATTTGCGCAACCAAAAGATCACGTTTAAAATACGGGAGCATTCGTTGCAAAAGGTTCCGTACATCCTGGTCGTTGGCGACAAGGAAAAGGCAAGCGGGGCCGTCGCGGTGCGCGCCCGAGGCAACCAAGATCTGGGCGTGATGTCCCTCGCAGACTTCCAGTCGAAGCTCGCAGGCGACATCGCGGCCAAGGTCTGAGGTACGCCTCGGTTTTCGTTCGCCGAATGTTTTCGTCGGGTCCTGCCCTTGCCTCCGGACCTGTTTGAGGGGTTTGAACCATCGCTACTTTTGCCGACCGTCGGATGCCTAACGTCGAGCGCAAGCATCGACTGAACCGTGAGATCACCGCCCTGAACGTGCGCCTGAACGGCGTCGACAACGAGCCCCTGGGCATCGTCAGCATTCAGGACGCCTTGCGGATGTCAGCCGAAGCCGACGTGGATCTGGTCGAGATTGCCGCTACTGCAGATCCGCCGGTTTGCCGGCTGATGGACTACGGCAAGTTCAAGTACCAGGAACAAAAGCGCGCCGCCGAAGCGAAGTCCAAGCAGAAGGTCATCGAAGTCAAGGAAGTCAAGTTCCGCCCTGGCACCGACGAAGGCGACTACGCGATCAAGATGCGCAATTTGCGCCGCTTCATCGCCGAAGACGGTGACAAGGGCAAGGTGACCTTGCGGTTCCGTGGCCGCGAAATCACCCACCAGGACATCGGCATGCGCCTGCTCGAACGCATTCGCGACGAGCTGTCGGATGTGGCGGTTGTCGAGCACATGCCCAAGCTCGAAGGGCGCCAGATGATCATGGTGCTGGCACCGAAGAAGCGCTGAACGGCGCGAGAAGATTTTGAAGAATTCACCCGGCGGTTTGGTCACTGCCGGGTTGATGCAGAAGCCACTGCAGGCCATCAAGTGCCAGCGCATCCGCGCTGGCCGCCCAGCAGAGGCAATTCACAAGGAGCAGTCATGCCCAAAATGAAGACCAAGAGCGGGGCCAAGAAGCGTTTCCGCGTCCGTCCGGGTGGCACCGTCAAGCGCGGTCAAGCGTTCAAGCGCCACATCCTGACCAAGAAGACCACGAAGAACAAGCGCCACCTGCGTGGCACGGCAACCGTGCATGAGACCAACATGGGTCACATGGCGCAGATGCTGCCCTTCGCTGGCCTCTGATCTTCTGACGGACTGAAAGGAACCATACATGCCTCGCGTTAAACGTGGTGTAACCGCCCGCGCCCGTCACAAGAAGATCCTGGCCCTGGCCAAGGGCTTCCGTGGTCGTCGCAAGAACGTCTTCCGCATCGCCAAGCAGGCGGTGATGAAGGCGGGCCAATACGCCTACCGCGACCGCCGCACCAAGAAGCGCGTGTTCCGCCAGCTGTGGATTGCCCGTATCAACGCGGCAACCCGCGGCCTGGGCCTGACCTACAGCAAGTTCATCGCCGGCCTGAAGAAGGCCCAGATCGAACTCGACCGCAAGGTGCTGTCGGACATGGCCATCCACGATCCGGCCGCTTTTGCTGCCATCGTCGACAAGGTGAAGGCCCAGCTGAGCTGATACCGCTGCAGGCTCTTCCGGCGCCCTCGGCAACCAGGGCACCGGAGGCCGCACAGGCACTCGAAGGCCGTCACCTGTTGGTGCGGCCTTTTTTATTTTGTTTTTGATCTTCGCTTGGTAAGCATGAACGACCTCGATCAACTGGTGGGCGCCGCACAGGCCGATTTCGCAGCCGCCGGCACGCCGGCCGAACTGGAAAACGCCAAGGCCCGCTTCTTGGGCAAGGCCGGCCGTGTCACCGAGCTGCTGAAGGGCCTGGCCACGCTGAGCGCGGACGAAAAGAAGACCCGCGGCGCCGAGATCAACCAGACCAAGCAGCGCATCGAAGCCGCGCTGAACGCGCGCCGCCAGGCGCTGGCCGATGCCGAGCTGGAGGCACAACTCAAGGCCGAGGCGCTCGATGTGACGCTGCCCGGCCGCCAGCGTGGCCTCGGTGGCCTGCACCCGGTGTCGCGCACGATGGAGCGCATCGAGGCCATCTTCGGCTCGATGGGCTTCGATGTCGCCGACGGCCCCGAGATCGAGACCGACTGGATGAGCTTCACCGCGCTGAACAACCCCGAGAACCACCCGGCGCGTTCGATGCAGGACACCTTCTACGTCGACATGAAAGACGACGGTGGCCGCTGGCTGAACCTGCGCCCGCACACCAGCCCGATGCAGGTGCGCTACGCGCGCGCCCACGCGGCGCGCCACGCCGAAGCGCTGGCACACGGCGACACGATCCCCGAGATCCGCGTGATCGCGCCCGGCCGCACCTACCGTGTCGACAGCGATGCGACCCACTCGCCGATGTTCCACCAGTGCGAAGGCCTGTGGATCGGCGAGAACGTCAGCTTCAAGGACCTGAAGGCGGTGTTCGCCGACTTCTTCCGCAACTTCTTCGAGACGGACGACCTGACGATCCGTTTCCGCCCGTCGTTCTTCCCGTTCACCGAGCCCTCGGCCGAGGTCGACATCGCCTTTGCGCACGGCCCGCTGAAAGGCCGCTGGCTCGAGGTGGCTGGCTCTGGTCAGGTGCACCCGAACGTCGTGCGCAACTACGGTCTCGATCCCGAGCGCTACATCGGCTTCGCCTTCGGCATGGGCCCGGACCGGCTGACGATGCTGCGCTACGGTGTGAACGACCTGCGCCTGTTCTTCGACGGCGACCTGCGCTTCTTGTCCCAGTTTCAGTGACCGCAGTACCCGTGACGCACCTGTCACGACCGCCGTTGACCCCGAACACCGAAGACTGAACCGATCCCATGCAATTCCCAGAATCCTGGCTGCGCGAGTTCTGCAACCCGCCCCTGACCACCGCCGAATTGGCCGATCTGCTGACGATGTCCGGCATGGAGGTCGAAGAGCTGAAGCCGGTGGCGCCGCCGTTTGCCGGCATCGTGGTGGCCGAGATCGTCGAAGCCGAACAGCACCCGAACGCCGACCGCCTGCGCGTCTGCAGTGTCGATGCCGGCCCGCACAGCAAGGACGGCCCGCTGCAGATCGTCTGCGGTGCGCCGAACGCGCGCGTGGGCATCCGTGTGCCGCTGGCGCTGGTTGGCGCCAAGCTGCCGCCGGGCGACGATGGCCAGCCGTTCGAGATCAAGGTCGGCAAGCTGCGCGGTGTCGAGAGCTTCGGCATGCTGTGCTCGGCGCGCGAGCTGAAGCTGTCGGAAGACCACGGCGGCCTGCTCGAGCTGGCCGCCGATGCACCGCTGGGCCAGGACATCCGCCAGCACCTGTCGCTCGACGACACGCTGTTCACGCTGAAACTGACGCCGAACCTGGCCCACGGCCTGAGCGTCTACGGCATTGCCCGCGAGGTGGCAGCCTTGACCGGGGCGCCGCTGAAGATGCCGAGCTTCCCGCCGGTGGCGCCGGCGAATGACCAGCGTGTGCCCGTGAAGGTGGAGGCGAGCGACCTGTGTGGCCGCTTCTCGGGCCGTGTCGTGCGCGGGGTGAACCCGAAGGCCGCGACGCCCGCCTGGATGGTCGAGCGCCTGGCGCGTTGCGGCCAGCGCAGCGTGTCGCCGCTGGTCGACATCTCGAACTACGTGATGTTCGAGTTCGGCCGCCCGTCGCACATCTTCGACCTCGACAAGATCCACGGCGGCATGACCGTGCGCTGGGGCAAGAAGGGCGAAACGCTCAAGCTGCTGAACGGCAACACGATCGAGCTCGATGAGCAGGTCGGTGTGATCGCCGACGAGCACCAGGTCGAGTCGCTCGCCGGCATCATGGGCGGTGATTCGACGGCGGTGTCCGACGACACGAAGAACATCTACATCGAGGCGGCGTTCTGGTGGCCGAACGCGGTCTCCGGCCGCTCGCGCCGCTACGCCTTCTCGACCGATGCTGGCCATCGTTTCGAACGCGGTGTCGACCCGGCGCTGACGGTCGAGCACATCGAGCACATCACGCGTCTGGTGCAAGACATTTGCGGCGGCGACGCCGGCCCGATGACCGACTGGCAAGGCAAGCTGCCCGAGGCCAAGCCTGTGACCTTGCGCGTGGCCCGCGCTGCCAAGGTGATCGGCATGCCGGTCACGCAAGATGAGTGCGCCGGTGTGCTGCGCCGCCTGGGCCTTCAGTTCAGCGAAGGCGAAGGCACGCTGACCGTGACACCACCGAGCTGGCGCTTCGACATCGCGATCGAGGAAGACCTGATCGAGGAAGTCGCCCGCGTGATCGGCTACCAGCGCCTGCCGGCCACGCCGCCGCTGGCGCCGGTGATGGCGCGTGTGCGGGTGGAGTCGCAACGCAGCACGCACGACGTGCGCCACGCGCTGGCCTCGCTCGGTTATCAAGAGACGATCAACTTCAGCTTCGTCGAAGAGCGCTGGGAGCAAGAGCTGGCCGGCAACGCCGACCCGATCAAGGTGTTGAACCCGATCGCGGCGCCGCTGGCGGTGATGCGCTCCAGCCTCGTCGGCAGCCTGGTCAACGTGCTGCGCTACAACCTCTCGCGCAAGGCGTCGCGCGTGCGTGTGTTCGAGCTGGGCCGCGTGTTCCGCCGCGATGCCAGCGTGCAGGCCGGCGACAGCACGGTGCAGGGCATCGCCCAGCCGCAGCGCGTGGCGGGCCTGGCCTATGGCCCGGCGGCGTCGCTGCAATGGGGGCAGCCCGACAAGGGCGTCGACTTCTTCGACGTGAAGGGTGATGTCGAGGCGCTGCTGGCGCCGCGCGTGGCGCGTTTCGTCGCCGCCGAGCACCCGGCCTTTCATCCCGGCCGCTGCGCCGCGGTCGAGCTGGACGGCGCGGTCATCGGCCATGTCGGCGAACTGCATCCCCGCTGGCGCCAGGCCTACGAGCTGCCGCAGGCGCCGGTCCTGTTCGAGCTGGACCTGGCGGCGGTGCAGCGCCGCGATGTGCCTCAGCCCAAGCCGGTGCCGCGCCAGCAGGCGGCGGTGCGCGACTTGGCGCTGGTGGTGTCCGAGCAGGTGACCCACGAGGCGTTGACCGGCACGCTGCGGGCCGACCCGGCCGGGTTGGTGCGCGGCGCAACGCTGTTCGACATCTACAAGCCGGCCGCGCCGAGCGCCGACATTCCCGCTGGTCACCGCAGCCTTGCCGTTCGGCTGGAATTGCTGGATGACGAAGCGACCTTGACCGACGATCGCATCGACGCGGCGGTGGCCCAGGCGGTGGCACGCGCCCAGGCGGCACACGGCGCGCATCTGCGCGGCTGAGCGCGGTTGAGTTTGGACACCACACGCACCGAAAAAGGCTTCTCGCGCATGCTGCCCGATTCGAATTCAGACCCCACCGACACGCCAACGCCGATGGACCGCGTCATCCTGCCGTCGCTCGAAACGCCCACGCTGACCAAGGCCGAGCTGGCCGAGCTGTTGTTCGAACGGCTGGGGCTGAACAAGCGCGAATCGAAGGACATGGTCGAGGCCTTCTTCGAGATCGTCAACGAGGCGCTGGTGCAAGGTACCGACGTCAAACTTTCGGGCTTCGGCAACTTCGCGATCCGTCGCAAGGCGCCGCGGCCCGGCCGCAACCCCCGCACCGGCGAGCCGATCCCGATCAAGGCGCGCAACGTGGTGACTTTTCACGCGAGTCACAAGTTGAAGGCGATTGTTCAGGGTGACATGCCCCCTGCGGAGGAGTTCGAGTAAAGTCTCAGCACTTCGCCGAAGCGCTTTGATTTCGCACGCCGAAATTCATGGATTCTGGGCCCACTCGCCTGCCACCCATCCCCGCAAAACGCTACTTCACCATTGGTGAGGTGAGTGAGTTGTGCGGTGTGAAGCCGTATGTGCTTCGCTATTGGGAGCAAGAGTTCACCCAGCTCAAACCGATGAAGCGCCGGGGCAACCGGCGCTACTACCAGCACCACGAGGTGCTGCTGATCCGGCGCATCCGCGACCTGCTGTACGACCAGGGCTTCACCATCAGTGGTGCGCGCAATCGCCTGTCCGAAGCTGCTTCGCTGGAAGGCGCCGACGACAACCTGCCCGACCACTTGCCAGAGCCGCACACCTTGCCGGTTGCTGCCGCGGGGGCACCGGCCATGGCCGCGCTGAGCCATGGCTCGACCGCCGAATTGCGCCTGCCGGTGCTGCCGGCCAACCCCAGCGTCGAGCAGGTTCGAGACGAGCTGCTGGCGATCCGCGAACTGCTCGTCTTCTGAGCGGCTGCCGAGAGGGCGGAGGGTGTCTGTCCGCCCTCGGTGTGACGCCACAAAACGTCGCCGCTCAGCGATCATTTTCATATCGGCCTGGAAGCTTCGAATTGCCAGGCTATAATGCGAGCTTCGTCGGGGTGTAGCGCAGCCTGGTAGCGCACTTGCATGGGGTGCAAGGGGTCGCGAGTTCGAATCCCGCCACCCCGACCAACCAATAACAACGGGTTAGCAGCACACGCTGCTAACCCGTTTGTCTTTGCGTCATGCCGAGCCGCCATTTCTTCACCGCCCAAGCCGGCTTCGATGCCGCGCGGCAACTGCACAAGCTGCCCGCGGGCCACCGTGCCTCGCGCCTGCATGGGCACAGCTTTCTGGTGCGTGTGCGTGCGGCGTTGGACGAGGGCTGGGCCGCGTTTCCGGGTGGCGAGCTGAGCCGCCTGCAAGACACGCTGGCCGCGGTGGCCGCGCCGCTCGACCACGGGCTGCTCAACGAGCAGGTCGACGAGCCGAGCGACGACCGGCTCGCCCGTTGGGTGTCAGCGCGATTGGCTCTGCCACAAGCGCCCGCCGTCGGCGTGCAAAGCGCGGCCCACAGTGGCGTGGACATCGATGACCACGGTGTGGCCCACGCATGGCGCCGCTACCGCTTTCAATCTGCCCACCGCCTGCCGAACGTGCCGCTGGGCCACAAGTGTGGCCGCATGCATGGCCACGGCTTCGAAGCCGTCGTGCATGTGCGCCTTGCCGAAGGCGAGGCCTCGCACGTCGCCGCCGATCGGCTGGATGGCCTGTGGGCGCCGCTGCACCACCAGCTGAACTACACCTGCCTCAACGAACTGCCCGGCCTCGAGAACCCGACCAGCGAAATGCTCAGCCGCTGGATCTGGCAACGCCTGGTCGCTGGCACCGAGGGGCTCGCGTCGGTGAGGGTCTATGAGACGGCCTCGTGCGGTGCGCAGTACGACGGTGCCACGCACCGCATCTGGAAAGACTTTCACCTGGACAGTGCACTGCGCCTGCGCCGCGCGCCTGCGGGCAGCCCGCTGGCGGGCCTGCACGGCCACACCTACACGCTGCGCCTGCACCTGAGTGCCGAGCTGGACGAGTTGCGCGGATGGGCGGTGGATTTCGGCGACGTGAAGGAGCTATTCAAGCCGGTGTTCAAGGCCTTGGACCATCACCCGCTGCACGACATCCCCGACCTGCCGGACTGTGACACGGCCAGCCTCGCGCGCTGGGTGCTGGCGCAGGCCTGCACCCGCCTGCCGCAGGTGTCGCGGGTCGATCTGTTCGAGACCGAAGGCTGCGGCGCCATCGTCTGCGCGGGCGACGTCGCATCGGCGCTGGGTGCGTGCGCATGACGTACTCGGTCAAGGAAATCTTCTACACGCTGCAAGGCGAGGGGGCCCAGGCCGGGCGCGCCGCGGTCTTCTGCCGCTTTGCGGGCTGCAACCTGTGGTCGGGCCGCGAGGCCGACCGGGCCAGTGCCACCTGCCGCTTCTGCGATACCGACTTTGTTGGCACCGACGGTTCGGGCGGCGGCAAGTTCGACACCGCCCAGGCGCTGGCCGCTGCCGTGGCCGCCAAGTGGATGGGCGGCGCGGGGGGCAAGCCGATGGTCGTGTGCACCGGCGGCGAGCCGCTGCTGCAACTGGACGAGGCGTTGGTCGATGCCCTGCACGCACGCGGCTTCGACGTGGCGGTCGAAACCAACGGTACCCAGCCGGCGCCGCCGGGCCTGGACTGGGTCTGCGTCAGCCCGAAGGCCGATGCGCCGCTGGCCTTGACCGCGGGCGACGAGTTGAAGCTGGTGTTTCCGCAGGCGCTGGCGATGCCCGAGCGCTTCGCTGCCCTGGCTTTCGACCACTTCATCCTGCAGCCGATGGACGGCCTCGATCGCGCGCGCAACACGCAAGAGGCGATCGCCTATTGCATGCAGCACCCGCAGTGGCGCTTGGGCATCCAGACCCACAAGGTGGTGGGCATCGCCTGATCGCCGCTGGGCGATGGCCGGCGGCGCCGCGGGGCGTCAGTCGTTGGGCTCGTCGATGCCGTCGACCAGGAAGAAGTTGGGCCGCAGCTTGCCGCGCAGTTGCACGCGCCGGCCCTCCATCGCCTCGAAGGCCGGGTCGACATAGGCGTTGCCGCCGGCGCGCCGCAGCGCATGCCAGCTGCCGTCGGCAAGGACCAGCACGAAACCCTGGTGCGCGCTTTTCGTGCCTTGGCCGAGCGGCCGGCGCTCGACGCGGCCTTCGAGCACGAGATGCTCGCCGCCGTTAGGCGCAGAGCCGTCGTCAGCGGGAGTGGAGGCGGCGCACATGGAGCAATTGTCCGTCTTCTTCGGTCGCGATCAGCGCCACGACCCGCACGATGCTGGCGCCGGCTTCGTGCACCGTCCGCCGGCCTTTCACGATGTGCACGCGGCGCTGTGGGCCGGCCTGGCGGCCACGCCTGGGCGGCGTGATCTCGAAGCTCAGGTGCGTCAATTCGCCTTCCAGGCCCGTCTCGCGCGTCATGGCCTTCAACGCCGCTGCCACCTTCTCGCCCGGCCCCTGATCGATCGGCCGCAGGGCCGGCAGGACCTGGCCGAGGTGCTTGCCTTCGCGTTCCAGCCGCTCGCGGCGCAAGTTGCGCACGGTGCGGTCCTGGGTGCTGGCGAAAGCCTTGCGGAAGGCTTTGCCGCGCGTCAACGAGTGGGCAGTCACGGCCACCGGTTGGGCCGATGGATCACCCAGCAGGTAGAACTGCATCAGGGTCTTCAGGTCGTAGGGGTCCAGGTGCGTGCGCGCGCCGGCGAATTTCTGCCGCGCCTCCAGCGCCGCGCGGCCCAGCGACGACCCGCCCAGCACCTGCTGCACGAAGAACTGGCAGATCAGATCGGCCGAGCCGTTGCCCTCGCAGGGGCCGTAGGCGATCGTCGTGCTGCCGAACACCCCCGAGGCGCCGTCTTCGAGGTAGCTCAGCGCGATCCCTTTCACGCCGGCGGCGTCGGCGGGGTCGTAGAGCTGGGCGCCGTAGCAGCACTCGGCGGCCACGATGGTGCCGGCGCTGACCTTGCCGTGCAGGTACTTGGCGTGGTGGGCCAGCGGGAACTCGTCCTTGTCGGGCGGCTGGCCGTAGTACTCGGGCACGCTGTCGCCGCCGTGGCAGTTGATGAAGTGCACCCGCGGGGCCAACTGGTTGGCCGTCCAGCGCGGGCCCCTGGGGGGGCTGGTCAGCAGGTTGTCGGCGTGGCCGAAGGTGTTGGTCAGGCTCAGCGCGGTCGACTGGGCCCAGGCCTCGGCGCTGAGGCCGAAGCTCGCCTGATAGTCCGACCGCGGGCGTGGTTTGGCGCGGGCCGCGGCGTTGATCAGCTGGGTCAGCAGCGTCGGCTTGATCGCGCCGATGAGATCCGGCAGTCGGCCCACCACCCGGGTCGGGCCGAGGAATCGGTTGGGGTTGGTGCTGTAGGGCGCGTCGCAGGCATAGGGCAGGTCACTGGGCACGTGACGGTCGGAGTCGCCCTCCGGCCCGCTGTATGCGGGGTTGGTGAGCGGCATCATCGGCATCACGTCCGGCCCACCGAGCAGCAGCAGGTAGTGGGGCTGCGCGGCGGCAGCGATGCGGTCGATGGCGTCTTTCACGGCTTTCGCGTCGGCCACCGCGGCGATCGGGCCGCCGTAGGGCGCCATCTCGGCGCCGTCGTCGAGGTGGATCACCACCGTTGCCAGGCCACGGCGCTTGTCAGCGGCCACCAGGCCCCGCAAGGCCTTGCCGATGCGCGCCAAGCCGGCGTCGCCGTATTTGGCGAGCAGCGCCGAATGCAGCGCGAGCACGGCTTTGTCGATGGCCATGGCGATCTCCGCGAAGTGCTGTGAAGACCGCGGATTGTGGGCGCCGAAGGCCGGTGCGTGCAATCTCTGGTTTAGGGCCCTGGCGCCCCACACATCGGTGGGTGCAACGCACGCTGCGGGTTGCAGCGCGTGGGATCAGCCGGCTTCCGAGGTGGGGGGCAGCGCTTCGACGGGCTTCAGCTCGTCCACGCGCAAGCCCTCTTGCAGCAGCGCGCGGCGCAGCCAGTCGGGGTGAGGGCCCTGGCCGTCCCAGGTGTCGCCGGTGACCGGGTGGCGGTACTTGACCGGCAGCGGGCCGGCGGGCGGCGGTGGGGTCTCTGGCTCCGGCGTCGGTGCGAGGAGGTCGTCGACCGTGATGCCCCAGAACTCCATCAGCGCTTCGATGCGGGCGAGCACGACGGCGCGCTCGCGGCGGCTCAGCGCGACGGGGGCGGCCGAATCGGCCCAGGGATCGATCGCCTCGGAGGCGTTGGGTGGGTCAGTGTCAGGCATCGACATCAAAAGTCGTGCTCAAAACGAGCGCGGCCGCCAAAAGGCGGCCGCGGGGACCTGTCAGGTTTGGGCTGCGTCCAGCTCACGGCAGGACGGTGAACAGACCGCTTGGGCTTTGCCCAGCAACTTGCGCGACTTCAGCTGTGCCCGGGGGCGGTGCTTGCCGCACAGAAAACACGACATCGTGGCGGCGCCAAATGCGCCTGTCGCGGAAAACGGAGAACCCGCCACTTTCGAGCGGTAACGCAAACCCCCTGCATCGATGGAGGTCTTGGGATCGTCCTTGGCCAGGGTAAGCTCCTTTGACTGACAGAACTTGAAACGGCGAAGGTCACGCCGCACCTGCTGTATGGGCAGGGCGCCACGTTGGCAGTGCATCGTGGCGGACAGCGTTGGCTCCGCCAACGCACCATTATCGCCTATTGGACAAGACCTTGCCACGGGCCATACCGCCATTCCTGCGGTGGAAGTCTCGCCCCCGTGATAATGCCGCTCGCCCGGCGATTGATGCGCCAAACACCCCCGATGTTTCTGTCGTTTCGCATGCCGCCTTGCCCGTTCTTGCTGCGCTGCCCCGAGCGCTGCCGCTTCGCGTGAGCCAGCGCATCCTGATCGTGCGCCTGAGTGCCATCGGCGACGTGGTGATGGCCTCGGGGCTGATCCCGGCGCTGCGCTCGCGTTGGCCCGATGCGCAGATCAGCTGGCTGACCGAACCGACGACCGTGCCCTTGCTGCGCCACAACCCGCAGCTGCACGAGGTGATCCCCTGGCCGCGGGCCACCTGGCAACAGCTGTGGAAGGAGCGCCGCTATGGCGAACTGTGGCGCACCGTGCGTCGCTTTCGGGCCGAGCTGCGGGCCCGCCAGTTCGACCTGATGCTCGATGCGCAGGGGCTGTTGAAAAGCGGCCTCCTGGGTTGGTTGGCGGGAGCGCCCAGGCGTGTGGGGCTGCTGTCGCGCGAAGGCAGCCAATGGCTGATGACCGAGCGGGTCGGCCCGCGCGAAGGCGATGACCCGCGCATGAGCCACGAGTACCGCGACCTGGCCGACTACCTGGGCGCGCCGCCGGGCAGTTTCCAGCTCGACCTGGCGGTGGGGAGTGGGCCGCGCGATGTGGCCCGCGCCACTTTGGCAGCCGCCGGCGTCGCGGTGGGGCCGGCCAGCCGATTTGCCGTGTTGGCCCCGTTCACGACCCGGCCGCAAAAGCACTGGTTCGAGGACCGCTGGGCCGCATTGGCCGGCGCGCTGCATGCCGACGGGCTGGTGCCGGTGCTGATGGGCGGGCCGTCCGACCGCGAAGCGGCCGTGCGCATCGCCGCTGCCTGCCCCACGCTCGTCAACCTGGTTGGCCAGCTGAAACTGGACGAGACCGTCGCTGCGATTGCCGACAGCGCACTGCTGGTCGGTGTGGACACCGGGCTGACGCACATGGGCACTGCGCTAGACGTGCCGACGGTGGGGCTGTTCGGCTCGACCCGGCCGTACCTCGACACTGGCTCGCCCCGCACGGCGATTCTTTATGAACCGATGGACTGCTCGCCTTGCCGCCGACACCCGACCTGTGGCGGCGCGTTCCACTGCATGCGGCATTGGACGGTCGAGTTGGTGATGGCCCAGGTGCGGCGGCAACTGCAGGGGGCCACCGCATGAAGGTCTTGCACGTCGAGGCCGGCAGGCACTTGTACGGCGGCGCCTTGCAGGTCGTGTTCCTGATGCGCGGGCTGGCCCAACGCGGCGTCGACGTAGCGCTCGCTTGTCCGCAGGGCAGTGCCATCGCCACGGCGGTGCGCGGCTTGGGGCTGCCGGTGCACGAGATCCCCATGGGTGGCGACGCCGACATCGGACTGGTCGGGCGCTTGCGGCAACTGATGCGCGAGATGGAGCCCGATGTGCTGCACCTGCACAGCCGCCGCGGCTGCGACACCTGGGGGGCCTTGGCTGGCCGTCTGCATGGCGTGTCGACGGTGTTGAGCCGCCGCGTCGACAACCCCGAGTCCAAGCTGTGGGCGGCGTTGAAATACCGCCTGCCGCACCATGTGGTGACCATTTCGCAGGGCATTCGCGAGGTGCTGCTGCGCGAAGGCGTGCCCGAGCAGCGCATCACCTGCGTGCCGAGCGCGGTCGACACCGCGCAGTACCGGCCGGGGCGCGGAGAGCTGCGCTGGTTCCGCGAAGAATTCAAGCTGCCCGAAGACGCGCTGGTGATCGGCATGGTGGCCCAGTTCATCGAACGCAAGGGCCATGCGACGCTGCTTGACGCGTTGCCGGCCGTGTTGGCCCGCCACCCCGAGGCGCGCGTGCTGCTGCTGGGCCAGGGGCCTTTGGTCGAGGCGATACAGCAACGCGTGGCCGCTGACCCCCTGTTGACGCCCCGCGTGCAGCTGCCGGGTTTCCGGGGCGACCTCGACCGTGTGCTGCCCTGCCTGGACGTGCTGGCGCACCCGGCCTACATGGAGGGCCTGGGCGTGGCCTTGTTGCAGGCTTCGGCCTGCGGCGTGCCCATCGTCGCCGGTCGCGCCGGCGGCATCCCCGAGATCGTGCAGCCGGGCCTCAATGGCGAGTTGATCGAGCCCGGCGACGTGGCCGGGTTGGCCCACGCGCTGAACGAGCTGCTCGATTCGGGCGAGCGCCGCAAGCGCATGGGGGTGGCCGGGCGCCAGTGGGTGGAAAAGCAGTTTTCGATCGACGCGATGGTCGAGGGCAACCTGGCCGTCTATTTGCGGCAGATGAAGAAGCGGTGATACGGGTTCTCGGGCGCGCGGAAGGTGCGCAACACGGTCAGCCCTGAGGCTTCGAGATCCCCGACGATGCGCGATACCGGGTAGCCGCGCTTGTTGATCTCCCACTGGTGCTCGCCGGTGATGCGGTGCACGCGGGCGCGCCAGCGCGGTTTCGGGATCTGGAAGCGGCGCTCGCCGCCGAATGGCAGCGGCAGCACGAAGGTCAGCATCTTGTGCGCGTCCGGCAACGACAGCACGACGTGGCTGGTGGCCACGCGGCGCAGCTCGGACACTGCGGTGCGGAAGTCTTCATACGGCAGGTGCTCGAGCACCTGGAAGGCCGCGACCACGTCGTAGCTGGCGTCTGCCAAAGGCATCGCGGTGACGCTGCCCACGTGCGTCGGCTTCAGCGCCGGGTCGATGTCCATCGTCGAGGTTTCACAGCCGAGCTGGCGCAGCAGCAAGCTGTTGATGCCGGTGCCAACACCGACTTCGAGCACTGACTTCGGGTTCAGCGCCAGCACCTCGCGCAGCTGGTGCCAATAGCTGCACCAACGCCGGATGTCGACATAACGCTCGAACTGGTAGTGAGAGGCATCGACTTGCATCGTCGTCGTCAGTGTCGGTTGAGGGGCGGGAAAGGGGCGGCTTCTCAGGCCCGCAACGCAGGCCCCAGCCGGCGTTGAACCAGCTCGAGCAAGTCGTCGTAGACCGCGTCGGCCTGGGCCACGTCGGTATCGCTCAAGACATGCCCGCTGCGCACCAGAAAGTTCTGGCCGACACCGGCGGCGCGTCCCGCGGCGACGTCGCCGGCCTTGTCGCCCACCAGCAGCGAGCGCGTCAGGTCCAACTGCAGCTCGCGGGCGGCCTGAAGCAGCATGCCGGGCGCCGGCTTGCGGCAGGCGCAGGGCCCCCGCATCGCGGGGTTTGGGCTGCGCGGGTGGTGAGGGCAGTGGTAGATGCCGTCCAGCTGCACACCCGCTTCAGCGAGCAGCCCACGCAAGTGCGTGTGAAGGTGCTGCATCTCGGCTTCGCCGTACAGGCCCAGCGCGATGCCGCCCTGGTTCGTCACCACCACCAGCGCGTAGCCGGCGCGCTGCAAGGCTGCAAGGGCTTCGACCACGCCAGGCTGCAGTTCGAAATCTTCGACACGGTAGACGTAGTCGCGCTCGACGTTGATCACGCCATCGCGGTCCAGGAAGGCGGCCGGGCGCGGTGCTGTCACTGGGCCCACTCGTCGTAGCTGACGCTCGCGGTGCCGAACTTGCCGACCACGATGCTCGCGGCATGGTTGGCCCAGGGCACCGCGTCGCGCAGCGGCATGCCGGCGCCGGCCAGCGCGGCCAGCGCGGCGATCACGGTGTCGCCGGCGCCGGTGACGTCAAACACCTCGCGGGCCTCCGCTGGCACGTGGCGTGCGCCGGCGGCGTCGAACAGCGTCATGCCGTCTTCCGAGCGTGTCAGCAGCAGGGCCTGCAGCTGCAGCTGCGTGCGCATCGCCTGGGCCAGCTCGGCCAGGTGGGCCTCGTCGCGCCAGGGGCCGGTGATCTGGGCCAGCTCGCCGCGGTTGGGCGTCAGCAGCGTGGCGCCGGCATAACGTGCATAGTCGTGGCCCTTGGGGTCGATCAGCACCGGCTTGCCGGCGGCGCGGGCGCGCTCGATCATCTGCGGGATGTGGGCGAGGCCGCCCTTGCCGTAGTCGGAGAAGATCACCGCCTCGTGCTGTGCGAGTTCGGTGTCGAAGGCCGCCAGCATCTGCGCCAGCACCTCGTGGTCCGGCGTGTTCTCGAAATCGACACGGATCAGCTGCTGCGAGCGGCCGATCACGCGCAGCTTGACGATGGTCTTCAGCTGCGGGTCACGGCCGAGTGCAGTGCGGATGCCGCGCTCGGCGAGCAATTTCTCCAACCGGCTCGCGGCCTCGTCCTCACCAACGACGGTGAGCAAAGTGGCTTGCGCGCCGAGCGACTGCACGTTGACGGCGACGTTGGCAGCGCCGCCGAGGCGATCTTCTTCCCTGGTGACGCGCACGACCGGCACTGGCGCTTCGGGCGAGATGCGGTCGACCGCGCCGAACCAGTAACGGTCCAGCATCACGTCGCCGACCACCAGCACGCGGCTGGTGGCCAGCTGATGGCGCGAGGGCAGCGCAGCCCAGGCGTTCATACCAGCTTCAGTTCCTGCTCGATCAGCCCGCACAGCGTGTGGATGATCAGGATGTGCGCTTCCTGGATGCGCGCGGTGGCATCGCTGGGCACGACGATGGCCACGTCCGACAGCGGCTTGATCGCGCCACCGTCGCGGCCGAGCAGCCCGATGACGGGCATGCCCAGCGCGCGCGCGTCGTCGACGGCGCGGCGCACGTTGGCCGAGTTGCCCGAGGTCGAGATCGCGATCAGCACGTCACCCGCGCGGCCCAGCGCACGCACCTGGCGGGCGAAGACCTCGTCGAACGAGTAGTCGTTGCCGATGCAGGTGAGCGCCGAGCTGTCGGTCGTCAGCGAGATGGCGGCCAGCGGCTTGCGCTCCTTGATGAAGCGGCCGGTCAGCTCTGACGCGATGTGCTGCGAATCGGCGGCCGAGCCGCCGTTGCCGCACGACAGCAGCTTGCCGCCCTTGGCCAGGCACTGCGCGATCAACGAGCCGGCGCGGGCCACATCGGCGTCGAGCGCGGCCAGCTTCTCGAACGTGCGTTGGTGCTCGGCCAGGTTGGCCAGGTAGAGCGACGTCATGGTCAGAGTTCCTC
This sequence comes from Ideonella sp., assembly GCF_041914305.1. NCBI lineage: Bacteria > Pseudomonadati > Pseudomonadota > Betaproteobacteria > Burkholderiales > Sphaerotilaceae > Ideonella > Ideonella sp. The sequence continues at coordinate 54,043 of NZ_JAYSDQ010000009.1, forward strand.
CACCCGGCGCGGCGGGAAGCTGTCCCAGGTCAGGCAGCCGGGGCATTGCCAGAAATAGCGCTGGGCCTCGAAGCCGCAGGCGGCGCAACGGTAGCGCTGCTGGGGTTTGGCGGCGCGTGCCACCGCCTCGCCGACGGCCTGGGCGGCTTCGGCGTTCCACTGCTCGACCGGGCGGGCCAGGACGGCCTGGGCAGCGCTGAGGGTGGGCTGCTGGCGCAGATGCGGCAGCAGCGTGGCGTCGTCGTTCAGCGTGTGGCCTTCGACGCGGGCGCGGGCGCGCAGCAGGTCGAGCCCCGGCGCCAGTTCATAGGCCGCCTGCAGGCGCTGGCGGGCCGCGGCGGCCTGGCCGCAAGCCAATGCGCTGTCGGCGTAGTCGCCGGCCACCAGCACGAAGCTGGCGAGGTCGCGCAGGCGCAGGTCGTCCCAGGCGGTGATGGCCTCGGCATGGCGGCCGGCCTTGGCCAGGCGCTGGCCGGCCAGCAGCAAGGGGCGCGGTGCGTGCGGGGCTGCGGCGCGGGCCTTGGCGAGGGCGGCGTCGGCCGCTTCGTGCAGGCCCTTGGCATCGGCCTCAAGCGCCAGCTCGCACCAGTGGTGGGCGATGCGGATGCCGAACGAGCCGGTGCCGCTGCGCTCCAGCGCGGCGGCGGTCTCGGCGGCGGCCGACCAGTCGCGCGACCGCTCGTACAGGTTCAGCAGCGCCAACTGAGCCTCGGTGTCGAAGGCGGTGCCCTTGAGTGCGCGGTAGGCCTGCTCGGCGCGGTCGAACAGGCCGGCTTTCATGAAGTCTTGCGCCAGCGCATGCTGCGCACGGTCGCGTTCGCTCACGGCGAGGTCGGAGCGGCCCAGCAGGTGCTGGTGCACGCGCACCGCGCGCTCGAATTCGCCGCGGCGGCGAAACAGGTTGCCGAGCGCGAAGTGCAGCTCGCTGGTGTCGGGGTCGTGCTGCACGGCCTCGATGAAGGCGTCGATCGCCTTGTCCTGCTGTTCGTTGAGCAGCAGGTTCAGGCCCTTGAAGTAGGCCTTGGGCGATTCGCGGTTCTCGCGCTTGAGCTGGCGCAGGTCCAGCCGCGATGCCAGCCAACCCACCGCAAAGGCCGCCGGCAAGGCCAGCAGCCACCAATACAGCAGGTCAAACTCCATCGGGGATCACGGGTTGCTGCGGTTCGCGCGTGGCCTCGGCGGGCGTCGGGGGCGGTTGGGTCAGGCCGGCGTCCGGCGCATGCTTGCGGGCCAGGCGGCGGTGCTTCCACCAGCTGGGGGTCATCGCCAGCACGCCGAACACGGTGCCCGCGGCAAACGCGGCCAGCACGATGATGACCATCGGTGCGTTCCACGCGTAGCCGAACGCCCAGTTCACCGATGCCGGCTGCTGGTTGTGCAGCGAGAAGGCGAACAGCGAAAAGAAGATGAAGGCGCGGGCGAGCCAGGTGAGGATGCGCATTGCCGCCGATTCTACGAACAGGCTCGCGGTGCGATCGGCGTGCGGAAATGAAAAGGGCCCCTTGCGGGGCCCTGGTTGTTGCTGCAGCAACGCTGGATCAAACGCTCGGGGCTTCTTCCGCCACCGGCGTTTCGGCCGGCAGGCTGGCGTCCACGCCTTCGCGCAAGGCTTTGCCCGGCTTGAAGTGCGGCACCAGCTTCTCGGGGATCGTCACCTGCTCGCCGCTGCGCGGGTTGCGGCCCACGCGCGGCGGGCGACGGTTGATCGAGAAGCTGCCGAAGCCCCGGATCTCGATGCGGTGCCCGCGCGCCAGCGCGTCGGACATCGCGTCGAGGATCGTCTTGACCGCGAACTCGGTGTCGCGTTGCGTCAGTTGCGCGAAACGATCCGCGAGCTTGGCAACGAGATCGGAACGGGTCATGGGGCGTCGTCTTGGTCAGCGGGTTATGACAGCAAACGAAGGTCGGCTGTAGATCAGCCGTTGTTGCCTTGGTTGTCCAGCTTGGCGCGCAGCAGGGCGCCCAGGCTGGTGGTGCCGGCGGTTTCGCGCTCGTTCGATTGCGACAGGCGCTGCATCGCTTCTTGCTGGTCGGCTTGGTCCTTGGCCTTGATCGACAGCTGGATGTTGCGCGTCTTGCGGTCGACGTTGACGATCATCACCGAGACTTCGTCGCCTTCCTTCAGCACGTTGCGGGCGTCTTCGACGCGGTCGCGGCTGATTTCGGAGGCGCGCAGGTAGCCCAGCACGTCGTCGGCCAGTTGCACTTCGGCGCCACGCGGGTCGACGGTCTTGACCACGCCGTTGACGATCATGCCGCGGTCATTGACCGAGGTGAAGGTGGCAAACGGGTCGCCATCGAGCTGCTTGATGCCCAGCGAAATGCGCTCGCGCTCGACATCGATGCCCAGCACCACGGCCTCGACTTCCTGGCCCTTCTTGTAGTTGCGCACGGCGGTTTCGCCGGCTTCGTGCCACGACAGGTCGGACAGGTGCACCAGGCCGTCGATGCCGGCGGCCAGGCCCACGAAGACGCCGAAGTCGGTGATCGACTTGATCGGGCCCTTGACCTTGTCGCCGCGCTTGACGGTGGCGCTGAACTCTTCCCACGGGTTCGCCTTGCACTGCTTCATGCCCAGCGAAATGCGGCGCTTGTCTTCGTCGATCTCGAGGACCATGACTTCGACTTCTTCGCCCAGGGTCACGACCTTGGACGGAGCGACGTTCTTGTTGGTCCAGTCCATTTCGGAGACGTGCACCAGGCCTTCGATGCCCGGCTCGATCTCGACGAAGGCGCCGTAGTCGGCGATGTTCGTGACCTTGCCGAACAGGCGCGTGCCCTGCGGGTAGCGGCGCGAGACGCCGTGCCACGGATCGTCGCCCAGCTGCTTGATGCCCAGCGAGACGCGGTTCTTCTCGGCGTCGAACTTCAGGACCTTGGCCTGCAGTTCCTGGCCGACGGTGACCACTTCGCTCGGGTGACGGACACGGCGCCAGGCCATGTCGGTGATGTGCAGCAGGCCGTCGATGCCGCCCAGGTCGACGAACGCACCGTATTCGGTGATGTTCTTGACCACGCCGTTCACGATGGCGCCTTCCTGCAGGGTCTCGAGCAGCTTGGCGCGCTCTTCACCCATCGAGGCTTCGACGACAGCGCGGCGCGACAGCACCACGTTGTTGCGCTTGCGGTCGAGCTTGATGACCTTGAACTCCATGGTCTTGCCCTCGAACGGGCTCATGTCCTTGACCGGGCGCGTGTCGAGCAGCGAGCCGGGCAGGAAGGCGCGGATGCCGTTGACCAGGACGGTCAGGCCGCCCTTGACCTTGCCGGACACGGTGCCGGTGACGAAGTCGCCGGATTCCAGCGCGGTTTCCAGCGAGAGCCACGAGGCCAGGCGCTTGGCCTTGTCGCGCGACAGGATGGTGTCGCCGTAGCCGTTCTCGACCGCGTCGATGGCCACCGACACGAAGTCGCCGACCTGGACTTCGATCTCGCCCGTGTCGTTCTTGAATTCGTCGATCGGCACATAAGCTTCGCTCTTCAGGCCGGCATTGACGACCACGAAGCTGTGCTCGATGCGCACCACCTCGGCGGTGATGACCTCGCCCGAGCGCATTTCAGAGCGCTGCAGGCTTTCCTCGAACATGGCGGCGAACGATTCACCACCGGTGCTGGCGGCGACTTGAGTCTGGGACATGTGGATTTCCTTGGGGCCGGTTTGCAATGAACCGGCGGCTTGCGGTGCGTGACACCGCAGGGGTTAGGTTGATGAGTTCACCGCCCTCGATTGGCCGTGCAGGCCGGGAGGGAAGGGCGGTGGGCCCGGTTAACGACCCGTCTGACTTGCGCTCAGAAAGGTCGGCGCTGTTGCCACCAACCCATCACCTGCTCGACTGAAGATTCAACCGAGAGGCTGGAGTTGTCCAGCAGCATCGCGTCTTCGGCCGGCTTCAGCGGGGCGACGGCGCGGTTCTTGTCCCGCTCGTCACGCATCTGCAAATCAGCGCGAAGACTGTCGATATTAGCGGAATTTCCCTTGGAAATCAATTGCTTATAGCGCCGCTCGGCACGTGCATCGGCACTTGCGGTGAGGAAGACCTTGAGGTCGGCCTCGGGGAAGACGACGGTGCCCATGTCGCGCCCGTCGGCCACCAGGCCCGGGGCGCGGCGGAAGCTCAGCTGCAGGCCGTGCAGGGCCTTGCGCACCGCCGGGTGCACGGACACGCGCGACGCCATGCCGCCGGTGGATTCGAGCCGCAGCGGGTCGGTGATGTCGCGCCCGGCCAGGAACACCTGGTGGCCGGTGAAATGCACTTCCAGCCGGGCGGCCAGCGCGGCCAGCGCGGGCTCGTCTTCGAGCGAGATGCCGGCGTCCTGCGCGGCCAGGGCGGTGGCGCGGTACAGCGCGCCGGAATCGAGCAGGTGGTAGCCGAGCTTGTGGGCCAGCTCAGCCGCCAGCGTGCCCTTGCCGGACGCCGTGGGGCCGTCGACCGTCAGCACCGGCACGCCACCGGGGGCGGGGGTGACGAGGTCGAACAGGGCTTCGAAGTAGTCGGGGAAGGTCTTGCCGACGCAGCGCGGGTCGACGATGCGCACCGGCAACGCGGCGCCCCCGGCGAGCGGATGGAAGGCCGCCAGCGAACCGCACATTGCCATGCGGTGGTCGTCGTAGGTGTGCAAGGCGGCGGCCTGCCAGCGCCGGGGCGGCGAGACCTCGATGAAGTCGGCGCCGTCGACGACCGTGGCGCCCAGCTTGCGCAGCTCGGCGGCCATCGCGGCGATGCGGTCGGTCTCTTTCACGCGCCAGCTGGCAATGCCGCTCAGCCGCGTCGGGCCATCGGCATACAGCGCCATCATCGCCAGCGTCATTGCCGCGTCGGGGATGTGGTTGCAGTCCAGCGTCAGGGCCTTCAGCGGCCAGGCGCCACGGCGCACTTCGAGCCAACCCGGGCCACCATCGACCTGCGCACCCATCGCGCGGGCGGCGTCGACGAAGCGGATGTCGCCCTGGATCGAATCCAGCCCGACGCCCTCGATGCGCACCGGTGCGTCGGTGCCGGCGATCGCGCCCATCGCGACGAAGTACGAGGCCGAAGACGCGTCGCCCTCGACATGGATGCTGCCGGGCGACTGGTAGCGCGAGCCTTGCGGGATGACGAACCGCGCGTACTGCTCACGCTGCACAGCGATGCCGAAGCGTTCGAGCAATCGCAGCGTGATGTCGATGTAAGGCTTGGAGATCAGTTCGCCGTCGACCTCGATCGTGACCGCCCGCTCCTGTGTCACCAGCGGCAGCGCCAGCAGCAAGGCGGTCAGGAACTGGCTGGACACATCGCCGCGCACGCGGATCGGTGCGTCGGTGTTCAGCGCATGCGAGGCGCCATCCCCCACGCGCAGCGGCGGGTAGCCGGCGCGGCCCAGGTCGGCCACAGGGCAACCCAGCTGGCGCAGGGCATCCACCAGGTCACCGATTGGCCGCTCGTGCATGCGTGGCACGCCGCTCAGCTCGAACGCGCCGCCTTGCGTGGCGGCCAGCACGGCCAGCGCGGCGGTCAACGGCCGCATCGCCGTGCCGGCATTGCCAAGGAACAGCGCGGCCTCGCGCGTACGCAGCCGACCGCCGATGCCCGTGACCTGCAGCACCTCGCCCTGGCGCACCAGCTGGCAGCCGAGCGCGGCGAGCGCATCGAGCATCACGCGGGTGTCGTCGGAATCGAGCAGGTCGTGCACGGCCGTCGTGCCTTCGGCCAGGCCGGCCAGCAGCAGCACCCGGTTCGAAATGCTCTTGGAGCCGGGCAGGCGAACCGTGCCGCCGGCGCGAACCAGGGGAGGGAGATCGAGGAAGGCGGTTGAATACATGACAGGCCCGGCCGGCCGGGAAACACGGGTGGCGGATCGACAGCTATTTCTTCAGGCTCTTGCCGGCACCCATGCGCCAGTGGCTGCGTGTGTGCGAGACGCCGGTCACCAGCGCTTCCAGCGCCTCGCCCTGGCAATCGCGCAGGACCTGCTCCAGCACGCCCAGCGCGCCGCGGAAGCGCTCGCTCTGCTTCAGGATCTCTTCGCGGTTGGCGATCAGGATGTCGCGCCAGATCGCGGGGTCGCTCGCGGCAATGCGCGTGAAATCGCGAAAACCGGGGCCGGCCAGCGCCAGGAACTGCTCGCTTTCCTTCTGCTGCAGGATGCCGGTGAAATAGGCGAAGGCCAGCAGGTGCGGCAGGTGGCTTACCGCAGCGAACGCGGCGTCGTGGGCCTCGGGCGTCATCTCCTGCACGTGGGCGCCCAGGGCGGTCCACACGGCGCGCGCCTTGTCCAGCAGCACCGGCGACGTCTGCGTCATCGGCGTGAGGATGACCTGGCGGTCCTTGTACAGGTCGACATCGGCGTATTGCACGCCGGCCAGCTCTTTGCCGGTGATCGGGTGGGCCGGCACGAAGGCACCGACGCGCTCTTTCAGCACGCGGCGCGCGGCGTCGACCACGTCGCGCTTGGTGCTACCCACGTCCATGAACAGCACGTCGGGGTTGACCAGGTGGCGGATCGCGCGAAAGGTGATGTCGGTGGCGGCCACCGGCACGGCCAGCAGCACGATGTCGGAGCCCGACACGGCCAGCAGCGCCGATTCGGCGGCCTGGTCGATCACACCCATCTGGCGCGCGCGCTCGGTGGTCGACGGCGACTTGCTGTAGCCGATGATGCGCTCGACCAGGCCGGCCTGCTTCATCGCGAGCGCGAACGAGCCGCCCATCAAGCCACAACCAATCAGCCCCAGCTGCTTGAACATCGTCGGCATTCGGTCAGTGAACGTCCAGCGGGTAGGTGCCCAGTACCTTGAAGAAGGCGCAGGCGTCGCGCAGCTCTTTCAGCGCGGTGCTCACTTGCGGTTCGTCGGGGTGGCCTTGCAGGTCGATGTAGAAGTAGTACTCCCACTGGCCTGAGCGGGCAGGGCGTGATTCGAAGCGTGTCATCGACACGCCGTGTTTTTTCAGCGGCACCAGCATGTCGTGCACCGCGCCGGGCCGGTTGGTCACCGACACGATCAGGCTGGTGCAGTCATGGCCCGAGGCCTTGGGCGCCGGGTGGCGGTGCGGGTCGGTGACGATCGCAAACCGGGTGCGGTTGTGCGGGTCGTCCTGGATTGCCGGGGCCACCACATGCAGGCCGTATTCGCTGCCGGCGCGCACGCTGGCGATGGCGGCCATCTTCGGGTTCAGGGCGGCCTGGCGCGCGCCTTCGGCGTTGCTGGACGCCGGGCGGCGCTCGGCATGCGGCAGGTGGTTCGACAGCCAGCCGTGGCATTGCGCCAGTGCCTGCGGGTGCGCGCAGACGACCTCGATGCCGTCGAGCGTGTTTTCCTTGCGCAGCAGGTTCTGCCGCACGAACAGGCTCGTCTCGCCGATGATGAACAGCGGCGTCGTCAGCAGGATGTCGAGCGAGCGCGCAACGACGCCTTCGTTCGAGTTCTCGACCGGCACCACGCCGAAGTCGGCGGCGCCGGCCGAGGTCATCGCGAAGACCTCGTCGATGCTGGCGCACAGCACCCGCACGATCGACGAGCCGAAGAACCCGAGTGCCGCCTCTTCACTGAAGGTGCCGGCCGGGCCCAGGTAGGCCACGCGGGTGGGCGTTTCGAGCGCGCGGCAGGCCGACATGATCTCGCGCCAGATCGGCGCGACGCTGTCGGTGCCCAGCGGGCCGGGGTTGGCCGACTTCAACCCGTCGATCACCTGCGCTTCGCGTTCGGGGCGGAAGACGACCGAGCCTTCTTTCTTCTTCAGGTCGCCGACCGCCAGCGCCAGGCCGGCGCGGCGGTTCAGCAACTCGAGCAGTTCGCGGTCGAGCGCGTCGATCTGCTCGCGCAAGGCCAGCAAATTGGGCTGGATGTTGGGGGATGCGGCGTCAGCCATGGCGGCGGGCAAAGTCCTTCATGAAGCCGACCAGGGTTTGCACCCCGGCCAGCGGCATGGCGTTGTAGAGGGAGGCCCGCATGCCGCCCACGGACTTGTGGCCCTTGAGCTGCAACAAACCGGCTTCGCGTGCACCGGCCAGGAAGGCGTCGTTGAGGGTTTCGTTGGTGAGGAAGAAGGGCACGTTCATGCGTGAACGGGCGTCCTTCGCGACGCGGTTGCGGTAGAACCCACCGCAATCGTCGAGGTAGTTGTACAGCAGCGCGGACTTCTCTGCCGCGCGCCGGTCCATCTCGGCCACGCCGCCCTGGGCCTTGACCCACTGGAAGACCAGCCCGGCGATGTAGATCGCGTAGGTCGGCGGGGTGTTGTACATCGAGCCGTGGGCCGCCACGACCGAATAGTCGAACGCGGACGGGCAGATCGGCAGCGCGCGGCCGAGCAGGTCGTCGCGCACGAAGACCAGCGTCAGGCCGGCGGGGCCGATGTTCTTTTGCGCGCCGGCAAAGGCCACGCCGACGCGCGACCAGTCGATCGGGCGTGACAGGATGTGCGACGAGCAGTCGGCCACCAGCGGCGCCTTGCAGCCGAGCGCGGCCAGGTCCGGCAGCGTGGCCATCTCGAGCCCGTCGATGGTCTCGTTCGAGCACACGTGCACATAGGCCGCGCCGTCGCGCAGGGCCCACGAGGCGGGCGGCGGCAGGGCCGTGCGGCCATCGGCCTCGTTGCTCGCCGCGGCGCGCGCATCGGCATAGCGCTGCGCTTCCTTCAGCGACTTCTGGCTCCACGAGCCGGTGACCACCACGTCGACCAGGCCGCCCGGCGCGGGGCCGGCCAGGTTCATCGGCACGATCGCGTTCTCGCCCAGCCCACCCCCCTGCATGAACAGGATGTGGAAATTCGGAGGCACCGCGAGCAACTCGCGCAAGGTGCTCACCGCCTCTTCGTGGATGCTGATGAACTCCTTGCCGCGGTGGCTCATCTCCATCACGCCCATGCCGGACCCATGCCAGTCCAGCATCTCTTGCGCCGCCTGGCGCAGCACCGGCTCAGGCAGCGTGGCCGGGCCGGCGGAGAAATTGAACGGGCGTTGTGGCGCTGTGGGCATGCGGGCGTGCTGGTTGGGCTTACTTCTTCTTGGCGGGGGCGGCGGGCTTGGCGGCAGACGCCGCGGTGCCCGGGGCGCTGGCGGCACCGGCCGGTGCGAATTGAGCGAAGCGCTTCTGCAGCGTCTGCTCCAGCGTCTTCAACTTGGGCTCGACAGCGGGCTTGGTGTCTTCGACCAGCTTGCGCGACAGCTGCGACTGCATCTCGCCGCCCATCTGCTGAAATTTCTTCGCGGCCGGCGATTCGAGCCAGACGGCGATCTGCTTCAGCTCGTCTTCGGTGAACTTCTCTTCGAGCATGGGGCCCAGCACCAGCGGCGCATTCTTGACGCCGCTGTCGTGCAGGCGGACCACGATGTCGTCGTAGAACGCCTTCACGTCGGCCTGCACCTGCTTGCCCAGCGCTTCGCGCTTGTCTTCGGGCACGCCGCCCAGGGCTTGGCCGGCGGCGTCCATCAGGCGCCCGGCGGTGTCGCGCGCAATGCCGGCGGCCATGGCATCAACGGCGGGCATCTGCAGCGCCACCACCTTGGCAGCCAGCTCTTTCTTCGACTGGGCGTGGGCCGCGGGCAGGGCGGCGGCGGCAAGCGCCAGTGCCAGCAGCGCCGGCTTGATCATCGTGCGGGGCATCATGCGTCACCTTCCTCGTTGGACGGCGAACCGCCTTCAGCTTCGTTGTCGGTATCGGTCTGGGCATCGTTCTCGACGATGCGCTGCAGGCCGGAGAGTTTGGAGCCATCGTCGAGCGCGATCAGCGTCACGCCCTGCGTGGCGCGGCCCAGCTCGCGGATCTCGCTGACGCGGGTGCGCACCAGCACGCCCTTGTCGGTGATCAGCATGATCTCATCGTTAGGCCGCACCAGCGTGGCGGCCACGACCTTGCCGTTGCGCTCGCTTTGCTGGATCGCGATCATGCCCTTGGTGCCACGGCCGTGGCGGGTGTATTCGACGATCGAGGTGCGCTTGCCGAAGCCGTTTTCGGTGGCCGTCAGCACGCTCTGCGTTTCGTCTTCGGCGACCAGCATCGCGATCACCGATTGGCCGTCGTCCAGCATCATGCCGCGCACGCCGCGGGCGTTGCGGCCCATCGAGCGCACGTCGTCTTCGTCGAAGCGCACGGCCTTGCCACCGTCGGAGAACAGCATCACGTCGTGCTTGCCGTCGGTCAGCGCGGCGCCGATCAGGTGGTCACCCTGGTCCAGGTCGACGGCGATGATGCCGGCCTTGCGCGGGTTGCTGAACTCGTCGAGCGCCGTCTTCTTGACGGTGCCCAGCGCCGTGCACATGAAGATGTAGTGGTCGGCCGGGAAGCTGCGGAACTCGCCGGTCAGCGGCAGCACGACGGTGATCTTTTCTTCCGCCTGCAGCGGGAACATGTTGACGATCGGCTTGCCGCGCGAGGCACGGCCGCCTTGCGGCACTTCCCACACCTTCAGCCAGTACACGCGACCGCGGTTGCTGAAGCACAGGATCCAGTCGTGCGTGTTGGCGATGAAGAGCTGGTCGATCCAGTCGTCTTCCTTCGTCTGCGCGGCCTGCTTGCCGCGGCCGCCGCGACGCTGCGAACGGTACTCGGCCAGCGGCTGGCTCTTGATGTAGCCGGTGTGGCTGAGCGTCACCACCATGTCGGTGGGCGTGATCAGGTCTTCGGTGCCCAGCTCTTGCACGTTGTGTTCGACCACCGAGCGGCGTGCGCCGACCTTGGTCTGGCCGAACTCCTGGCGCAGCGCGGCCAGCTCTTCGCTGATGATCGTCGTGACCCGGGCGGGCTTGGAGAGGATGTCCAGCAGGTCGGCGATGACCGCCATCACCTCTTTGTACTCGCCGATGATCTTGTCCTGCTCCAGCCCGGTCAGGCGTTGCAGGCGCATCTGCAGAATCTCGCCGGCCTGGTCGTCGGACAGGCGGTACAGGCCATCGGGCTGCATGCCGTAGTGGGCCGGCAGGCCTTCGGGGCGATAGGCCTCGCGGCCACCCGGGGTGTCGCCCTCGGCGCGCGCGAGCATCTCGCGCACCAGCGACGAGTCCCAGCTCTTGGACATCAGCGCCGTCTTGGCCACCGGCGGCGTCGGCGAGTTCTTGATCAGCTCGATGAACTCGTCGATGTTGGCCAGCGCCACGGCCAGGCCCTCGAGCACATGGCCGCGCTCGCGCGCCTTGCGCAGCTCGAACACCGTGCGGCGGGTGACCACCTCGCGCCGGTGCTCGAGGAAGATCTCGAGCAACTGCTTGATGTTGCACAGCTTGGGCTGGCCGTCGATCAGCGCGACCATGTTGATGCCGAAGGTGTCCTGCAGCTGCGTCTGCTTGTACAGGTTGTTCAGCACCACCTCGGGCACTTCGCCGCGCTTGAGCTCGATCACCACCCGCATGCCGGACTTGTCCGACTCGTCCTGGATGTGGCTGATGCCTTCGATCTTCTTCTCGTGCACCAGCTCGGCAATGCGCTCGAGCAGCGTCTTCTTGTTGACCTGGTACGGGATCTCGTCAACGATGATCGACTGGCGCGCGCCGCGATCGATGTCTTCGAAGTGCACCTTGGCGCGCATCACCACCTTGCCGCGGCCGGTGCGGTAGCCCTCGCGCACGCCATTGAGGCCGTAGATGATGCCGGCGGTCGGGAAATCCGGTGCCGGGATGATCTCCATCAACTCATCGATGGTCGCTTCGGGCGCCTTCAGCAGGTGCAAACACGCATCGACAACTTCGTTCAAGTTGTGCGGTGGGATGTTCGTTGCCATGCCCACCGCGATGCCGGCCGAGCCGTTGATCAGCAGATTGGGCAAGCGCGCTGGCAGCACCAGCGGCTCTTTCTCCGAGCCGTCGTAGTTCGGGCCGAAGTCGACCGTCTCCTTGTCGATGTCTGCCAGCATCTCGTGGGCGATCTTCGACAGGCGGATTTCGGTGTACCGCATCGCCGCGGCGTTGTCGCCGTCGACCGAGCCGAAGTTGCCCTGGCCATCGACCAGCATGTGGCGCAGAGAGAAGTCCTGCGCCATCCGCACGATGGTGTCGTAGACCGCGGTGTCGCCGTGCGGGTGGTATTTACCGATCACGTCGCCGACGATACGGGCCGACTTCTTGTACGGCCGGTTCCAGTCGTTGTTCAGCTCGTGCATCGCGAACAGCACGCGCCGGTGGACGGGTTTCAGGCCGTCGCGCGCATCGGGCAGGGCGCGCCCGACGATCACGCTCATCGCGTAGTCGAGGTACGAGCGCCGCATCTCCTCTTCGAGGCTGATGGGCAGGGTTTCCTTGGCGAATGAAGTCATCGAGGCGGGGCGGGCAGGGCCTGTTTGGCGGGCCGTCGCACAGGGCGTGCGCAGCGGGAGCCGCGAAAACGACGATTCTACGGGCGGCGTCTTGTGGTGGCGCCGCAACATGGCGGGCGCTCTCCTGCGCGCACCGGCCCAAAATACGGCCCGTCCGACACCCTATGGCACAATGAGTTGTCGGTGGCAAGCACTCGCATTCAGCAGGTGTTTGCCCTGAAATTTCCGCTTCCTATTCGGACGTATCGCAGGCAACTGCGGCTTTCCTTGAGAGGAGAATCAATGAAGAAACTGAACAAGGTGGCGATGCTCTTCGCGTCGGCCGCGCTTGCTGCTCCGATGTCGAGCGCGTTTGCCCAGAAGTCTGTCGACAACTGGCGCGCTGCTGACGGCACGGTGTGGAAGAACGGCACGAACGAACTGTGCTGGCGCGATGCCAACTGGACGCCTGCCACCGCCGCGGAAAACTGCGATGGCGCCGTGAAGCCGCCGCCCCCGCCGCCCCCGCCCGCTCCGCCGCCGGCCGCCGCGCCTGCTCCGGTCGCACCGCCGCCGCCGGCACCGCCGCCGCCCGCTCCGGTGAGCGAAAAGGTTACGTACGCTGCCGACGCCTTCTTCGACGTCGACAAGGCTGTTCTGAAGCCCGAAGCCAAGGCCAAGCTGGATGACCTGGTCAGCAAGACCAAGGGCGTGAACCTGGAAGTCATCATCGCCGTCGGCCACACCGACAGCGACGGCTCCGACGCCTACAACCAGAAGCTGTCGGTCAAGCGCTCCGAGTCCGTCAAGGCCTACCTGGTCGAGAAGGGCATCGAAAAGAACCGCGTCTACACCGAAGGCAAGGGCGAGAAGCAGCCCGTGGCCGACAACAAGACCAAGGAAGGCAAGGCGAAGAACCGCCGCGTCGAAATCGAGGTCGTCGGTACCCGCGCCAAGCAATAACCAGCTCGCTGGTTTTGCCCCAAAACCCCGCCTCGGCGGGGTTTTTGTTTTTCTGGCTACGAGCGCTGCGCATTTGATCGCGGCCTCATGTTCATTACCATGTCGCCATGAGCGAAACGACCGTCAATGCCGACCCGCAGGAACTTGCCAAATTCGGTGACCTCGCGCACCGCTGGTGGGACCCGGACGGCGAATTCCGCCCCCTGCATCAAATCAACCCCTTGCGTCTCGATTGGATCGCCGGCCTGGCGTCGCTGCCCGGCCGCGACGTGGTCGACGTGGGCTGCGGTGGTGGCATCCTGGCCGAGTCGATGGCGCGGCGCGGCGCCAAGGTGCTGGGCATCGACCTGTCGACCAAGCCGCTGAAGGTGGCGCAGTTGCACGCGCTGGAGACCGGCACCGAGCAGCTCGAGTACCGCGAGATTGCGGTCGAGCAACTGGCAGCCGAGCAGCCCGCGAGCTTTGACGTGGTCACCTGCATGGAGATGCTCGAGCACGTGCCGGAGCCTGCGTCTGTGGTGCGAGCCTGCGCGCAATTGGTCAAGCCCGGTGGCCGGGTCTTCTTCTCCACCTTGAACCGCAACCCGAAGTCGTTCCTGTTTGCCATCGTTGGGGCCGAGCATGTGCTGGGCCTGCTGCCCAAGGGCACGCACGAATACGCGCGCTTCATTCGCCCCAGCGAGCTGGCGCGCTTCGCGCGCGACGCGGGTCTCGAGGTCGACCAGTTCAAGGGCATGGAATACAACCCGCTCACCAAGCGCTACTGGTTGTCGGCCAACACCGATGTGAACTACCTCGTCGCCTGCCGTCGACCCGCATGAGCCGCAAAGTGCGCGCGGTGCTGTTCGATCTGGACGGCACCTTGATCGACAGTGCCCCCGACCTGGCTGGCGCAGCCAACGCATTGCGCGCCGAGCATGGCCTGGCGGCGATGCCGTACGAACAACTGCGGCCGATGGTCGGCGCCGGTGCGCGGGGCATGGTGGGCGTGGCCTTTGGCGTTGCGCCAGGCGAGCCGCGTTTCGAAGGCCTGCGCGACGCCTTTCTGGCACGCTACGAGCAGGGCATGCTGGATCGCACCTGCCTCTTCGATGGCATGCACGGCTTGTTGGGCGCGCTGGAGTCTGCCGGCTTGGGGTGGGGCATCGTGACCAACAAGGCCACCCGCTTTGCGGTGCCGGTGGCCGAAGGCCTGGGGCTGTCGCCACGCGCCGGTGCGCTGATCTGTGGCGACACGACGCCCCACGCCAAGCCGCACCCCGAGCCACTGTGGGAGGCCGCCCGCCGGCTGGGCCACGCGCCGGCCGATTGTGTCTACGTGGGCGACGATCTGCGCGACGTGCAGGCCGGCCGCGCTGCCGGCATGGCCACGCTGGTGGCAGCCTGGGGCTACCTGGGCGCGGGCGACAGCATCGACACCTGGGGTGCCGATGCGATCATCAATCGGCCCGAGGCCCTCTTGAATTGGCTCAAACTGGCCTAAACTACGAGTCATCCTGGGGCCGACCTGGTTTCGACGTGGGTGCGGAGTTGGGATAGGGCATGCCGAGCACCAGTTCGCTCGTTAAACCACTGGAAACAAAGTAACTGCGAACGATACTTCGTACGCTCTCGCCGCTTAACACCGGTGAGCCTCTCAACGGTTGGCCAATGGGCCGGGTTGAAGACCGCAAGGTCTGAAGCTGAGAGGTCATTCACATTGGCTGGTTCCCCGGTTGGCCACGGGCTGGGGAACGAGACTAAGTGGCTGGCGTGTCCGGTAGCGTGCTGCTGCGCGACCGGAGACGTGAGATCCAAATCAGTCAGCTAAGCATGTAGATCTACCTGGCGATGGCTTGCGGACGGGGGTTCAATTCCCCCCGGCTCCACCATTCAAGAAGCCTTCCACCTATGAAGAACGATGGGTGGGAGGCAGTGTGAAACGGATCAAAGCGGCCCTTCTGGCCTCCGATTCGCACGTAATTCGCACGTGAGAGTGCATCCAGCGCCCCTTTTTTCGGGGGCACTGCTGCATGTGCGTTCGTCTTTTCGGTCGCCGCCGCGCCTCCCGGCGCAGGCGACCGCTACTTGCCGGAAGCAAGCTGCAGCCTCGGGCGCTGGTCGTGCGAACTGATGGACTCAGGTCTAGAAGACCTGCGCGGGTACAATGTCAGATCCGACAGCAGGTGCTCCCCCGCGCCCAAGCCCAAGTGGCAAGCTTTGTCAGCTGTCCGAGTCCCTCGCGATCTCATCGCCCTTTTGGCCTGCTGAGCGGCAGCCAACCGAGCCCCTACGCTCATGCTGGTGGTCCGCCGCCCGCGATCCTGATTGATCCCGATTCCAACTAAAGCTATTCCCATGGGCAAGTACGTCGTTTCGCCCGCGACACACCCGACCGACGGTGGCCGCTTCCGCGCCTCGTTTTCGGTCCAGCGCTCCGAGGGCGAAGGCAGCTACTGCCGGGTGTTCAGGTCGGACACCACGTTTGCCTCGCGTGATGCCGCCCGACTGTTTGCCGTCACCCAGGGCTGGCTGCAGACCTGCATGCCGAATCCCCCCTCGGGCTGACGATCTGCCCGCTGCAGTACCCAAACAGCTTTCCCTCTTCAGCGGACGTCCTGTTCGCATGCACGCATCGCGACGATGCACCCCGACACTGAAAGGCTCATCATGAGCAGCAAAATCTACGTGGGCAACTTGCCCTATTCCGTCACCGATGTCAGCCTCAAGAGCAACTTTGGCGAGTTCGGCAGCGTTACCTCCGCCAAGGTCATGATGGACCGCGACACCGGCAAGTCCAAGGGCTTCGGCTTTGTGGAGATGGCGTCCGCCGAGCTTGCCCAAGCTGCGATCAATGGCTTGAATGGCATGTCCGTCGATGGCCGTGCCATCGTCGTGAGCCTGGCACGGCCCCGCGAAGATCGCACCGCCTCAGGTGCCCACAGCCCAACCGGCTACCGCGCGTCCAATCGTTTGGACGTTGGTTATGGTACGGGTGGCTTCGGCGGCGGTCGCTACTGAGCTTGCCGCACATCCTCTGAAAACCGGCTCTTCCTGAGCCGGTTTTTTTTCGCCCACTGCTCAGTCCGTTGCGAGCGCTCCATGGCCAACATAACGCACAAGTGACTACCCTTGAGCGCCCACCATGGCGACTGGCCGTCCCCGATGCCGGTTCAAGCTCTCGCGGTAGTCGCCCCAGACCGCCGCACGTCATTCGCACCGCACCTCGCCAGCCCGCATGGATGTTGGATTCCTGGGGGTGCTTCCACCCCGGCTCCCCCCGTATGCCCGGCTGAATCAGCCGAAACGACAAGGCGCTGAGCGAGTTCATCTCTCAGCGCCTTTTTCCTGGGCGTGTCCCGGTTGCGGTGTCATCCGAACGCCACGGTGATGCCGGCGCCCGCCAGGGCGATGAGCAGCACCGCCGATGTCCACCACAGCGACGTGCGTTGCGAGTGGCTGGTGTGGCGGAACAGGTGCCTGCGTGCCGGCCAATGCAGGGTGCTGGGGCTCATGAGGCGACCTCGTGTGGCCGCTGTGAGGTCTTCGTCGTCGGGGTGGTGCTCATCACCAGCGCCATCCAGCGCTCCGCCGCCAGCGAGGGATCGATGTTGCGCCAGCGGGCCTCGCGCGAAAGGCCGTCGCCCACGTGTTCGGCATCGGCCGCTTCCAGCCGGGGCCAGCAGGCGGTCAGGCGGCTGGCGAAGAGTTGGATCCATGTCTCGTGGTCTTGTTGTTCGGTCGTGCGGGGTGGCGTTTCGGCGTGGGTGTCAGTGGTCATCTGTGTTCTCCTGCTGCGGCCATGCAGCGGCGTGGCCTGGCAGCGTGGCCAGTGTTGCGTCGATGGATGGTGGTACTGTACACAAATACAGTATTTCGGCAACTCATCGGCGCCGTGGCGCTGGGCGGGCTCTTTCACATCGGCGATCGGTGGGCGTAAGATGCTGTACAAATAAACAGTATCATGACGCTGACTTTTTCTCCCTCCAGGCCCGTACGCAGCGAGCCGGCCATGGGCCCGGCAAAGGGCGTGCCTGCGGCTGCTTGCGGGGTGGGCGCCCCTGGTCGGGCAGAGCTGCTGGCCCAGCCCACCCGGCTGCACCCGGGACTGTGGCGGGCGCAGGGTGGGGGGGCGAGCGGGGTGCACGCGGGGGCCTTGCCGAGCGGTTTTGCCGCTCTGGATGTCGAGCTGCCGGGCGGTGGCTGGCCGGTGCGGGTGCTGACCGAGTTGCTGTTGCCCGAGCCGGGGGTCGGCGAGATCCGGTTGCTGGCGCCCATGCTGGCGCCGCTGGCCCGCTCAGGCCGCGCGGTGATGCTGTTCGATCCGCCGGCCGAGGTGAATGCGGTCGCGCTGGCCGAGCTGGGTTGGCCGCCTGGGCAGTGCGTGATCGTGCGGTTGCGCCCAGCGCCGCAGCAAAAGCCCGCGGGTGCCGGCGGGCGCAAGGCGCGTCGCGCCGTGCCGGGGGCCGAGTTGTGTTGGGCCGTCGAGCAGGCTTTGCGCAGCGGGCAGGTGGGGGCCGTGCTGGCCTGGCCCGGCGCCGCGGCCCGGCCCGAAGCCTTGCGCCGGATGCAACTGGCCGCGCAGTCGCATGAAGGCCCGGCGTTCTTGTTGCGTGAGCTGGCAGCGCATGCCCAGCCCAGCCCGGCGCCGCTGCGCCTGGTGCTGCAGCCCGCCGGGGCCGACGATCTGCAACTGCAGATCGTCAAGCGCAAGGGCCCGGCGATGGCGCAGTCGTTGCGGTTGACGTTGGCGCCGGTGCTGTCCCAGCGGGCCTTGGCTCGGTCGCGGGTGCTGCCGCAGCGCGAGGCCGCTGCGCTGGTGGCGACGGGAGAGACGGCGATGGCGGCCCAGCCAGGCCGTGCGGGCCTGCCGATGGCCCCGGCGCGGCGCCCTGGCGCAGACCCCCACGACCCGGCAACCGGCATGGCCATGGTCCAGCCGCCCGGCTTTCGCCCGCCACGCCCACCGGCCAGCGCGCCGGTGGTCTGAAGAGCCTGAGAGGCCGTCGCGCATGCCCACCCATCACGCCCAAAGTCACCCGCTCGTCGTTGCCAATGCTCGCCATCGCCCGAGCCGTGGCGGTGCTTCGCGCCTCGATCGGGCACCATTTGACGAGCTTCTCGGGCACGCCCGAGAAGCCCCCAGGCGCTGAGCCCGCGGCACGTGCGGTTGTTGCGCCACAGGTGGTCGCCATGCTTTGGGTGGGGTTTCATTTGCCGGCGCTGTCGCTCGAAGCGTTCAGCGCCTTGATGGGGCCTGAGAAGGCCGCGCACCCCGTGGCGCTGCAGGCGCAGCACCGCATCACGGCGGTCAATGCGGCGGCGGCCGAGCGGGGCGTTGCGCCGGGCATGAAGCGCGCCACGGCGCTGGCCCTGGCGCCTGAGCTGGTGCTGGGCATGGCCGACCCGTTGCGCGACGCACAGGCCTTGCAAGCCGTGGCACACGCCTTGTTGGCCTTTACGCCCACCGTGGTGCCGGCGCCGCCCGACGGCTTGTTGGCCGAAGTGCAGGCCAGCCTGCGTTGCTTTGGCGGTGCGGCGCGCTTGTGGCAGCGCATGAGCGAGGCGCTGTCGCCGCTGGGTCATCGCCTGCAGCGGGCCCAGGCGCCCACGGCGCTGGGGGCGTTGCTGCTGGCGCGCGCGGGCGACGAGCCTAACCCGCCAAGCCAGCTGACCCGATCGACTTTGTCTTCTACCGACTCGGCCTGGGCCACGCTGCACCAGCGCTTGTTGACCTTGCCCGCCGCCTGGCTGGCGCCGGATGAAGCGGCCCGCGCCCAATTCGAAGCCATGGGCTTGCGCACACTGGGTGATCTGCGCCGCCAGCCGCGTGCCGGCCTGGCGCGGCGTTTCGGGCCGGACTTGCTGTTGCTGCTCGACCGTGCGTGGGGCACTGTGCCCGACCCGCTGGAGCCGATCGAGCCGCCGCTGTGCTTTCACAGCCACGCCGAGCTGTGGGCTCGCGCCGACAACACCGACGCCTTGCTGGCCGGTGCCCAGGTGCTGCTGGCCCGCCTGCTGGCATGGGCGCAGGCGCGCCATGCGCGGGTGCAAAGCCTGCAGCTGTGGCTGCACCACGAAAGCCGGCTGCGGGCGAACTCGCACGGCGAGGCAGGTGTTCACGTCAGCCGCCTGGACATCACGCTCGCCGAGCCGACCGGCGATGCACGCCATCTGCAGGCCGTGCTGCGTGAGCGCTTGGCGCGTGAGCCGCTCGCCGCGCCGGTGTTGTCGCTGAGCCTGGTGTGTGATGCGCCGGTGCTCGGCCCACCGCCCAACGGAGAACTCTTTCCCAGCCAGGCCGGCCAGCGCGAAGGCCTGCTGCGGCTGGTCGAGCGTCTGCAGGCTCGGCTTGGCGCTGAGGCGGTGCAGCGCCTGGCGGTGCGCGCCGACCACCGCCCCGAGCGCACCACGGCCTGCCAAAGCTTCACGGCGGCTGGCGACAAGGCATCGAGCCTGCCGCCCCCCACAGCGTCGCAACGCTTGACCCGCCCCGCCTGGCTGCTGCCCCAGCCCCAGGCGCTGCCCGAGTGCCAGGCACGCCCTTGGCTGGCGGGCCAGCCGCTGCACCTGCTGGCCGGCCCCGAGCGCATCGAGACCGGCTGGTGGGACGGCGACCTCGTCTGCCGCGACTACTTCATCGCCCAGCAGGCCGAAGGCCCGCTGCTGTGGATCTACCGTGTCCGCCCGGCGCCGCCCGAAGGCGAGCCGGGGTGGTTTCTGCATGGGCGGTTCGCGTAAGGCGAACCACCCCGCGGTCAGCCGCGCGGGCTGAAGGTGCGCGGGAAGACCACGGCGGCCGCCCGATCCAGCAGCCGGTAACCCATGGCCGGCCGGTTCGACGAGCCCTCGACATGGCCCGCCTCGGCCAGAAACCCGGCGGCGAGCATGCGCGTGCGAAAGCCACTCTTGTCCACCGGCCGCCCCAACACCACCTCGTAGACCTGCTGCAACTGCGGCAGCGTGAATGGCTCGTTCAGCAGAAAAGCCGGCAGCGAGGTGTATTCCACCTTCGCGCGCAGGCGCTCCACGGCGGCGGCAAAGATCTCGCTGTGGTCGAAGGCCAGCCTGGTCTTCAGTGCGCGTTCCACCGGCCACCAGGCCACGTCCGCTGCGTTGGCGCCTTGGCGCAGCGTCAGCTCGGCCCCCGGGATGAGCGCGAAGTAGACGTGTGTTGCCGACCAGCCCCGCGGGTCGCGCGCACGCCCGCCCCAACTGCCCAACTGCTCGAGGTACGGGCTGACCACGCCGGTCTTGTCCAACAACTTGCGTCGCGCGCAGGCGAGCAGGTCCGCATCGACATCGATGTCGACGAAGCCGCCCGGCAGCGCCCAGCGGCCGGGAAACGGCTCGCCGCTGCCGCCTGGCCGCTTGACCAGCAGCACTTCGAGCACGCCGCCGCGCACCGTGAAGATCACGATGTCGACCGTGGTGTAGGGCAGCGGAAACTTGGGCGAGGCAGGTGACTTAGCCTGTGTCGTGGGTCTGCTGGTCATGTCTTGCAGGTCAGTCGGAACGTGGCTGGGGCGATCTCGAGACGGCATGGGCGAGACCCCGTCGCTTGACGGCTTGCAGTGTAAGTTGTATTGTCCAACTTGTTATAAGTTGCTCAGGGCAACTTGTTGCCACACAAGAACGACTTTTCCGAGAGGGAGAACAACAAGATGAATACCAACAAGAAGAACAGCGCGGCCCAGAACCGGCTGGCGTCGACCAGCAAGTTCCTCAGCCTCGTGCTGCGCCATCAGCCCGGCCTGATCGGTCTGGTGCTGGACGAAGCGGGGTGGACGCCCGTGAACGAGCTGCTGTCGAAGTGCGCTGCGGCGGGCCATGTGCTGTCGCGCGAAGCGCTCGAAGAGATCGTGCGCAGCAGCGACAAGCAGCGCTTTGCGCTCAGCGAAGACGGCACCCGCATCCGTGCCAACCAGGGCCATTCAGTGCCGGTCGACCTAGGTCTGCCTCCACTGGCGCCACCCGCGGTGCTGCTGCACGGCACGACAAAGCGCTTCCTGCCATCGATCCTGGCGCAAGGGCTGGCCAGGCGTGCCCGTCACCATGTCCACCTGAGCGAAAGCGCCTCGACCGCCACGGCGGTTGGTGCCCGCCGCGGCGACGCCGTGTTGCTGAAGGTCGATGCCGCGCGAATGCATGCAGACGGGCATGTCTTCCATCGATCGGCCAATGGGGTGTGGCTGACGGATGCAGTGCCGGCGCAGTACCTCAGCCTGGCGGAGGCTCTGCAATGAATCTGCCCACAGCGAGCTATCTGGCGCAGGCAGCCATCTGGCCGACCGAAGGCGAACACATCCTTGCGCACCACGATGGCGACACGATCGTCGTCTACCAGGCCTACCGTCCGGCCATCGGGCACTATGCGATCCGACATGGTCGGCTCGACGGCCCGGACTTCAGCCTGAACCGGATGAGTTGGATCAAGCCCAACTTCCTCTGGATGATGTACCGGTCCGGATGGGGCACCAAGCCGGGCCAGGAGGTCACGCTGGGGTTGCGGTTGCGCCGTGCGTTCTTCGACGAGATTCTGGCGAAGGCCGTTCCGTCCAGTCACGACACGCAGCGATACGCCGATCGCACCACCTGGCAGCAAGCGGTCGCCGAGTCCGACGTTCGCCTGCAATGGGACCCTGACCACGCGCCGGACGGCGCCCCTCTGCCACGCCGGGCAGTGCAGTTGGGCCTGCGAGGCGATACCTTGGCCCGATTCGCCCACGAAGAGTTGCTGGAGGTCATCGACATGTCGTCCTTCGTTGACGCACAACGGCCGAATCCCCAGAGCGATCCCGCGGCGCTGATGACACCACTCGAATCCATCTATGTCCCGGAACGAAGGGGCTGACGAATGAAGACACTTCCGAAAAATCTGGACGAACTGCGCTTGCGTCGCGAGGCTGGCGAAGCGTTCCGCTATCTGCACTTCTGGGGACATCGGCCACAAAAGAATGGTCAGGTTTCCGCCAGTTGCTTCAGCCAATGGTTCGAGGCGCCGTTCGATCTTGAAGGCTACCGCTATGCCACGGCCGAGCACTTCATGATGGCGGAGAAGGCGCGGCTGTTCGGCGACGAGGCGGCGCTGGCGAAAGTGCTGTCGGCGCCGAATCCCGGCGCCGCGAAGGCGGCGGGGCGAAAGGTCAAAGGCTTCGAAGAAGCCGTGTGGTTGCGGCACCGCTTTGACATCGTCGTGCGAGCCAACCGCGCCAAGTTTCAGCAGAACGAGGCCATGGCGAGCTATCTCTGCCAGACTGGCGACAAGGTGCTGGTCGAGGCGAGTCCGGTCGACGCAATCTGGGGCATTGGCCTGGCAGCCGATGACGAGCGTGCCAACAACCCCTCGCAATGGCGAGGGTTGAATCTGCTTGGGTTTGCGCTGATGCAGGTGCGCGCCGAACTCCTCGCGGCGTGACATCGACCCCACAGCCGATGACCCCACCGCTTGTCGGCGCTTTCATGCGCGAGGACAATGTCGACATCATGAAGAACACCGCAGCGATCAAGGCGACTTTCGCCACCTGACACGCCTTTCGCTCGCGTTCGGAAGGCTGTGTGCCTTCCGGGACAAACAACCCCGGCCAGGCCATCGCCTCCCGGGGTTTTGTTTTTCTCAGAGTTCAACCATGCGCACCTACGACAAGCTGATTGCCACGATTCGCACTCGCCGAAGCGTGAGCCTCTTGCTGCGCCCGTGCTTCGGCCGCAACCAACAACTTTTGCGCTAGCCCCGGCGATTCTTGCCAGGGCTGGCCTTGCCAACCTGGCGGCGGTGCGCACACCATGAACCGTGCCGCCGACGAGAAAAGAATCGCTATGAACTCGACATTCAGAAACCTGCGCAACATCGGCGTCATTGCCCACGTGGACGCAGGCAAGACCACGACCACCGAACGCATCCTGTTCTACACGGGCGAGAGCCACCGCATCGGCAATGTCGACAGCGGCAACACCGTGACGGACTTCGATCCACAGGAGCGTAAGCGCGGCATCACGATCAACAGCGCGGCGATCACCGTGCACTGGAAGGGCACGCAGATCAACCTGATCGACACGCCCGGGCACATCGACTTCAACATCGAGGTCAACCGCTCGTTGCGCGTGCTCGACGGTGCGGTCGTCGTGTTCGACGGCGTTGCCGGCGTGGAGCCGCAGACCGAAACGAACTGGCGCCTGGCTGACAACTACCGTGTGCCGCGCATCGCGTTCGTCAACAAGCTCGACCGTGTCGGGGCCGACTTCCTTCGCGTTGTCGCGATGATGGAAGAGCGCCTGGGCGTGCGCGCGCTGCCGCTGCAATTGCCGATCGGCGAAGAAGCGGGCTTTCGCGGCGTGGTGGATTTGCTGACGATGCGCGCGCTGCGGTGGGACCGCGACGATGCGACCGAGCCCTATCGTGAAGACGACGTGCCGCCAGAGATGGCGGCGCTGGCGGCGGCACACCGGGCCCGGTTGGTCGAGGAGGCCGTCGAGCACGACGACGCGGCGCTGGCAGCCTACCTGAACGGCGAAGCGATCGACGTGGCGACCTTGCGGCGCTGCATCCGTGCGGGTGCGCTGAAGAGTGCGCTCGTGCCGGTGCTGGCGGGCTCGGCTTTCCGCAACCGCGGTGTCGAGCCCTTGCTGGATGCGGTCGTGGACTATCTGCCGCGCCCCGGCGAAGCGGCCGGTTTCGAAGGCCAACCCGAGTCGGACCCGACGGGCCCGTTCGCGGCGCTGGCGTTCAAGCTGGTCAGCGACGATCATGGTGCGAAGACCTTCGTGCGGGTCTACCGCGGACGCCTGAAGCGCGGCGACATTGTGTTCAACGCGAACACCGGTCGCAGCGAACGGGCGACGCGGCTGTACGAGGTGCATGCAGGCGACCACATCGAGCGAGACGAGCTGATGGCGGGCGACATCGCCGCGATCGTCGGGCTGAAGGACACCTTGACCGGTCACACCCTGTGCGACCGTGCTCATCCGGTTCATCTGGAAGAGATCAAAGTGCCCGAGCCGGTGATCGACGTGTCGATCGAGCCGCGCCACCAGGTGGACAGCCAGGGCCTTTCGAAGGCGCTGCAGTCCATGCTGCGCGAGGATCCGAGCCTGCACATTCGGCATGACGCTGAATCAGGGCAGACGATTCTTTCGGGCATGGGCGAGTTGCAGCTCGAGGTGGCGGTTGAGAACCTGCGTTCGCGTCACCACGTGGACGTGGTGGTCGGCCGCCCGCAGGTCGCCTACCGGGAGACGATCACGGCTACGACCGAGGTTCGCCACGTGCACAAGAAGCAGTCGGGCGGGCCGGGGCAGTTTGCCGACGTGCACTTGCGCGTGGCGCCGTTGCCGCGCGGCGAAGGCATCCGCTTCGAGAACCAGGTGGTGGGCGGCGCGATCCCGCGCGAGTTCATCCCGGCGGTCGAGGCGGGTGTTCGCCGCGCAGCGCAGGTGGGCGTGGTGGCCGGCTATCCGGTCGTCGACTTCGTCGCGACCTTGCTGGATGGCAGCCACCACGAGCGCGACTCGTCGACGCTGGCTTTCGAGCTGGCGGCGGCGGCGGCCTTCCGCGAGGCGGCGGCGCTGGCGTCGCCCGAGGTGTTGGAGCCGGTGATGGCCGTCGAGGTGATCACGCCGCAGGACTATCTGGGCGACGTGATCGGCGACCTGAACCGACGCCGCGGCCATGTGCGTGGCCAAGGCCAACGCGGCAACGCCGCGGTGGTCGAGGCCCATGTGCCGCTGAGAGAGATGTTCGGCTACATCGGCAGCCTGCGCGCACTGTCATCGGGCCGGGCGCAGTTCTCGATGCAGCTGCATCACCATGCCACGGCGCCGGCCGGTGCCGTGGCACAACTGGCCTGACCACCAGGCCACGCAGGGGCGCAGTCCGAAAGGGCTGCGCCCCTTTTTACTTCACGCGCGGCTTCAGGCGTTCGTCAGCCCCAGGAAGTGGTCCAGGATGTGGAAGTGGTCGTCCATGAACTGGTCTTCGAGGCTCAGCAGCTGGTCGATCGGCACCCATTGCACGCTGGCGGCGTCGTCGCCGGCGCGCACCTCGGGCAGTTCGCGGTCGCCGAAGTCGAAGTAGTGCGCGTGGGTGATCGTGCGGCCGCGTTGGCTGCGATCCGGGTGATCGAAGGCTTGTGTCGCGCGCAGCGATTGGCGCATCGACTCGGGCAGCAGGTTCAGCGCGGTTTCCTCGTGCAATTCGCGCAACGCGGATTGGTAGGCTGTTTCGCGCTGCTCGATGAAGCCGCCGGGCATCGCGAACAAGCCCTTGCCGGGCGCCTGGCCGCGGCGGATCAGCAACACGTGACCGGAACAGTGCAGCACGGCGTCGACAGTGACGAACACCGGCGGGTAGGGCGCAGTGGACCAAGCAGCGCGGTAGTCGCGCAGCATCTGCCATTCTTCGCACAGTGCGCTGAAGGCCGGCAGGGCGCTCCAACCTTGCAAGAAGGCGCGCACCGCCGGCGACACCTGGTCGACCAGCGCGGCCAGTGTGCCCGGCATGTCTTCGCGGGTCGACGCGAAGAACGCATCGCGCAGTGACGTGGCATCGGCAGGGTGCAGTCGCTCCACGCTGAACATGCGCCAGCCCGGGAAGTTGCGCAGGTAGTTACTCGTTGCGTCCTTGAAGTGGCCGACCAGCGCGATGTCTCCGGTGCCGGAGGCCGGTGGGCACAGCGCCTCGACACCCTCGCGCACCGCCACCGTCCAGCGCGCCTCGTCGTACCAGTCGCGCAACGGCAGGAACTGGACGCGCTCCTGGTCTTGCTCTGGCAGGCTGAGGCGGATCATCTCAGCGCGCTCTTGCCAGCTGAACGGGTTTTTCGGCGTGCGCGCCTGGAACGACGAGCCCAGCACGACGACGCAGCGCGGCGCTTTTTCCAGCGCGTGCCTCAGCAGCGCCAGGTGGCCGGCATGAAAGGGCTGGAAGCGGCCGATGCAGACGGCGGCGCGCAGGGTGGGGGCAACGGCGGGTGGTGGCGTGCGCATGGTGTTGTTCGTGTTTGCGTGTCAGTACTTGGCCGCGATCGGCATCTGCCGGCCGGTGCCAAAGGCACGGGCCCGAACGCGGATGATCGGCGGTGCCTGGCGGCGTTTGTACTCGTTGCGGGCAATCATCTGGCGGATCCGCTCGACCAGCGCGCGGCCTTCGTCGGCCGCCTGCAAGCCATCGACGAATGCGGTGGCCTCGGCATATTCCCATGCGGCCAGGCGATTGCCTTCGATCAGCAGCTTCAGGATCTCGTCGAGCACCGGGTAGGGCGGCAGGCTGTCGACATCGCGTTGCCCAGGCGCCAGCTCGGCGGAAGGCTCCTTGTCGATGATGGCGCTGGGGATCAGCTCGCGGCCGGCGGCTTCGTTGATGTGGCGAGACAGCGCGAAGACCTCGGTCTTGTACAGGTCGCCGAGCAGGCCGAGGCCGCCGTTGGTGTCGCCGTAGAGGGTGCAGTAGCCGACCGAGATCTCCGACTTGTTGCCCGTGGTCAGCAGCAGGTGGCCAAAGCTGTTCGAGTACTCCATCAGGATCGTGCCGCGCACGCGGGCCTGCAGGTTCTCGAGCGGCAGGCCTTCGAGCGGCCGGCCGAAGCTTTGCGCAAACTGCGCGCCGTAGCCGGCCACCAGGTCGGCGATCGGGTGCGTGGCGAGCTCGATGCCGAGGTTGCGGCACAGCGTGACCGAGTCGTCCACCGAGCCGGCGGAAGAAAAGCGCGACGGCATCGTCACCGCCATCACGTTCTGCGGCCCGAGCGCCTGCACGGCGAGCGCCAGCGTCAGCGCGCTGTCGATGCCGCCCGACGAGCCGACGACCGCCTGGTGGAAGCCGCAGCGCCGTGCATAGTCCTTCAAGCCCAACACGATCTGCGCCTGGTAGAACGCCATCATCGGCAGCCCGTCGCGCGACACCGGCGGCGGGGCGTCGCCATTGAGTGTCAGGAAGCGGCCGTTGTCGAAGCGCAGCGTGCGCAGGTCTTCAACAAAACGCTCGGCTTCGAACACCACGCCGGCATCGGGCTCGACCGCGAACGATGCGCCGTCGTAGACCAGCTGGTCGTGGCCGCCGATCTGGTTGACGTAGAGGATGGGCAAGCCGTGGCGCTTGCTGGCGTCGCCGAACACCTGGTGCCGCTGCTCGCGTTTGCCGATGTTCGACGGGCTGGCATTGATCGAGATCACCAGGTCGGGCGCCGCGTCGCGCATGCGCTCGAACGGGTTCACGCGGTAGTCGGCGCCTTCGTCGTTCCAGCCGTCTTCGCAGATCAGCAGGCCGACCTGCGCATGGCCGACGCGCAGCACCTTGGCCACGTCCGGCCCCGGCTCGAAGTGGCGGCGCTCGTCGAAGATGTTGTAGGTGGGCAGCAGTTGCTTTGCATAACGCAGCACCACCTCGCCGGCGTGCAGCACGATCAGCGAATTCTCCAGCCGCTTGCCCGGGCCTTCGCGGCGCAACGGCGCGCCCACCACCCAGTGCAGTTGCGGCAGCTGGCGCGACGCACTGCGCAGCTCGGCCAGGCCGGCGTCGATGCGGTCGAGAAAGGTGGGTTCTTCGAGAAGGTCGCCGGGGTAGTAGCCGGTCAGCGACAGTTCGGGAAAGACGACCAGCGACGAGCCATCGTCGCGTGCGCGGTGGGCGGCCGCGATCATCTTCTGCACGTTGCCGGCCACGTCGCCGACGGTGAAGTTGAGCTGGGCCAGGGTCAGGGTGAGCATGGCGGTCTTTCAAGCAGGAACGTTGAACACCTGGCGCAGGTAGGCGAGGAAGGTCTGGTCGTCGCACAGCGTCTTGCCGGGGCTGTCCGACAACTTGGCCACCGGCTGGCCGTTGCAGTGCGTCAGCTTCATCACGATGTTCAGCGGCGTCAGGCCGACATCGTTGCTGAGATTGGTGCCGATTCCGAAGCCGAGTTGGGTGCGGTCGGCGAAGTGGCGGTGCAGCGCCAGCGCACGCGGCACGTCGAGCCCGTCGGAGAACACCAGCCGCTTGGTGTTCGCGTCGATGCGCAGCTTGGCGTAGTGGGCCAGCGCTTTTTCGCCCCAGACGAACGGGTCGCCCGAGTCGTGGCGCAGGCCGTCGAACAGCTTGGCGAAGTAGAGGTCGAAATCGGCGAGAAAGGCATCCATGCCGACCACGTCGGTCAGCGCCACGCCGAGGTCGCCGCGGTACTCTTGCACCCAGTCCTCCAGCGCGGCCTTCTGGTGGTCACGCAGCCGCACGCCCAGCGCCTGGTAGGTCTGCAGGTACTCGTGTGCCATCGTGCCGATCGGCACCAGGCCGAGGTCGCGCGCCAGCAGCACGTTCGACGTGCCTTTGAAGTACTGGGGCAGGTCGCGCTTGAAGGTGGCCACCACCTCGCGCTGCCAGTCGCCCGAAAAGCGCCGGCGCAGGCCGAAGTCGAAGAACTCGAACGGGTGGCGGCGTGGCGGCTCGCTGCCGAAGGCACGCAGCAGATCGATCTTCTCGGCCAACCGGCGGCGGCCTTCGGCCAGCGTGCCGGGCTGGGCCAGGCGGCGGAAGTACAGCTCGTTGACGATCGCCAGCACATAGATCTCGAAGCCCATCACGTGGACCTGCGGGCCGCTGGCGATGATGCTCAGGCGCTCACCGTCGGCCTTGGCCTCGATGAAGCTGCGCTGGAAGCGAAAGATGCGCAGGAAGTCGACGAAATCGGGCTTGATGAAGCGCAGGCTGCCGATGTAGGCCAGCTCTGCCGGCGCGAAGCTCAGGCCGCACAGGTGGTCGAGTTCGCGCTCCACGTCGGCCAGCAACTCGGCCAGCGGGTAGGCCGGGGTGTTGCGACAGACGAAGGTGTATTCGGCTTGCGTCTGCGGGTGCCGATGCAGCATCGTCTGCCACATCGTGAACTTGTAGAGGTCGGTGTCGAGCAGGCTTGTGATCACGGGGGCCATGGTGAGGGTCCGGTCGTTGTTCTCGGGGTCAGGCGTCGCTCGTTTGGCCGAGCAGGGCCAGCGCTTCTTCGCAGCGCATCAGCCGAACTCCGCGCGCCTGCATGTCGGCCAGAAACGCCGCGTGCTGCGCCTCGAAACCGCCCACCGGGCTCATCGCATCGGTGAGCAAAACCACCTTGTGTGTGTTGCCGCTGGGCAGGTGGGCCACGATGTGCTCGGTGGTGGCCCTCACGCAGTGGCTGCTGGCTTCACCGCCGATCAACAGCAGCTCGGCCTGGTCCAGCTGGCGGATCAGCGTTTCGTTCAGCTGAGTGTGCGGGTCGTCGGCGTCTGGCACCTCGGCCTGCATCGCGCTGTAGTGCTCGGTCCATGGGTTCTCGCCCTTGTTCACCGTTTGCACGATGGTGAGGTTGTCGTCTTCCCAGGTCGACAGGGCCGCCTTCAGGTCGGCGTGCACGTTGTGGCCCCAGGTGCCGATCTCGCAGTGCACGGGCCACACCATCAGCGTGTAGCGGCCGCGGGCGTCCAGCTCGTCCAGGTAGGCCAGCGTGCGGGGCAGGGCGGCGGGGTCGCGCGGGCTGAAGGCGCCGGCGCGCACCTGCGCTGCGGTGATGCTGGTGAACGGGTTGACCGGCTGGCCGTCGCCGGTGCGCCAGAAGCCGGGGTGGGCGATGTCGATGCGGTGGTGCGAATCGAGGGTGATGCAGATCTGGTCGAGCGCGCTGCGGGCGCGGTCGACGAAGCTGGCCAGGCGCTGCATGTCGGCATGGGCGCCGGCCACGGGCAGGGCCGGGGCTTGGCGCGCATGGGTCAGCGGGCCGATCGGGCGATAGGCCTCGGGCAGGTCGCAGAAATCGTTTTGCGGGTCGATGATCAACAGCTGGGTGCGGGTGCTCATGAAGGCTCCTGGGTTCGCAGTGGGGCCAGTGTAGTTCTGTTAGTACATCTATGCAACTAACAAGGGAGTGGGTGTTGTGAAGAAGTTTCCATTAGCATGAGCGCCTGCTGATTCCAGATTCGGTGCCTGTTTGTCGCCGGAGTATCCAAACACTCGCTGTTCACCATGGCCGAGTTTCCCGCCATCATCTGCACCGTCGACATCGCCTTGCTGACGCTGCTGGACGACGCGCTGCACGTGCTGCTGCTCAAGCGCGACCGCGAGCCTTTCGATGGCTCGCTGGCCCTGCCCGGCGGCTACCTGCATGCGCAGGAAGACCAGAGCGCCGAAGACGCCGCTGCGCGCGTGTTGCACGACAAGGCGGGCATTGTCAGCCCCTATCTGGAACAGCTGGCCACCTTCTCGGGCCCCGGCCGCGACCCGCGCGGCTGGAGCATCTCGATCGCGTACTACGCGCTGCTGCCGGCCGATGTGCTGGTGGTCGACGGGGTCGAGCGCCAACTGCGCCCGGTTGCCAAGCTGCCGGCCTTGCCGTTCGACCACGGCCGCATCGTCGACGCGGCGGTGCAGCGCGTGCGCAGCAAGAGCCAGTACTCGTCGCTGCCGGTCTACCTGTGCGGCGAGGCCTTCACGTTGCCGCAACTGCAGGCTGTCTACGAGGCCGTGCTCGGCGAGCCGGTCAACAAGGTCAGCTTTCGCCGCAAGATGGACGCGCTGGGCATGCTCGAAGCCATCCCCGGCGCGCAGACCAGCGGCGGCGCGCACCGCCCGGCCCAGCTCTACCGCCTGCGCCGCGAATTCCGCCACGCCTTGTCGCTGCTGGATCGGGGGTTCAATGTCTGACACCGTGACGCTCGAAGACCGCTTTGCCGGTTGCCTGCTGGGGCTGGCCTGCGGCGATGCCGTGGGCACGACGGTCGAGTTCAGCCCGCGTGGCTCGTTTGCGCCAGTCTCTGGCATGGTGGGCGGCGGGCCGTTCGGCCTACGGCCGGGCTATTGGACGGACGACACGTCGATGGCGCTGTGCTTGGCTGAGAGCTTGTGCTCCAAGGGTGGCTTCAATGCCGTCGACCAGATGACTCGCTATGCCAACTGGTGGGAATGGGGCTATCTCAGTTCTACGGGACATTGCTTCGACATCGGCATGACGGTGCGGGCGGCGCTGGCCAGCTATTTGACTGACGGGAATCCGTTCGCTGGCTCGACGCACCCTGAGTCGGCGGGCAACGGCTCGCTGATGCGTTTGGCTCCTGTGGTGCTGTTCTTTCATCCGAATGAGGCAGACCAATTGCGGTATGCCGAAGACAGCTCGCGCACGACGCATGCGGCGCCCGAAGCGGTCGCTTGCTGTCGCCTGTTGGCGACGTGGTTGTCCCGTGCTTTGAATGGTTTGCCGAAGCATGAGGTGTTGACGGCTGTCGAAGGGCCCTGGCCGACTGCTGCGGTGTCAGCGCAGGCCGCGGGCGAGTGGAAGACCAAGCATGTCGATCAGATTCGTGGATCGGGCTACGCGGTCGAGTCGCTGGAGGCCGCTGCTTGGTGTTTCAACCAGACGACGTCGTTCGACGCTGCCGTATTGGCCGCGGTCAACCTGGGTGACGATGCAGACACCACGGGGGCGATCGTTGGCCAGCTGGCCGGCGCGTTCTACGGGCGTGGCGGCATTCCGCCCGCGTGGCGCATGACGCTGCACCGTGGCGACGAGATCGAGCAGATGGCGTTGGCGCTGCGGCGCAGCTGACCTCAAGCGTGCAGAGCGGCCAGCACCTGCTCGATGCGTTCTTCGACACCGCCGCGAACGGTGACGTAGTTGGCACGTAGCTTTTGCAGCGCCTCGGCAGTGCGGGCCTGTTGCTCCGCACGAAACGCGTCGTCGCGCCGTGTGCCGTCCTGCACGAAGCCGAAGTCGCCATCGCACAGCACGGCCAGGTCGTAGGGGCGCCGGGCCAGTTGCTGCAGTTCGGCAGGGGCCGCGCCGTGGTCGAGCAGGCAGTATTGCAGCGTCGTCAGCGGCGAGGTGTCGCAGACCAGCCAGCCGTGGGCGGTTGGCGCGGCGTCGATTTCGCGCTGCACCTGGACCTGGGCCACGTGCACCAGCTCGTCGACCGACAGCACACCGCCGACTTGTTCCCAGCGCTCGCGGCCGTACTCGGGCACCCAGGTGGTGCCGAGCCGCTCGGCCAGCGCCTGCGCGAGCGTTGTCTTGCCGGACGATTCGCCGCCAAGCAGGCACAGGCGCGGCACCAGGTCGGCGTAGACCTCGGGCGCGACCATCGCGCGCCAGGCGGCGGGGGCTGCGCGCACGGCCGAGCCGCTGACAGGGCGGGTCGTGCGCGCCGCGTCGACGCAGACGTGAACGACCGGCGCGTGGCCGGGGTTGATGGCGCGGAACTGTGCGGTCAGCGATGCGGCGAAGCCGTCGCCGTAGGACTCGCTGGTGAACACCGCGTCGACGGTGGTGCCCAGCAGGTCGAGCAGCAGGCTGCCGACGAAACGGCGCTGCACCTCATCGGGCGCGTCGTTCGGCGGCAGGTGGCGCGGCTCGACGCTGCGCTGCGCGCACAGCCGCGCGAGACGTGCATCGTCGAGCACCCACCGCTTCACGCCGGGGCAGCGCGCCTGCAGCCATCGTTCGCGGGCGGCGGCGTCGCAGCGGTCGAACTCGGGCTGGCTGTAGCTCAGCACCAACAGCTCGCCGCAGGCGGCGCGCGCGGTCTCGATCAGCCACTCATGGCCCCGGTGCAGCGGCGAGAACTTGCCGACCACCAGGCCGCGGCGAAAGCGCGTGCTCACGCTGTGGTGGGCGTGGCCTGCGACAGGCGCCACCAATGGCGCCACGACACCAGCGCGTTGACCAGGTAGACCGCGTACAGCACGGATGTGACGTACAGCTCGCGGCTGGCGTACAGCGGCACCGCGACGATGTTGACCAGCACCCAGAACGGCCACGATTCGACACGCCGCTGCATCATCAGCCATTGGCCGACGACGCTGAAGCTCAGCACCGCCGAATCGACGTAGGGCGCGTAGGCGTCGGTGAAGTGGTGCAGCAACGCGCCGTAGGCCAGCGCCGCGCCACCGCCGATGGCGGCCGCCAGCGCCACGCCGCCCGGTGTTGCGCGGGTCACCGCGGCCGGGGCGACATGGCGGCTACCGCGCCAGCGCCACCAGCCGACGATGCTGCTGGCGATGAAGAAGCCCTGCAGCGTCACGTCGGCATACAGCTTGGCCTGGCCGAACACCAGCACGAACAACCCGCAGCCGACGATGCCCGTCCACCAGGTGTGGATGCTGTTGCGGCCGGCCAGCACGATCGACAGGGTGACCATCACGTTGGCCAGCACTTCCAGCGGCGTCATCCGTTTGTTCTCGTGTTCCGTCAGCTTGGTGGGGCCAGTGTAAGAGGGGGGCGGCCGCTGGGTCAGCGCTTGCGCAGCTGGTCCACCATGCGCAGCTGCCAGCCGGCGGCTTCGGTCGGGCGCCACAGCAGCGAGGCCGATTCTTCGCAGGTGTACTGGCAGTCGCGCACACGCAGCCGGCGCAGGCCGGCAGCCTCGATCGCGAAGTCGGGGAGGTAGGCCAGTGCGCGGCCCTCGGCGACGAACTGCACCAGCAACTGCAGGTCGTCGATCCAGTAGCGGATGCGGCGCGGCAGCTGGTCGTCGCGCCAGCCGTCTGACCGTGGGCCGCGGCCGACGCCGCAGAACATCGAGCGCGACGGCGCCGCGAACTCGTGCTGCAGCACCTGCTGGGTCGACACGGTGCGCGGGCCGGTCTTGCCCGACGCGCCGGCCACCAGCGGGTGGGTCGGGCCGGCGGCCAGCTGCATGGCCATCGTGCCCAGCGGCTCGGCCACCAGCCCCTCGGCCAGGTGGCGCTGCGGGCCGTTGACCAGCGCCTCTTGTGTGACCAGCGCCAGGTCGGCCTCGCCGCGCGCCACGGCGGCGACAGCCTCGTCTTCGAACGCCAGGCGAAACACCATGCTGCTGCCGCCCTGTGCGGCCTCCAGCGCCTGCGCCAGCGCGCCGCCCCAGCGCCACTGCAGCACGGCGGGGGCGGCGATACGGCAATGCACCTTGAAGGCCGAGCCCTCGAACTCGGCGCGGGTGGCCTCGGCCATGTCGAGCAGGCTGATCGCCCGCTGCTGCAGGCGTTGGCCGGCGGCGTTGAGCACGAGCGATTTGCCGACGCGGTCGAACAAGGGCGTGCGCAGCGAATCTTCGAGCCGGCGGATGCCGCGCGAGACGGCCGACGCGGTGAGGTTCAGCTCGTTCGCCGCGGCATTCAGGTTGTGGTGCCGGGTGGCGCTGAGGAACAGGCGCAGGTCGGGCAGGTCCATGTCGATGATTCCTCAGGCGCAACGATTGTTGAAATTCTATTGCTTTCATAGAAACGACAACCGGCGCACCATCGCGGCCTTGCACGCTTTGCTGGAGAGCCGATGAACCGCCAATGGATCTACCTGCGCCACCCCGACGGGCTGGTCGGGCCCGAGCACTACGAGCTGCGCGAGAGCCCGCTGCCCGAAGGTCTGGCCGGGGGCGAGGTGCTGGTCGAGGCGCGCTACTGGAGCGTCGACCCCTACATGCGCATCAACCAGTCGAAGAAGCCGACCTACAACGAGCTGCCGCATGCGCTGGGCGTGGTGCAGACCGCCGGCGTGGTGGGCCAGGTGCTGCGCTCGAACGCGCCGACGCTGCAGCCGGGCGACTGGGTCGAGGGCATGCTGGGTTGGCAGACCCATGCACTGGCGCACCACAGCCAGCTGCGCAAGCTCGACACCCAATTGGCGCCGCCTTCGACCGCATTGGGCGTGCTGGGCATGCCGGGCCGCACGGCCTGGTTCGGCCTCACCGAATCGGGCCGGCCCAAGGCGGGTGACGTGGTGATCGTGTCAGGTGCGGGCGGCGCGGTGGGTTCGCTGGTGGCGCAGTTCGCCAAGCGCCATGGCTGCACGGTGCTGGGCATTGCTGGCGGTGCGGCCAAGTGCGCGTGGCTGAGACAGACGCTGAAGCTGGACCATGCGGTCGACTACAAGGCGCATGCCGATGCCGGGGCGCTGGTCGCAGAGATCAAACGCCTGGTCGGCGGTGTCGACGTCTACTTCGACAACGTCGGCGGCTGGATCAGCGATGCGGTGATCCCGCTGGTCAATCGCCGCGCACGCATCGTCATCTGCGGTGCGATCAGCCAGTATTCCGGCGGGTTGGACGAGCCCGAGCTGGGCCCGCGCTGGCTGCACCACATGCTGTACCAGCGCGCCACCGTGCAGGGCATGCTGGCACGCGACTACCTGCACCGCATGGACGAGATGCTGCGCATCGTCGGCCCGTGGGTGAAGGCCGGCGAGATCGTGTTCGAAGAGACGGTGGTCGAAGGCTTCGAGCAGCTGCCGATGGCGCTGCAAAGCCTGTTCACCGGCGAGCACCGCGGCAAGCTGCTGGTGAAGGCCTGAGCGCGTCTGCCATGAGTGAATCGACGATGTTCAAGCACCACCCCTTGCCCCACACCGGCCGCGGCCTCGCGGCCGATGCCGACCACCTGCTCGCGCGCACCTCGGGCGGGGCGTTGCTGCTGATCCACGTGCCGCCCGGCCTGGCGCACCGCTTTGCGGCGGACTGCGACGCGGTGGTGATGACGCTGGCGCAGCCAGCCTGATCAGGCGTCGCGCACGTCGCCCACCGGGTTGGCGCCGAAGTCGGCGCGGTCCAGGTAAGCCAGCACCTTGGCCGCGGCCACCTCGGGCACGTCGAGCTGGCCCTGGCTCTTGAACTGCGCGAAGCGCTCGCGCTCAGGGAAGGCGGCTGCGTCGGCGCTGCGCAGCTGCACTTGCATGTCGGTGTCGATGATGCCGGGCGCGAGCGAGACGATGTGGGCGCCGTGGGGCAAGGCGGCCTGCTCCAGCGCCACCGCGCGGGCAAAGTGGTCCATGCCCGCCTTGGCCGCGCAGTAGACGGCGCTGCCGGCCATCGCCCGCCGGCCCAGGCCGGACGAGATGTTCAGCAGCTTGCGCGTGCCGGGCCAGGCGGCGGTGCCCTTGAGGAAGGCCGCGCTGAGCAGCATCGCCGCCTCGAGGCCCACGCGCAGGCCGCGCGCGATCTCGGCCGGTGGCGTGGCCTCCAGTGGCCCCGGCTGGGTCACGACGCCGGCGTTGTTGATCAGGCTGGCGCTGGCAAAGGCCTTGCCGTCTTGCGCCGCCAGCCACGCCGCCAGGTGGTTGGCGGCGGCCTCGGGCTCGGCCAGGTCGAGCTTCCATTGCGTCAGCTTGGCGCCGCTGGTGGCGGCCAGCGCCGCCAGCTCGGCCGACGACTGGCGCGAGATGCCGATGACCTGGTGGCCTTGGCGCAGGCGTTGCGCGGCCATCGCGGCCCCCAGGCCGCGCGAGGCGCCGGTGATCAGGGTCAGGTGGAGCATGGGTGGCCTCCAGTAGGGCGTTACTTGCTGCCGTCGATCGGCTTGCCGATCGTGAAGAACTGGCCGCCGGCAATGTGGTGCAGGGTGCGCATCTCGTCGTGGCCCTCGAAATGCCAGCGGCCGGCGTTGAACACCTGGCTCAGCGCCCAGGCGCCGGTCACCTGGCCGAGGAACAGGTCGAAGCGCGCCTCTTGCTCGGGCTGCGGCAGGCGCTCGCAGTCGAGCCAGGCGACGCAGCCGTTGATCAGCGGCGAGTGCGCTGCCGGCTCTTCGAGGGCGTTCAGGCCGTAGCCCACGAACTTGTCTTGCTCGCGCCCGCTGTGGCTGCCCACGCCGTGCACCATGCGGGCCTGGGCCTGGCAGGGCACGCTGAGCGCGAAGTGGTTCGACTGTTCGACCAGCTCGCGGGTGTAGGTGCTCTTGTCCAGCACCACGGCCACCTTGGGCGGGTCGTAGTCCAGCGGCATCGCCCAGGCGGCGGCCATCACGTTGCGGCGCCCGTCATGCTGGGCGCTGACCAGCACCGTGGGGCCGTGGTTCAGCAGGCGATAGGCCTTGGGCAGTTCGACAGGTAGGCGCATGGCTCGAGAAGGTGAAGGGCGGTGCTCAGAAGGGGCAGGGGCTGTGGATCGTGACCAGCCGGTTGTCGGCCGGATGGAACAGTTTCAGGCACTCGGCATGCAGCAGCAAGCGTGGCGCCATCGCCTGGACATCGGGCGGGGCATACAGCTCGTCACCGACGATCGGGTGGCCGATCTGCTGCATGTGGACGCGCAACTGGTGCGAGCGCCCGGTCAGCGGGAACAGCTCGACGCGGGTGGTGGCGCCGTCGGCTGACCGTTGCAGAACGCGCCACAACGTTGCGGACGGTTTACCGCGCTCATGGTCGACCATCTGGCGCGGCCGGTTAGGCCAGTCGCAGATCAGCGGCAGGCTGACCCCGCCTTCGTCGGCGGACGGGGACCCGGCGACGACGGCGATGTAGCGCTTGTCGACCCGCCGCTCGGCGAACGCGACGCTGAGCGCGCGCTGCGCCGCTGCGCCGCGGCCGAACACCAGCACGCCCGAGGTGCCCATGTCGAGCCGGTGCACGATCAGCGCATCGGCATAGGCGGCCTGCACGCGGCTGGCGGCGCAATCGGCGCGCTCCGGCCCGCGGCCGGGCACCGAGAGCAGGCCGGCCGGCTTGTCCACCGCCACCAGCTGCTCGTCGGCGAGCAGCAACGTCAAACCTTCGGGTGTCACTGGGCGGTGGGTGTGGGTAGCGGTGCGAACAGGAAGTTCAGCACCTTGGGCAGCTCGGCGCGCCAGGCGGCCTCGTTGTGCTCGGCCTTGGGCACGATGCTCAAGGTCACCGCGCCCGGCTCGGGGCGCTGGGCGGTCATCACGGTGTGCATGCGCTGCACGTCGGGCAATGCGCTGTCGCCTTCTTTGCCACCCATCGAGAAATAGACCCGGGCGCCGAGCGGCAGCGGGTGCTGCGCCGCGTAGTCGTAGATGCCGGGGTCGGCCGTCCAGTACGCGGGCGAGAGCACGCCGGCGCGGCCGAAGACCTGCGGGTAGCGGTGGATCGCGTAATCGGAGATCAGCCCACCCATCGAGCTGCCGATGATCGCGGTGTTCTCGGGCCCGGTCAGCGTGCGGTACTGCTTGTCGATCACCGGCTTGAGCGTGTTGACGACGAAGGCCAGGTAGGCCTCGCCTTCACCGGCGCCGTTCTTCGGGTGATCGAAGGGGTTCAGCTCGCGGACACGGTTCTCGCCGCCGTTGTCGAGCCCGATCACGATCGCTTCGAAGCCCTGGCGCGCGGCCATGTCGTTGAGCGTCTCGTCCACACCCCACTCGCCGGCGTACGAGGTGGCGTCGTCGAACAGGTTCTGCCCGTCGTGCATGTAGATCACCGGGTAGCGCTTGTCGCTCGTGCCGTAGCTGGGCGGCAGGTACAGCCGCACGTTGCGCTGCCGGTTCAGCACCGGCATCATGAACGGCGTGACCAGCACCGTGACACCGCGGCTGGCGGTGTGCGGGCGCGGCTCGGGTTTCGACGCGCAGCCGGCCAGCAAGGCGCACAGCAGCAGGGCGATCGACGGCAGGCGTTGGCGGGTCATGGCGGTGGCGCGGCAGAGCGAGTGGCAGGGACGGCGGCACTCTACGCGAACTTGCGTTTGCTCGACTTCCGTACTGAGGTGTCTGATCCGCCTGGTGCAAGGTGGAGCGGGATCGGGCCGGTTCACGATGCAAGTCAAATCACGGTGGTGGCCGCGGGGGCCGGGTGAGCGGCGCAGCGAAGTAAAGGAGGAGCCGTTGGCCGCAGGCCAGCGGCGGGGGACATGAGCGGAGCCGCTCACCCGGCTCCCGCGGCGCGCGCCAACCAGCGTCGCACCTCCATGACCAAGACCTACTCGTGCCGCAACGCCTCGATCGGATCCAGCTGCGCCGCACGCCGTGCCGGGAAGTAGCCGAACACCACGCCGATGGCCGCCGAGAAGGCGAAGGCCAGCAGGTTGATGCTGGGGTTGAACAGGTAGGGCACCTGCATCAGCCCGGCCAGCCCCACCGAGGCCAGCGTGGCCAGCACGATGCCGACCAGGCCACCCAGCGACGACAGCACGACGGCCTCGATCAGGAACTGCATCAACACCTCGCGCTCCAACGCGCCGATGGCCAGCCGCACGCCGATCTCGCGGGTGCGCTCGGTCACGCTGACCAGCATGATGTTCATGATGCCGATGCCGCCCACCAGCAGGCTCACGGCCGCCACCGCGCCGAGCAGCGAGGTCATCAGCTGCGTGGTGCCGGACAAGGTCTGCGCGATCTGGGCCGTGTCCAGCACGCTGAAGTTGTCGTCGGCGCCGTCGGCGATCTTGCGTCGCTCGCGCAGCAGGCTGGTCAGTGCAGCGGTGATGCGGGCTGGGTCGGCGCCGTCGCGCATCGACACCAGCAAGGTGTTGACGCGGGTCGAGCCGGTGACGCGGCGCTGCGCGGTGCGCAGCGGCACGATGATGGTGTCGTCCTGGTCCTGGCCCATCGCGGCCTGGCCCTTGGGGGCGAGTGTGCCGATCACCTCGCACGAGAACGACTTGATGCGGACCTGCTCGCCCAGCGGATCCGAGCTGGCGCCGAAGAGTTCGCGCTTGACGGTCGCGCCGATCAGGCAGACCGCGGCACCGGTGGCCTGCTCCTCATCGTCGAAGATGCGGCCGCTGGCAATCGTCCAGTTGCTGGTGGTGAAGTAGGCGTCGCTGCTGCCGGTGACGGTGGTCGCCCAGTTCTTGCCGTTGGCGATCACGGTGACACCCGAGCGCACCTCGGGCGCCACGGCCTTGAGGCCGCCGATCTGCGCGGTGATCGCCTCGACATCGGCCTCTTTGAAGGCCGGCGCGCCGGCGCCACCCATGCCAGGCCCCAGGCGCTGGCCGGGCCGCACCATCAGCAGGTTGCTGCCCAGGCTGCTGATCTGGTCGCGCACCGCCTGCGTGGCGCCGTTGCCGAGCGTGACCATCGTGATCACCGCGGCCACGCCGATCACGATGCCCAGCACGGTGAGGAACGAGCGCAGCAGGTTGCGCCGGATCGCCCGGATCGCGAGGAAGAAGGTGTTGGCCCACATCAGGCGGCCCCTGCGATCGCGGTGAGGTGGTCGGCCGCAGTGGTGGTGACCTCGTCGCGCTCGATCTTGCCGTCGCGAAAGTGGACGATGCGCCGCGCATGGGCCGCCATCTCGGCCTCGTGGGTGACCATCAGCACGGTGATGCCGTGGTCGCGGTTCAGGGCGTCGAGCAGGGCCATGATCTCCTGGCTGCGCGCGGTGTCGAGGTTGCCGGTGGGCTCGTCGGCCAGCAGCACCGTGGGTTGGGTGACGATGGCGCGGGCGATCGCCACGCGCTGCTGCTGGCCGCCGGACAGCTCGGCCGGCGTGTGCGTTTCCCAGCCGGCCAGGCCGACCTGGGCCAGTGCGGCGCGGGCCGCGGCGTGGCGCTGGGCGGCGGGCTCGCCGCGGTACAGCAGCGGCAGCTCGACGTTTTCGAGCGCCGAGGTGCGCGCCAGCAGGTTGAAGCCCTGGAACACGAAGCCCAGGTGGCGCCGGCGCAGGCGGGCGCGGGCGTCGCGGTCGAGCCGCTCGACCGGGATGCCGTCGAACAGGTAGCTGCCGCTGGTGGGGGTGTCCAGGCAGCCCAGCAGGTTCATCGCGGTCGACTTGCCCGAGCCGCTCGGGCCCATGATGGCGACGAACTCGCCGGCGCGCACATCGAGGTCCACGCCCTTGAGCGCCTGGAAGGCGATGGCCCCCTGGCCGTAGGTCTTGGTGACACCGCGCAGGCGGATCAAGGGCGAGTCTTCTCCTCCTCGGCCCGCGTCTGGGCTGGTCGCGTCGCTCACGGCTTGGCCCCGCTTTGCTGGTCGACGATGACCGCCATGCCCTCTTTCAGCTCCGGCGCACTGACCTCGGTCAACCGGCCGTTGGACAGCCCGGCGGTGACCGTCACGGCCACCGGCTGGCCGCCCTGCAGCACCCACAGCCGCCGCTGGCCAGCCGACTTGCCGCCGGCGCCATCCGTAGGCCGGGCGCGCTTCGTGCCCTGGCCGACGGGTGGGCGCGGCATCAGGGCTGAGACGATGCCGCTGCTGGCGGCACTGGCGCGGCCGGTGGCGGCGTGGGGGTCGAAGCTGAAGGCGGTGTTGGGCACGCGCAGCACACCCTGGCGCTCGGTGGCGGCGATGATGGCGGTGGCCGTCATGCCCGGGCGCAGCGTCAGGTCGGGGTTGTCGACCAGCAGCTGCGTGGTGTAGGTGACCACGTTGTCGGTGGTGGTCGAGCCGAAGGCCACGCGGGTGATCTTGGCCGGGTACTTGCGGCCCGGCCAGGCGCTGACGCTGAACTGCGCGGTCTGGCCCTCCTTGACCTGGCCGACATCGGCCTCGTCGACATTGACCGACAGCTTCATCTGCGTCAGGTCTTCGGCCATCGTGAACAGCGTGACGGCCTGCAGCGATGCGGCCACCGCGTTGCCGGGGTCCACCGAGCGGGTCAGGATCACGCCGTCGATCGGCGCGCGGATCGAGGCCTTGCCCAGGTTGGTGCGGTCGGTGCGCAGCGTGGCTTCGGCTTGCGCCAGGTCGGCCCGCGCGCCGGCCTCGGCGGCCTGGGCCTTGGCCAGCGTGGCGTGGGCGGTGTCGAGCTCGCTGGCCGCGGGCAGCTTGCCGCCGGAGAGGCGCTTGACCTCTTCGAGTCGGGCTTGCGCCAGCTGCGCCTCGCGGGTGGCGGCGGTGGCCTGGGCGATGCCGGCGCGGGCGCTTTGCAGCGCCGCCTCGGACTTGGCGACCTGGTCCTGCAGCTTGGCGGTGTCCAGCCGCACCAGCACCTGGCCCTTCTTGACGCGGTCGTTCACGTCGACCAGCACCTCGCTGACGGTGCCCGACAACTCGCTGCCGATGTTGACCGAGCGCGTGGGCTGCAGCGTGCCGTTGGCGGTGACGGTGAGGGCGATGTCGCCGCGGGTGATCTCTTCGGTCACGTAGTGCGGCGCATCGGCGCGCGCCTGGGCGCGCCACCAGGCAACGCCGCCGGCGGCCAGCGCCACCGCCAGCACCGCGATGACCCAGGTCGAGCGGCGTTTCAAGAAGGGGCGCTGGTCGCCCTGCAGCCAGTCGGGCAGGGCGCGTGGGGAGGTTTCTTTTTCTGCGGGCATGGTGGTGGGCAGCGGTGTCAGGCGCGGGGGCTGGCAACAGGGGCTGGCGGCGCGTTGGGGGTGGGCGAGGGCGTGGGCACGGGCTCGGCGTTGGCAGCGCCGGTGTCCCAGCCGCCGCCGAGCGCCTTGAACAGGCGGATCAGGTTCAGCGACAGGTCGGTCTGCGTGGTCTGCAGCGCCAGCCGCGCGCCCAGCTCGTTGCGCTGGGCTTCGAGCAGCGTGGCGAAGTCGGTCAGGCCGGCGTCGTGGCGCACGCGGGTCCAGTGCAGCGTGGCGGCCGCGGCGTCTGCGGCCAGGCGCAGCGATTCGGCGCGGTCGCGGCTGCCGCGCAGGGCGACCAGGCTGTCCTCCACGTCTTTCACCGCAGCGAGCACGGCGGCGTCGTAGGCGAGGCGGCTGCCGTCGAGCGCGGCGCCGGCCTGGTCGACCTGGGCCTGGCGCAGGCCGTTGTCGAACA
The DNA here is from genome assembly GCF_041914305.1 of Ideonella sp. Taxonomy (NCBI): domain Bacteria; kingdom Pseudomonadati; phylum Pseudomonadota; class Betaproteobacteria; order Burkholderiales; family Sphaerotilaceae; genus Ideonella; species Ideonella sp. Next base: position 96,548 of record NZ_JAYSDQ010000009.1, read on the forward strand.
GCGTCCAGTCGACGCTGGCGGCCAGCGCGGCCACACCGGCGCTGGCCTGGCCCAGCGCGCCGAGGGTCAGCGCCTGCAGGCCGACCGAGCCGCTCAGGCCCAGGCCGGGCCAGCCGGCGCGGCGTGTCTGCTCCTGGCGGGCCCAGGCGGCGCGCACCCGGGCCTCGGCGGCGCGCAGGTCGGGGCGGCGGCGCAGCAGGTCGGCCGGCAGGCCCAGGGCCAGGCGTTCCAGCGCCGGCCCGGCCTGCGGCACACCGCTGGTGGACAAGGGCTCGGCCGACAGGTCGGCCACCAGCTCGCTGGGCGCGCGGCCGGTCAGCAGCGCGATCACGTGCTCGTCCTGCGCGATCTCGGTCGCCAGGTTGGGCAGGCTGGCGCGGGTCTGCTCGACCGACAGGCGGGCCTGCTCCACGTCCAGCGCACTGGCCAGGCCGGCCTGGGCCTTCCAGCGCGCGAGCTCGAGCGTCTGCTCGAGGCTGGCCAGGCTGGCCGCCGTGATGCGCAGGCGGGCCTGGGCGCCCCGCCACTGCACATAGGCCAGGCCCAGCTCGGCGCTGAGCGTCATGCGGGTGGTGCCGAGGTCGGCCCAGGCGGCCTGGGCGTCGGCATCGGCCGCGGCAAGGCCGCTGGCCTGGGCGCCGCTCAGGTCGGGCTCCCAGCTGGCGCTGAAGCCCAGCTTGTAGAGGTTGCTGGCACTGCTGCGGGTGAAGCTGCGGCTGGCACCGGCCGAGCTGCCGATCACCGGGCCGGTGCCGGCCTGGGCGGCGGCGCGGGCGGCCTGGGCGGAGCGCAAGCTGGCCTGGGCCGAGCGCAAATCCAGGTTGCCGGCCAGGGCTTGCTGCATCAGGCGGTCGAGGCCGGCGTCACCGAACTGCTGCCACCAGGTGGCCAGGGCCTGGGCGTCGGGGGCGGCGGCGCCGGGTGGGATGTCGACCCGCGCCCATTGGCCCAGCGCGGCGGGGGCGATGCCCGGGGTGGTGGTGGGGGCTTGCGGCGCGCTGGCACAGGCGCCGAGCAGGCTCAGGGCGGCGCAGAGCGCGGCGCCAGGCAGTGAAAAGGGTGTCTGGGGCATGAGGCTTCTGGGCGGCGGGGCCGCGGGTCACGGCGCACCGTGCGCCGCCGCGGGTTCTGCTGCCGCGAAGCCATCATGCTGCGCGCTGGCTGAAAGGCCAGCACATCTGCTTTGTAAATTTAAACAAGGCAGGCACATGGCTTGCCCTGTGGCGCGGCCTTATTGGTCGACGAACGCGCGCTCGATGACGTAGTCGCCCGGCGTGCTGGTGTTGCCTTCTTTCAGGCCGCGCTCTTCCATCATCACCTTCAGGTCGCGCAGCATCGCGGGGCTGCCGCAGATCATCACGCGGTCTTCGGCGGCGTTCAGCGGCGGCAGGCGCAGGTCGTGGGCCAGCTGGCCGTTCTCGATCACGGTGGTCACGCGGCCCTGGTGCTTGTAGGCCTCGCGGGTGACGGTGGGGTAGTACATCAGCTGGCGCGTGACCATCTCGCCGAGGAACTCGTGCGCCGGCAGGTCGCGCGTGAGGTAGTCGTGGTAGGCCAGCTCGTTCACCTCGCGCACGCCGTGCACGAGGATGACCTGCTCGAACTTCTCGTAGGTCTCGGGGTCGCGCACGATGCTGAGGAACGGCGCCATGCCGGTGCCGGTGGACAGCAGGTACAGCCGCTTGCCGGGGGTGAGGTAGTCGATCAGCAGCGTGCCGGTCGGCTTGCGGCCGACGATGATCGAGTCACCGGGCTGGATGTGCTGCAGGCGCGAGGTCAGCGGGCCGTCCTGCACCTTGATGCTCAGGAATTCGAGGTGCTCTTCGTAGTTCGCGCTGACGATCGAGTAGGCGCGCAGCAGCGGCTTGCCGTCGACCCGCAGGCCGATCATCGTGAAGTGGCCGTTCGAAAAGCGCAACGAGCTGTCACGGGTGGTGGTGAAACTGAACAGCTTGTCGGTCCAGTGGTGCACGCTCAACACGCGCTCTTCATTGAAGGCACTCATGTTCGGGTCTTCAGAGAGTCAAAAAAGATAAAGGCTGCAGACTGGGGGGTGCCCGCCGGCAACAAACCCAGTATTGTCGCCGAGCCGTCGCAGGCCCCCGCCCGCGCAGGCACAGGCCCCTTTGACCAATGACAAGGAGACAACGAATGAGACTACGCCGCGCAGCCCTGGTGTCCAGCACCTTGGCGACATGTTTTGTTGCATCCGCTCAGGCCGGCCCGATGGTCTGGGCCTCGATGGGCGAAGACGCCTACCGCTTGTTGCGCCGCTCGGGCGCCGAGTTGGAGCGGGTCGAACCGTATGCCGTGGAGATCCGCGCGCCGCAGGCCGATGGCCGCATCGGCACGCGTGAGGAAACCGTCTACCTGATGCGGGTCGACGAAGATGCGCTGCCGCGCCTGTCGCGCGACATCCATGAGAACCTGAAGACCTGCGCCGGCTTCATGGTCCACACGAGCCGCGCCGACGGGCGCCAGGCCGTGGCCGGCTTCCGTGAAGCGGCCCAGCGTGGCGTGAAGCCCCTGGTGAACTACCAGATCGACGACGAGGCAGAGGTGAACCCGCTGATCTCGCAGGTCCAGGAAAGCAACATCCGCTCGACCATCGTCAAGCTGTCGACCAACTACAAGAACCGCTACTACGCCACCACCGGCGGCGTGAACGCGAGCAACGACCTGGTGACCACCTGGAAGGCGCTCGCCGGCAGCCGCACCGACGTGACGGTCAAGCAGTTCACGCACTCGTGGGCGCAGAAGTCGGTGATCCTGGAGATCAAGGGCACCACCAACCCGGGCAAGGTCGTCGTGATCGGCGGCCACCTCGACTCGATCCTCTCGAGCGGCACCAGCGAGAACAGCATCGCCCCGGGCGCCGACGACGACGCGTCGGGCGTCGCCTCGCTGCAAGAGGCGATGCGTGTTCTGCTGCAAAGCGGCTACAAGCCCAAGCGCACGCTCCAGTTCATGGCCTATGCGGCCGAAGAGATCGGCCTGAAGGGCTCGCAGGCCATTGCCACCGACTACAAGAACAACGCCAAGAAGGTCGTCGGCGTGCTGCAGCTGGACATGACGAACTACCAGGGCGCGGCCAGTGACATCACGATGATCACCGACTACACCAACTCGGCCCAGAACACCTTCGTCAAGAACCTGGCGGCGCACTACCTGCCCGAGCTGAAGGTCAACGAAGACCGCTGCGGCTACGCCTGCTCGGACCACGCCTCGTGGACCAACAAGGGCTATGTCGCGTCGTTCCCGTTCGAAGCGCCGCTGGCCAACGACAACAAGAACATCCACACCAGCAACGACACGATCTCGAAGTCGGGCGACAACGCCAACCACGCGCTGAAGTTTGCCAAGCTGGCGCTGGCCTACGCGGTCGAGCTGGGCAGCGACGGCAAGTAAGGGGCGCTAACGCCCCAGACCCTGGCGGCCAGCGCGGCGCGAGGGTCTGAACCTTGGGCACCGGTGACCCCGGTGCCTTTTTCTTGGCCCTTCCGCGCGGGCTCTTTTGTGGCGGTCTGCCGACGGTGTACCCGGCGGTGTGCAACAGAGCGTCAACAACGATGAATATCGAGCGGGTTGGGGGTGTCCGTCAGCGGCAAACCCAGTAATGTCGCCGCAGCCTTCTGCGGGACCCGATCGCGAGGCGCACCCGGCTCTTTTGACTGACCTATCACCAGTGACAAGGAGACACGAATGACACTACGCCGCGCAGCCTTGGTGACCAGCACCCTGGCGACTTGTTTGGTGGCCTCGGCCCACGCCGGCCCGATGGTCTGGGCCTCGATGGGCGAAGACGCCTACCGCCTGTTGCGCCGCTCGGGCGCCGAGTTGGAGCAGGTGGAGCCGTACTCGGTGGCCATCCGTGCGCCGTTGGCCGACGGCCGCATCGGCGTGCGCAACGAGTCGGTCTACCTGATGCAGGTCGACGAAGAAGCACTGCCGCACCTGTCGACCGAGATCCACGAGAAGCTGAACCGCTGCGGGGGCTTCATGCTGCACGCCAGCCGCGCCGAAGGGCGTGAGGCGGTGGCGCGCTTTCACGATGCAGCCACGCGGGCCGCGAAGCCGCTGGTCAACTACGTGATCGACGACGACGCCGAAGTGAACCCGCTGCTGCCGCAGGTGCAGGAGAGCAACATCCTCTCGACCATCGTGCACCTGTCGACCGACTACAAGAACCGCTACTACAACACCACCGGGGGCGTGTCGGCGAGCGACCAGTTGATGGCGTCATGGAAGGCCTTGGCCGGCAGCCGCACCGACGTGACCGTGTCGCAGTTCAAGCACCCGGGCTGGCCGCAGAAGTCGGTGATCCTGGAGATCAAGGGCACCACCAACCCGGGCAAGATCGTCGTGGTCGGCGGCCACCTCGACTCGACCATCGGCTGGACCAACGAAAACAGCATCGCGCCAGGGGCCGACGACGATGCATCGGGCATCGCCTCGCTGCAAGAGGCGATGCGCGTGCTGCTGCAAAGCGGCTACAAGCCCAAGCGCACGATCCAGTTCATGGCCTATGCCGCCGAAGAGGTGGGCCTGAAGGGCTCGGCCGAGATCGCCACCGACTACAAGAACAAGGGCAAGAAGGTGGTCGGCGTGATGCAGCTGGACATGACGAACTACAAGGGCACGTCGAACAGCGACATCACGGTGATGACCGACTATTCGAACGCGGCCCAGAACAAGTTCATCAAGGACCTGGTGGCGCACTACCAGCCGACGCTGAAGGTGACCGAAGACCGCTGCGGCTACGCTTGCTCGGACCACGCCTCGTGGACGAACAAGGGCTACGCCGCATCGATCCCGGCCGAGGCGCTGTACGACGATTCGAACCCGTACATCCACACCGGCAACGACACGCTCAGCAAGTCGGGTAACAACGCCAACCACGCGTTGAAGTTCGCCAAGCTGGCACTGAGCTTCGCGGTGGAACTCGGCAGCGACGGCAAGTAAGGGTCAGGGGTCGAAGATCACAGGGCACCCACGGGTGCCCTTCTTTTTGGCGCTCGTCGCCTCAGGGCGCGACCTCTTCGGCGCGCCGCAGGGCCGCGCCGGCCGCCGTGCGCAGGCTGGCCACCGACGCGGCGAGCCGGGCCTTCAGGTCGGCCGGTGCGGCGGCGTAGCCGTTGGCCAGCTGGTTCGGGTCGGTCAGGTTGTTGTAGAGCTCGAACTCGCCGGTGTCGTACTCGAGGTAGCTCAGGCCGCTGGCGGTGCGCACGCCGCTGAAGGTGGAGATGCCGGGGCCGTCGCCGAGCGTTTCGAACGGGTCTGCCGGTTCGAGAGTGCTGTCGGCCTGGGGCAGGATGCCGTCGGAGTTGTCGGGCTTGTGCTCGAGCAGCAGCACCTGGCGCCAGGTGCCCGGGGCTTCGCCGCGCAGCAGTTGCAGCAGCGAGCGCCCGTCGACGAAATCGGGCGTGCCGATGCCGGCGATGGCGGCCATCGTCGGCGCGTAGTCGACGTTGGCGGTGATCTGGCTCACCGTGGCGCCGCGCCGCACGCCCGGGCCGCGCACGACCAGCGGCACCAGCAGGTCTTCTTCGAACGCGGTCATCTTGCCGGAGTCGAGCCGGTGCTGGCCCTGGTGGTAGCCGTTGTCGGACGCGAAGACGATGTAGGTGTTGTCCAGCTGGCCCTTGGCCTGCAGTGTGTCGACGACGCTCTGCACCAGCTCGTCGACCGCCTGCAGCGATTGCAGGCGGTGGCGGTACAGCTTGTCGATCTGGTCGATCTGGTCGCCGGTCAGCAGCGGCAAGGCCTGCACCCAGGCCGGCTTGTCGCTGACGTCGGCTTCGTTGAACGACGCGGTGCGTGGTGCCTGTGCGTCGGGGAAGAGGTCGGCATGGCGCGGTGCCGGGACGGCTGGCCCGTGCGGCGCATAGGTGGGGATGTAGACGAAGAACGGCTTGTCGGGGAACTGGTCGACCGAGCGGCGGATGAAGTCGGTCGCCTTGGCCGACAGCACGTCGGTCAGGTAGTCGGCATCGGCTTCGCCATAGCTGACGGTCTGGCCGTTCTCGTTGAGCGAGTAGTTGAACTCCTTGTACGGCGTGCCGGCGTTCGGGCTCGCCCACTCCGTCCAGCCGGGCGGGATGTAGCTGGCCGAGGCGGTGTTGGGGTAGCCGTTGAGGTACTTGCCGAACAGGGCGGTGCGGTAGCCCGCGGCCTGCAGCCAGGTGGCGATCGTCGACTGCTCCAGGCCCTTGGCGTAGACGCCTTCGAAGCCGCCGTCGGGCGGGCCGTTCTTGAAGATGGTGGTGTTGTGGGCGAACTGGCCGCGCAGCCCGGTGATGCGCGACGGGCAGCACAGCGACAGGCTGACGTAGTGGCTGGCGAAGGTGGTGCCCTGGTCGCGCAGCAAGGCCTTCACGCGCGGCATCTGCGCCAGCGAGGGCATGTCCTGGTCGTCGGTCAGGATGAAGACGATGTTCGGCGCGCGCCCCCCGGGTGGTGGCGGCGTGCTGCTGCCGCTGCTGCCGCCGCACGCCACGTGCAGCACCAGCACGATGAGGGCCCCGAGCCGCAGCAGCTTGCGCATGGTGTCTCCTGGAGGGTGCCTCTGGCGGGCCTTGCGTCGAACCTTGTCGGGCCTGGCCGGGCCCTGTGTCGGGTCACCGGCCGGGCGATCGCCGGGGGCTCGGCGATTCTGCCGGCGCGGCCGCCGCGCATCAACCGCCGGCGGCCGGCCTTTACCTTCGAGAAACGTCGGCGGGCGCCGGCCTCAGGGCGCCGCCAGCTCGGCCTGGCGCAGCGCCGCGCCGCTGGCGTTCTTCAGCGCGGCCACCCAGTTGGCGAGCCGGGCCTTGGTCTGCGGTGAGGTGAAGATGTAGCTGTTGCGCAGCTGGGCAGCGTCGGTGCCGTTGTTGTAGTACTCGTGCTCGCCGGTCGTGTACTCGACGTAGGTCGTGCCGTCGTTGATGCGCAGGCCGGTGAAGCCGTCGATGCCCTGGCCGCCGCCGGCAGGCCCGATGCTCAGCTCGAACGGGTCCGACGGCTCCAGCGGGCCGTCGGCGCTGCGCAGCGGGGGCAGGGCGCCGTCCTTGTTTTCCAGCAGCAGCGCGGCGCGCCAGCTGGGCGGGGTCTGGCCCTTCAGGAAAGGCACCAGCGAGCGCCCGTCGACGAAGCTGGGGGTGGACACGCCGCCGATCTCGGCAAAGGTGCTGGCGTAGTCGACGTTGGCGGTGATGTGGTCGACCGTGCGGCGGGCCGGCACGCCGGGGCCGCGCACCGACAGCGGGATCAGCAGGTCTTCCTCGAACGCAGTCATCTTGCCGGAGTCGAGCCGGTGCTGGCCTTGGTGGTAGCCGTTGTCGGAGGCGAAGAAGATGTAGGTGTTGTTCAGCTCGCCCTTGGCCTGCAGCGTGTTGACCACGCTCTGCACCATCTCGTCGACGGCCAGCAGCGACTGGCGGCGCTTGCGGTAGAGCTTGTCCATGTCCTTGATCTCGGCCGAGGTCAGCAAGGGCAGCGAGCGGACCCAGTTCGGCTTGTCGCTGACATCGGCCTCGTTGAACGACGGGCCCTGCGGCACCTTGATGTCCTTGAAGGCGTTCTCGTGCCGCGGCGCCGGGGTGGCCGGCGCATGCGGCGCATACGGGGCCAGGTAGACGAAGAAGGGCTTGTCGGGAAACTGATCGACCGAGTGGCGGATGAAATCGGTCGCGGCCTGCGAGATCACGTCGGTCAGGTAGTCGGCATCGGCCTTGCCGTAGTCGACCAGCGTGCCGTTGTGGTTCATCGTGTAGTTGAAGCCCTTGTAGGGCGTGCCTGCCGCGGGGCTCATCCATTCGGTCCAGCCCGGGGGCACATAGCGGTTCGACGGGCCGCCTTCGGGGTAGCCGTTCAGGTACTTGCCGAACAGCGCGGTGCGGTAGCCGCCATCACGCAGCCAGGTGGCCACGGTGGAGGCCTCTTCGCCCTTCTGGTAGAAGCCGCCGAAGCCACCATCGGGCAGGTCGTTCTTGAAGATGCCGGTGTTGTGCGAGAACTGGCCGCGCAGCGTGGTGGCGCGCGACGGGCAGCACAGCGACAGGCTGACGTAGTGGTGCCGGAAGCTCGTGCCCTGGTCGGTGATCAGGGACTTGACCTGGCTCATCTGCGCCGCAGCGACGGCGTCCAGGTCGTCGGCGAGGATGAAGACGATGTTGGGTGCCTTGGCGCCGGCCGGCGCAGACAAGGCAAGACCCAGAAGCGCAGCGCTGAGCGCGCGGCGAGCGAGATGGCCCATGGAGACTCCCTGGAACGTTGGAGTTGGAATCCACCTCGCCCGGCGGGCGGGGCGGTCACAAATTCTTCTCCAGCGTTACCAGGTGCAGCTAGGGTTCAAGGCGTTACGTTGGTAACACTCGGAACCCTCATGTGGTCATGCGCCGCTGGTGAATCACCGCTCGGGCGGGTGCAGCTCGGCAGCGCGCAGCTCGGCCCCGGCGGTGTTCTTCAGGGCGGCCAGCCAGGCCGCCAGGCGCTGCTTGGTGAGGGGCGAGGCGACCGTGTAGCTGTTTCGCAGTTGGGCGGCGTCAAACGAGTTGCCGTACAGCTCGTACTCGCCGGTGGTGTATTCGAGGTAGGTGGTGCCGTCGTTCACACGCAGGCCCATGAAGCCGTCGATGCCCTGGCCGTCGCCGGCGGGTTTGACACGCATCTCGAACGGGTCCGACGGCTCCAGCGGGCTGTCGGCGTTGCGCAGCGTCGGCGACGCGCCGTCCTTGTTCTCCAGCAGCAGCGCGGCGCGCCAGCTCGGTGGCGTCAGGCCCTTGAAGAACGGCACCAGCGAACGGCCATCGACGAAGGCGGGCACCGTGGCGCCGCCGATCTCGGCAAAGGTGCTGGCGTAGTCGACGTTGGCGGTGATGTGGTCGACCGTCTGCTTGACCGGCACGCCGGGGCCGCGCACCGACATCGGGATCAACAGGTCTTCTTCGAACGCGGTCATCTTGCCCGAGTCGAGGCGGTGCTGGCCTTGGTGGTAGCCGTTGTCCGACGTGAAGATGACGAAGGTGTTGTCGAGCTCACCCTTGGCCTGCAGGGTCTTGATGACGTTCTCGACCATGTCGTCGATGGCCAGCAGCGACTGGCGGCGCTTGCGGTAGAGCTTGTCCATGTCGGCGATCTCGGCCGAGGTCAGCAGCGGCAGCGTGCGAACCCAGTTGGGCTTGTCGCTGACATCGCTCTCGTTGAACGACGGGCCGCGCGGAACCTTCAGGTTCTTGAACGTGTTTTCATGCCGCGGCGCCGGGATCGCGGGGGCATGGGGTGCGTAGGGCGCCAGGTAGATGAAGAACGGCTTGTCGGGGTGCTGGTCGACCGAGCGGCGGATGAAATCGGCCGCGGCGTTGGAGATCACGTCGGTCAGGTAGTCGGCGTCGGCCTTGCCGTGGGCCTCCATCGCACCGTTGTGGTTCATCGTGTAGTTGAAGCCCTTGTACGGCGTGCCGGCCACCGGGCTCATCCACTCGGTCCAGCCGGGCGGGATGTAGCTGTTCGAGGGGCCTCCCTCGGGGTAGCCGTTGAGGTACTTGCCGAACAGTGCCGTGCGGTAGCCGGCATCGCTCAGCCAGGTGGCCACTGTCGAGCTCTCTTCGCCCTTGGCGTAGAAGGTGCCGAAGCCGCCGTCGGGCAGCTCGTTCTTGAAGATGCCGGTGTTGTGCGAGAACTGGCCGCGCAGCGTGGTGGTGCGCGACGGGCAGCACAGCGACAGGCTGACGTAGTGGTGCCGGAAGTTGGTGCCCTCGTCGGTGATCAGCTTCTTGACGCCGGCCATCTGGGCCGCGGCGGCGGCGTCCAGGTCGTCGGCCAGGATGAAGACGATGTTCGGTGCCTTGGCGCCGGCCGAGCCGAGCAAAGCGAAGCCCAGCACCGCAGCCTGCAAGCTGCGGGCGATGATGTTGCCCATGGGGTTCCCCTCAGAAATCTACTGACGATGGCCGGCCGCTCCTCGCCGCCGGTCCATCCCAAATTCTTCCCGATGAATGTGTGCGCCGAGAGACGGGGGCCTGGTCAACAGGTAACCGACTGTCAGCACAACCGTCTCGTCAGGGTGCCGCGGTGCGACGGCGCGGCAGCTGGGCCTGGCAGCGCGTTGACACCAGCGGGCAAGCCGGCGGCGGCCGCAGCTCGGCCTGGCGCAAGGCCTCGCCCGAGGCGCCGTCCAGCGCCGCCAGCCAGGCGGCCAGGCGCGCGCGCTGGTTCTCGCTCGCATCGCCGTAGCGGTTGCGCAGCTGGCGCAGGTCTTTGCTGTTGTCGTAGAGCTCGAACTCGCCGTTGAGGTAGGCGACGTAGGTGTAGTCGTCGGCGGTGCGCAACCCGGTGTACATCGGGATGTCGATCGCCAGCGTGTCGAACGGGTCCGGCGGTTCGAGCAGCCCGGCCATGCCCGATGGGCGGGGCTCGCCGCCGACTTCGCCGTGGGACAGCATCAGGGCCTGCCGCCACGGTTTGGGGGTCTGGCCCTGCAGCAGCGGCACGAGCGAGCGGCCGTCGACCCAGCCTGGCGTGCTGGCACCGCCGAGCTCGGCGAAGGTCGAGGCGTAGTCGACGTTGGCGGTCAGTGCGTCGACCGTGGCGCCGACCGGCACGCCGGGGCCCCGCACGCTGAGGGGGATGTGCAGGTCCTCTTCGAACGCGGTCATCTTGCCGGAGGCAAGGCGGTGCTCGCCCTGGTGAAAGCCGTTGTCCGAGGTGAAGAAGACGTAAGTGTTGTCGAGCTGACCGAGCGCCTGCAGGGTGTCGACGATGCGCTTGACCATCTCGTCGACGGCCAGCAGCGACAGCCGGCGACTGCGGTATTGCTCGTCGAGCGTGGCTATTTCGCTCTCGCTGAGCAAGGGGGCTTCGCGCACCCAGGTGGGCTTGTCGCTGACGTCAGCTTCGTTGAACGAATTCGTCCGCGGGGCCTGTAGCTCGGGGAACATGTCCGCATGGCGCGGGGCAGGGGTTGCAGGCAGGTGCGGCGCGTAGGTCGACACATAGGCGAAGAAGGGCTGGCCCGCGTGCTGCTCGACCGAGCGGCGAATGAAGTCGACCGCCTTATCCGAGATCACGTCGGTCAGGTAGTCGCTGTCGGCGCTGCCGTAGCGGACGGTGGTGCCGTTCTCGTTGAGGTCGTAGTCGAACTCGCTGTAGGGACTGCCGCCGTTCGGGCTGTACCACTCGGTCCAGCCGGGTGGGATGTAGGTGGTCGACGGCGCCGTGTGCGGGTAGCCGTTGAGGTACTTGCCGAACAGCGCGGTGCGGTAGCCGGCGTCCTGCAGCCAGGTGGCGATGGTGGACGATTCCAGGCCCTTCGAATAAGTGCCCTCAAAACCGCCGTTAGGGGCGTTGTTGCCGTAGATCGTGCTGTTGTGGGCGAACTGGCCGCGCAGTGTCGACACGCGGGACGGGCAGCACAGCGATACGTTGACGAAGTGGCGCTGGAAGCTCGTGCCCTGGTCGGTGATCAGCGCCTTGACCTGCGCCATCTTCGCCGCCGCGGCGGCGTCGAGGTCGTCGGTCAGGATGAAGACGATGTTGGGCGCCTTGGCGCCGGCCGGCGTCGCTAAGGCGAGGCCCAGGGCCGCGGCGGCGAGCACGCGGCGAATGAGAGGGTTCATGACATTCCCCTGGTGTTGAAAAGCGGTGACACCCGGAACAGCGGGGGTGTGTTCGGACATGGCAGGCAGCCGCGCAGAACCGCGAGGGTCGCTGCGTGGCTTGGCTGCGGCTCGCGCGCGCGATGCGCGGGCGCAGCGGGCTGGGAGGGCCGCAGTGGGTCTTTAGCGCGCGCCGATCACTTGGGCGGCCGCAGTTCGGCTTCGCGCAGCGCCTCGCCCGAGGCGTTGACCAGGGCGTCCAGCCAGGCGGCCAGGTGCGCCTTCTGGTTCTCGTTCGCCGCGTCGTATTGGTTGCGCAGCTGCTTCGGGTCCCGGCTGTTCTGGTACAGCTCGTATTCGCCACTGGCGTAGGCGACGTAGGTGTAGTCGTCGGCCGTGCGCAGCCCGGTAAACGGCGGGATGCTGACAGCCAAGGTGTCGAAAGGGTCGGGCGGTTCGAGCAGGCCGTCTTGCGCACGGGCTGTGCCGCCATGTTCGCCGCGAGCCAGCAGCATCGCCCGTCGCCACGGCTGCGGATTCTGGCCGCGCAGGAACGGCACGACGGACCGGCCGTCGACCCAGCTCGGCACCGTGGCGCCGGCGATCTCGGCGAAGGTCGCGGCGTAGTCGACGTTGGCGGTCAGCGCGTCGACCGTGGCGCCTGCGGGCACGCCCGGGCCGCGCACGCTGAGCGGGATGTGCACGTCTTCTTCGAACGCCGTCAGCTTGCCCGACGTGAGCCGGTGCTCGCCATGGTGAAAGCCGTTGTCGGAGGTGACGAAGACGTAGGTGTTGGCCAACTGGCCGGTGGCTTCCAGGGTGTCGATGACACTCTTGACCAGATCGTCCACCGCCAGCAGCGACTGCCTGCGGCTGCGGTACTGCTGGTCGATGGTGGTGATCTCGGCCTCGGTCAGCAACGGGGCGTCGCGCAGCCAGGTGGGCTTGTCGCTGACGTCGGGCTCGTTGAATGAGAGTGTTCGAGGTGCCGTGATGCCGGGCAGCGCCTGCGCATACCGCGGGGCGGGCGTGGCGGGCAGGTGGGGGGCGTAGGTCGAGATGTAGGCGAAGAAGGGCTGCTCGGGGTGCTGGTCTGCCGAGCGGCGGATGAAGTCGGTCGCCTTGGCTGCAATCACGTCGGTCAGGTAGTCGCTGTCGGCGTTGCCGTAGCTGACGGTCTGGCCGTTTTCGTTGAGCTTGTAGTTGAACGCGCTGTAGGGGCTGCCGCCATTCGCGCTGTACCACTCGGTCCAGCCGGGCGGGATGTAGGTGATCGATGGCGCCGTGTTCGGGTAGCCGTTGAGGTATTTGCCGAACAACACCGTGCGGTAGCCGGCGTCCTGCAGCCAGGTGGCGATGGTGGATGACTCCAGCCCCTTGGCGTAGGTGCCTTCGAAGCCGCCGTCAGGCGCGTCGTTGCCGAAGATGGTGGTGTTGTGCGCAAACTGGCCGCGCAGCGTCGAGACGCGCGACGGGCAGCACAGCGACACGTTGACGTAGTGGTGCCGGAAGCTCGTGCCCTGGTTGGTGACCAGAGTGCGGACCTGGTCCATCGTCGCCGCGGAGGCGGCGTCCAGGTCATCGGCCAGGATGAAGACGATATTGGGCGGTTGCGCGGCGAACGCGGCACCGACCCAGGCCAAAGCAATGCCCAGCGCGAGGCATGAGCCTCGGCCCAACGAGTGATTCATATGACCCCCTGATGCTTGATGCATGGGCGGTCGTTTGCCGCCGTTTCGGGGGATTTTGAACAACTGGCATCGGCACCGCAAGGTGCCGTCCAGTCATAAGGTTATGCGCTTGTAACGGGGTGACCGAGCCAGTCGGCCAGCACCTCGGCCGTGTGCTCGCCCAGGGTGGGCGGCGCCACGCGGTATTGCACCGGCGTGGTCGACAAGCGGATCGGGTTGGCCACCAGCGGCACGGCGCCGAAGCTCGGGTGCTGCATGTCGATCTTCAGGCCTCGCGCCTGCACCTGTGGGTCGGCGAAGACCTGGTCGAGCCGGTTGATCGGGCCGCAGGGCACGGCCTCGGCTTCGAGTGCGGCGATCCACTCGGCGGTGGTCCTCATCACCGTGGTCTGGCGCATCAGCGGGATCAGCACCGCCCGGTTCGCCACGCGCGCGGGGTTGGTCGCGAAGCGCTCGTCGGTCGCCCACTCGGGCTTGCCGGCGATGGCGCAGAAGCGCGCAAACTGGCCGTCGTTGCCAATCGCCAGGATCATGTCGCCATCGGCGGTGGGAAAGTCCTGGTACGGCACGATGTTGGGGTGCGCGTTGCCCAGGCGCTTGGGTGCCACCCCACTGGAAAGGTAGTTCGCGGCCTGGTTGGCCAGCGTGGCGACCTGCACGTCGAGCAGCGCGAGGTCGATGTGCTGGCCCTCACCGGTGCGGTCGCGGTGGCTCAAGGCGGCGAGCACGGCGATGGTGGCGTACAGGCCGGTCATGATGTCGACCAGCGCAACGCCCACCTTCTGTGGGCCGGCGCCTTCTTCACCCTCGGGCCGGCCGGTCAGGCTCATCAGGCCGCCCATGCCCTGGATCAGGAAGTCGTAGCCGGCGCGCGGCGCATACGGCCCGGTCTGGCCGAAGCCGGTGATCGAGCAGTAGACGATCTTCGGGTTGACGGCCTTCAGGCTGTCGTAGTCCAGCCCGTAGCCCTTGAGGCCACCGACCTTGAAGTTCTCGAGCACCACGTCGGCCTGTGCGGCGAGTGCCCGCACCTGGGCCTGGCCTTCGGGCGTGGCGAGGTCGATCGCCACTGAGCGCTTGTTGCGGTTGGCGCACTGGAAGTAGGCGGCCTGGCGCTCGTCGGACTCTTTCGCTTGCACCCACGGCGGCCCCCAGACGCGCGTGTCGTCGCCAGCGCCGGGGCGCTCGACTTTGACCACGTCCGCCCCCAAGTCACCGAGCAGCTGGCCGGCCCAGGGGCCAGCGAGCACGCGAGAGAGATCGAGGACCTTGAGGCCTTGGAGTGCGGTGGTGGTCATGGGTACTTTCAGCCCAGGTGGGCGGGGGATCTGGGGCCGCGGTGCATTGCTCCGTTCATGTCCCCCGGCCTTCGGCCTCCTCCTTTACTTCACTGCGCAATACACCCCGTCCCCAGCTCCGGCACCGTCGGTGCGGTTCGAGACCGTCGCCGTGCAAAGCGGGTGGCCGCCAAGGGTGTCGGGTGGCCCGTGCAGCGAAGTATTAGGAGGAGCCAAGAGCCGCAGGCTCTTGGCGGGGGACATGAGCGGAATGGGCCACCCGATGGCCTTGGCCGCTCGACCTCTACAAGACGTTCAGAACGCCGCGATACCGGTCATCGCGCGACCCAGGATCAGCGCGTGCACGTCGTGCGTGCCTTCGTAGGTGTTCACGACTTCGAGGTTGACCAGGTGGCGGGCGACGCCGAACTCGTCGGAGATGCCGTTGCCGCCCAGCATGTCGCGCGCGGTGCGGGCGATGTCCAGGCTCTTGCCGCAGCTGTTGCGCTTCATGATCGAGGTGATCTCGACCGCGGCCGTGCCTTCGTCCTTCATGCGGCCCAGGCGCAGGCAGCCTTGCAGGCCCAGCGTGATCTCGGTCTGCATGTCGGCCAGCTTCTTCTGGATCAGCTGGTTGGCGGCCAGGGGCTTGCCGAACTGCTTGCGATCCAGCGTGTACTGGCGCGCGGTGTGCCAGCAGAACTCGGCCGCACCGAGCGCACCCCAGGCGATGCCGTAGCGGGCGCTGTTCAGGCAGGTGAAGGGGCCCTTGAGGCCGCGCACTTCGGGGAAGGCGTTTTCTTCAGGGCAGAACACCTCGTCCATCACGATCTCGCCGGTGATCGACGCACGCAGGCCGACCTTGCCGTGGATGGCGGGGGCGCTCAGGCCCTTCCAGCCCTTTTCGAGCACGAAGCCGCGGATCTGGCCGGCGTCGTCTTTCGCCCAGACGACGAACACGTCGGCGATCGGGCTGTTGGTGATCCACATCTTGCTGCCGGTCAGGCTGTAACCGCCGTCGACCTTGCGGGCGCGGGTGATCATGCTGCCAGGGTCGGAGCCGTGGTTGGGCTCGGTCAGGCCGAAGCAGCCGATCCACTCGCCGGTGGCCAGCTTGGGCAGGTATTTTTGCTTGGTGGCTTCGTTGCCGAACTCGTTGATCGGCACCATCACCAGCGACGACTGCACGCTCATCATCGAGCGGTAGCCCGAGTCGACGCGCTCGACTTCACGCGCCACTAGGCCGTAGCAGACGTAGTTCAGGCCGGCACCGCCGTACTGCTCGGGGATGGTCGGGCCCAGCAGGCCCAACTCGCCCATCTCGCGAAAGATCGCCGGGTCGGTCTGCTCGTGGCGGAAGGCTTCGAGCACGCGCGGGGCCAGGCGGTCCTGGCAGTAGGCGCGGGCGGCGTCACGCACCTGGCGCTCGTCGTCGGTCAGTTGCTGGTCCAGCAGCAGCGGGTCGTCCCAGTGAAAAGCGGCGCGAGAAGCCATGGCGATGTCTCCAGTTGTTCCAGCCTGGAATCATAGAATGCCAAAGTTTGGCAATCAAACGCCTTTTTCGCACTGATCTGTGCGTTGATGGAACTCCGGAGTGCCCAATGCGCCGAAAGCTGCCTTCCACCGCTGCGCTGGCCGCTTTCGAGGCGGCGGCGCGCCACCAGAGCTTCACCAAGGCCGCGGCCGAGCTGGCGGTGACGCAGAGCGCCGTCTGCCGCCAGATCGCGTCGCTCGAATCGTTTCTCGGGGTGGCACTGTTTCGCCGCAGCCAGCGCGGCGTGGGGCTGACCGAGGCGGGCCAGCGCTACAGCCGCAGCGTGGCGGCGCGGCTGGACGAGGTCGAGCGCGACACGCTGGACCTGATGGCCCAGGCCGGCCTGGGTGGGCAGGGCGGGGCGCTGGAGCTGGCCGTGGTGCCGACCTTCGCCACCCAATGGCTGCTGCCGCGGCTGTCGCGGTTCCAGGCTGCGCACCCGGGCATCACGGTGCACTTCAGCTCACGCACTCGGCCGTTCCTGTTTGCCGACACGGGCCTGGACGCGGCCATCCACGCCGGCGACGGCCTGTGGCCCGGCACCGAAGGCCGGTTGTTGATGCCCGAGACGCTGGTCACGGTGGCCAGCCCGGCGCTGCTGAAAGGCCGCACCGACTGGACGCCGCAGTCGCTGTCGACCCTGCCGCTGCTGCAGGCCAGCACCCGGCCCTACGCCTGGCGCCACTGGTTCGAATCACAAGGCCTCGAAGTCGAGCACGACATGGCCGGCGCGCGGATGGAGCTGTTCTCGATGCTGAGCGAAGCCGCGGTGCAGGGCCTGGGCGTGGCGCTGGTGCCGCGCATGCTGGTCGACAACGAGCTCGCCAGCGGCCGCCTGGTGCAGGTTGTGCCCCACACCTTCTTGAGCGACCGCCGCTACCACCTGCTCTACCCCGAGCACAAGGCCGCGTCGCCGGCGCTGAAGGCGTTTGCGGACTGGCTGGACGAAGAGGCCGCGCGGTACCGGCAGGAGGTCGGCCTGGCGTAGCTTGACGAAAGCTTCGCCAAGCTCAGCCCGAACGGAAGGAGCGTGAACGCACCCCGCACGAATTGACAGCCCGAACGGGGCGCGCGCGCAGCGCCGCGCCCCCTCCAAGTGGCGTGCGCGGATCCAGCTTTGCTGGTCCGCTGCGCGAGCCCCCTCGGGGGGCAGGCCCCGGAAGGGGCCGTGGGGGCCTAATGCTTATCGGCTTCGGACGTGAAGCTGTCCGCGTAGAACTCGTCGTCCGGCAGGCCGCATTGGGCTTCGAAATCGCGGTGCGCCGACTCGACCATGATCGGCACGCCGCAGGCGTAGACCTGGTGGCCCGACAGATCGGGCCAGTCGGCCATCACCGCGTGGTGGACGAAGCCGGTGCGGCCGTCCCAGTGGTCTTCGGGCTTGGGCTCGGACAGCACCGGCACGTAGCGCAGGTTCGGCATCCGTGCGGCGGCGGCTTCGGCCCATGCGTGCAGGTACAGGTCTGCCTTGCCGCGGGCGCCCCAGTACAGCACCGCGGGGCGGGTGCTGCCCAGCTCGTCGAGCCGCTCGATCAGCGCCTTGATCGGCGCGAAGCCGGTGCCCGAGGCGAGCAGGATCATCGGCTTGTCCGAGTCTTCGCGCAGGAAGAAGCTGCCGAACGGGCCTTCCATCCGCACGATGTCTTTCTCTTTCATCGTGCCGAAGACGTGGTCGGTGAACTTGCCGCCGGGCATGTGGCGGATGTGCAGCTCGATCGACGGCGGCGTGCCCAGGTTGTGCGGCGCGTTGGCCATCGAGTAGCTGCGGCGGGCGCCGTCGCGCAGGATGAACTCGATGTACTGGCCGGCGCGGAACTGGAAGTTCTGGTTCGCCGGCAGTTGCACCCGGATCACCGCGACATCGCCGGTCGGGCGCTCGATGCTCAGCACGCGGCCCGGCATCTTCAGGATCGGGAATTCGCCGGCGCCGGGCACCGTGCGGGCCTCGACCAGGCAGTCGGTCTGCGGTGTGGCGCAGCAGGTCAGGATCAGGCCATTGGCTTCTTCGGCTTCCGACAGCGCCTTGAGCTGGTGCGCGCCGTGGATCACGCGGCCTTCGAGCAGGCGGCTCTTGCAGGTGCCGCAGGCGCCGTCCTTGCAACCATAGGGCAGGCCGATGCCCTGGCGGATCGCGGCGCCGAGGATGGGCTCGTCGCGCGTGACGTCGAAGCTGCGGCCGGAGGGCTGGAGGGTAACGGTGAAAGTCATGGTCGAGGCAGGCAGAGGCGTTCGCGGCGAGACCTTCGGCAGGCTCGCGGCACGACGGGCAGCGGGTGGTGGGCCGCCGCCTACACTGGCGCGCGATCCGACCGCCATTCTGCCCGGCGCCTTGCCGCCCCCGATTGATGCACCCCAAGACCCTCCGTGCCAAACGCCCCACGCTGTTGATCGTCGGTTGTGGTGACGTTGGCCTGCGCGTGCTGCGTCTGCTCGGCCCCGCGGGCCACCGCTGGCGGCTGCTGGCCCTGACCAGCTCGGCTGCGCGCGTGCCCAGCCTGCGCGCCGCGGGCGCGGTGCCGCTGCTGGGCAACCTGGACGAGCCGGCCACGCTGGCGCGGCTGGCCGGCCTGGCCGACGTGGTGCTGCACTTGGCGCCGCCGCCGGGCGAGGGCCGCACCGACAGCCGCACCACCCACCTGCTGCGCGCGCTCGCGCTGCGTGGCGGGCCGCGGCGCATCGTTTACGCCAGCACCACCGGCGTCTATGGCGACTGCGCCGGCGACTGGGTCGACGAGACCCGCGCGCTCGCGCCGGCCACCGCGCGCGGGCAGCGGCGGGCCGACGCCGAGGCGCGCCTGCGCTGGGCCGGCCGGGCGTTCGGCTGGCGCGTCAGCCTGCTGCGCGTGCCCGGCATCTACGCGCTGGACCGCGACGGCGGCGACCCGCGCGAGCGGGTGCGCCGGGGCGCGCCGGTGCTGGCCGCCGAGGACGATGTCCACACCAACCACATCCACGCCGATGACCTGGCGCGTGCCTGTGTCGCTGCGTTGCTGCGCGGTGCGCCGCAGCGGGCCTACAACGTCTGCGACGACAGCGTGCTGAAGATGGGTGACCACTTCGACGCGGTGGCCGACCGCTTCGGCCTGCCGCGCCCGCCGCGCCTCAGCCGCGCCGAGGCGGCGCAGCAGATGTCGCCGGTGCAGATGAGCTTCCTGAGCGAGTCGCGGCGTTTGTCCAACCGCCGGCTGAAGCGCGAGCTGCGCGTGCGCCTGCGCTACCCGACGGTGGCCGAAGGCCTGAACGCCGCGGCGTGACGGTGCCGCGGGCGGGGCCGCTTCAGTTGCAGCGGATGCGCTGCTTGCTCAGCGCCACGTCGTCGAACCACAGCGTCATCGGCTGGCCGGCGTAACTCTCCCAGCCGATCCTGAAGTCGACCGGCGCCGGCCGCCAGCTGCCGCGCGCCAGCCACTGCGAATCGACCTCGGGCGTCGGCGTGGTGTCCACATGCAGGCCGGCCACCTCGGCGCCGTGGAACCAGGTCTTCATCGTGCCCTTGTTGCCGTTGACGGTGAACTCGACGCAGTGCCACTCGCCAGCGGCCGGCGAGACGCTCAGCGCAATGCCCGACGGGCTCAGCACCGGCACGGTGGCATCGTCGGACTCGCGGTTCCACATCAGGATGCGGCTCTGGCCGCCCATGCGCAGGTCGCGCTGGTTGTCGGCGCTGTCCTTCATCGCCATGAAGGTGACGTGCCCGTCGCCCAGCGCGTCGGCGAAGCGGACGAAGAAGCGGCCGAACACCCGCTGGCCTAGCGATGCGGGGATCGGGGTGGCGGCGAAGATGTGGTTGCAGTAGCCGCCGGTGCTGGTGACCTTCAGCGACTGCTTGCCGCGGTGGGCGACGGTGGCATCGACCGTGGCCACGCCGGTGCCGGTGCAGTTGGCGCCGCCCACCGTCCACAACGCGGGGCTGGGCGGGCCGCCCGGCGTGGCCGACTCGAAGTTGTCGCACAGCGCGAAGTCGCCGCAAGCCAGGGCGGTGTCGCTGGCAGGGGCTGCGGCGAGGGTGCCATCGGGCGGCGCGGCGGCTTCTCGAACGGGGGCGGCCCATGCGGACCATGACGAGCACAGCATTAACATCGCCGACAGCGTTGTCATTTTTGCCGACTTTCGCGGCAGATCGAGCAAGAAATCTCGCATGGACGGGTCTCCGGGGGATGGGAACGAGGTGACCGGCGCGCACTGGCGCCGGTGCAGCTGGGCGGCCCCGGCAAGGGGGAGCCAGCGCTGCGCGCGATGCTACGGGCCTCACCCGCGCCGGGCAATGCCGTCAACCCGCTTCGCCGCAGACCTTACGCGTTCTTACAGCGCGAACGCGGTCGCGCCGGTGGCGCCGGCCAGTGGATGCGGCCGGACCGCCGGCGTGGCCGCTCACGTCCCTTCGGGTTGCTTGATCGAGCTCTGGCGGTCGACCGTGTGCAGCGGCAGCTGCAGCGACCGGCCGTTGCGCAGGATGTCCAGCGCCACGTCGCGCTCTGGCGCACCGCCGCCCCAGAGCCGGTGCCACAGGGTCTGCAGGCTGTCGACCGGCTGGCCGTCGATGCGCACGATCTGGTCGCCCGGCTTCAGGCCCGCGGCCTCGGCCGGGCCGGCGCGGCTGACGCGCAGCACCCGCACCTCGCCGCCCAGCTCGATGCAGTTCACGCCCATCCAGGCGCGCTTGCTCTGCGCCGAGCGCCCCTGGGCCAGCAGCTCGCCGAGGATGGGCTTGAGCAGGTCGATCGGGACGAACATGTTGCCCGCCACCGACGGCTGGTCCGGCCCCAGGGCGTCGCTGACGACCAGCGAGCCGACGCCGAGCAACTCGCCTTGCAGGTTGAACAAGGCGGCGCCGCTGTGGTCGGTGCGCGCGGGCACGGTGAACAGCGCGTGGTCGAGGTGGTATTCCCAGTAGCCCGAGAACGAGCGCTGCGACACCCGCCGGGCCATGCTGATGCCGGCGTCTTCGCCGCCCGAGATGATCAGCAGCGTGTCCTCGTCGGTCACCCGGCCCGGCTCGCCGAGCGGGGCCGCCGGCAGGTCCAGCGGGATCAGCGCCTTGACCAGGCCGAAGCCGGTGGCCACGTCGTAGCCCACCACGCGCGCCGGCACCCGGCGCCGGTCGTCGAGCAGCAGCAACACCTGGTCGGCTTCGAGGACCAGGTAGCCGATCGTCAGCACCAGCCCGTCCGGGCCGATGACCACGCCCGAGCCTTGCCGCACCGGGCCCAGCGTCGCGTTGGAGGTGGCGTTGTCGACCGCCTTGGCCAGCACACCGACGACCGAATCGCTGGCGCGCTTGATGCCCTCGGACGAGGCGATCTCGTCGCCGGCCCACAGCGCAGTCGGCCAGGCGCATGCGAGCGCCCAAGCCCAGGCCCAGAAAAGCACGGTGCGAACGACGCGACGCATGGCACACCTCCACGACGGCTGGCCGTGACCCCGGCCCGAGCATGCGCCGAGCGGCGTCGGCCATCAAGCCGCAGGGTTACTCGTTGGGGGCGCTTGTCCCGCAGACGGGCGGCAAGCGGTGTGCCGAATCAGGGCGACGCGGAATAGGTCGCCGCTCAGCCTCGCCTCAGCGCCGGCGGCGCGACGGGAAGGGCGCCTGGCCGCGCCAGAAGCGGATCATCAGCCAGCCGCCCAGCATGCCGCCCAGGTGGGCGAAGTGGGCGACGCCCGACCGGGTGTAGGCGACGCCGAGAATCAGCTCGATGGCGCCATAGATCATCACCATGGTCAGCGCGGGCACCGGCATCGGCGGGATCGGGACGGCCTGCCGATTGGTGAGAAGCACCACGAACAGCACGATGCCGATCGTGTAGAAGATCTGGCCCGGGATCATCAGCAGCGCCATCGGCAAGAAGCCGATCAGGTCGAACTGGCGCCGCGGAAACAACATCGCGTAGGCAAGCAAGAGGCCGAACAGCGCGCCGGACGCGCCGACCGTGGGCACCCGCGAGCCGATCACGTAGGTCAGCAGCAATTGGGCCACCGCGGCGGTCAACACGCTGGCGAGCAGCAGTTGCCAATAGCGCTGGTGGCCCCACAGGCGTTCGAGCTCGGCGCCGAACATCCACAGGCCGAGCATGTTGAAGATCAGGTGCGACAGATCGCCATGCAAGAACGCGTAGCTGACCAACTGCCACGGGTAGAACATGCCCGAGTCGAGCGGCCACAGCGCAAACCACACGCCCAGCGGGAACATATTTCCCAGTAGCTGATCGAGCAGGTAGATCGCTGCGCAAACCAGCATCAGCGCCTTGGTGACGGGAGGCATCGGCGGCATGGTGTGTCGCTGGAAGCGTGAAGCTGAAGGTCACTGGTGCCCGGGGCCGGACTCGAACCGGCACACCTTGCGGCGGGGGATTTTGAATCCCCTGCGTCTACCGATTTCGCCACCCGGGCCAGTGTGTGCTTGCGTGTGCTCGTGTCTTGCTGGCGGCTGTGTTGCACAGCGCCGAAGGCACGTCGGGGGCGGATTATGGCATGCGCGGGCGCTGGCTTTGGCCCTGCGACCATAATGCAACGCAGTCCTTTTCACGACCTCGACATGCCTGCCTACAAGACGCTGGAAGACGCGATTGGATCGACCCCGCTGGTGCGGCTGCAACGCCTGCCTGGCCCCGAGGTGCAGGCCCGCGGCAACGTGATCCTGGGCAAGCTCGAAGGCAACAACCCGGCCGGCTCGGTGAAAGACCGGCCGGCGATCAGCATGATCCGCAACGCCGAGGCGCGCGGCGAGATCAAGCCGGGCGACACGTTGATCGAGGCGACCTCGGGCAACACCGGCATCGCGCTGGCGATGGCCGCGGCGATCAAGGGCTACCGCATGCTGCTGATCATGCCCGAGGATCTGTCGGTCGAGCGGGCGCAGACGATGAAGGCTTTCGGCGCCGAGTTGATCCTGACGCCCAAGTCGGGTGGCATGGAGCTGGCCCGCGACCTGGCCGAGCAGATGCAGAACGACGGCAAGGGCCGCGTGCTCGACCAGTTCGCCAACCCCGACAACCCGCGCGTCCACTACGAGACCACCGGCCCCGAGATCTGGGCCGACACCGACGGCCAGGTCACGCACTTCGTCAGCGCGATGGGCACCACCGGCACGATCACCGGCGTGTCGCGATTCCTGAAAGAGAAGAAGCCGGGCGTGCGCATCATCGGCGCCCAGCCGTCCGAAGGCTCGCGCATCCCCGGTATCCGCAAATGGCCCGAGGCCTACCTGCCGAAGATCTACGACCCGAGTGCGGTCGACGAGATGGTCTACGTCAGCCAGCGTGACGCCGAGGACATGGCGCGCCGGCTCGCGGCCGAAGAAGGCCTGTTTGCTGGCATCTCGGCCGCGGGTGCGCTGTGGGTGGCGCTGCAGGTGGCGCGGGTGGTCGAGAACGCGACCATCGTGTTCGTGGTCTGCGACCGCGGCGACCGCTACCTGTCGACCGGCGTCTTTCCGGCCTGACGCGCATGGCTGCGGACTACAAGTTCTGCCCGCAGTGCGCCGGCGCGCTGGCCTGGGTCGAAGCCGAGGAAGACGGCGGTGCCAAGACCCGGCTGCGCTGCGCCGCCTGCGACTTCACCCACTGGAACAACCCGACGCCGGTGCTGGCGGCAGTGGTCGAGTGCGTGGACCGCGGCGGTAAGCTGCTGCTGGCCCGCAACGCGGCGTGGACGGGCCGCATGTTCGCGCTGATCACCGGCTTCATGGAGGCCGGCGAAACGCCCGAAGCAGGCATTGCGCGCGAGGTGCTGGAAGAAACCTCGCTGGTCGCCGAGGCCGTCCACCTGATCGGCGTCTACGATTTCCAGCGCATGAACCAGGTGATCATCGCCTACCACGTGCAGGCCCGCGGCGAGATCGTGCTGTCGCCCGAGCTGGCCGAATACAAATTGTTCGAGCCCGGCGACACGCTGTGCTGGCCGGCCGGCACCGGCTACGCGCTGGCCGAATGGTTGCGTGGCCGTGGCATCGAGCCGAAGTTCATCGAGTTCGCGAATGTGGCGCCCCCACGCCCCCTTCCGGGGGCTGCCCCCCAGGGGGGCTCGCGCAGCGGACCGGCAGAGCCGGATCCGCGCACGCCACTCGAAGAGCGCCAATAAAAGAGGCCACCTGCGGGTGGCCTCTTTTATGGCGCTGGGGGCACTGACTACCGCCTGCGCAGGAAGTGGATGAAATCGGCGTTCTGCGTCTGCTGATCAAGCAGCTCGTTGCCCGTTTGGCGGGCAAACGCTTGGAAGTCGCGCATCGAGCCGGGGTCGGTCGCGACCACTTTGAGAACCTGGCCGCTGGTCATGTCGGCCAGCGCCTTCTTTGCCTTCAGGATCGGCAGCGGGCAGTTCAGGCCGCGGGTGTCCAGTTCCTTGTGCACGTCCATGCCGGTTCCTTGGTCGACGTTGCCTACAGCTCTAGCTTTTTCAGGTACTCGCGGAAGCCCGGGCCGAGTTGCGGGTGGGCCAGTGCGAGTTCGACGTTGGCTTCGAGGAAGCCTTCCTTGCTGCCGCAGTCGTAGCGCTTGCCGTGGTAGCGGTACGCGAAGACCTTCTCGCGGCGCATCAGCGCGGCGATGCCGTCGGTCAGCTGGATCTCGCCGCCCACGCCGCGCGGCTGGTTGGCGATCTCGCGGAACACGCCGGGGGTGAGGATGTAGCGGCCGGCCACGCCCAGGCGGGACGGGGCGTTTTCAGGGGCCGGCTTCTCGACGATGTGGGTCAGGTCCATCATGCGGTCGTTGACGGCCGTGCCGGCGACGATGCCGTAGCGCTTGGTGTGCTCGGCCGGCACTTCCTGCACCGCGATGATCGAGGCGTGCCATTCGTCGAACTGCTGCACCATCTGCTTCAGGATCGACGGCTGGCCGACCATCAGGTCGTCGGCCAGCAGCACCGCGAAGGGCTCGTTGACGACCACGCACTGCGCGCACAGCACCGCATGGCCCAGGCCCAGGGCCTTGGGCTGGCGGATGTAGATGCACTCCATGTCGTCCGGCTTGATCGAGTGGACGAGTTCGAGCAGCTCGGTCTTGCCGGCGGCTTCGAGCTCCGACTCCAGCTCGTAGGCGGTGTCGAAGTGGTCGGGGATCGCCCGTTTGTTGCGGCCGTTGACGAAGATCATCTGACGGATGCCCGCGTCGTAAGCCTCTTCGACCGCGTACTGGATCAGCGGCTTGTCGACGACCGGCAGCATCTCTTTCGGCTGCGCCTTGGTGGCCGGCAGGAAGCGGGTGCCCAGGCCGGCGACCGGGAAAATGGCCTTGTTGATTTTCATCACGCTTTGTGTTCCTTGTGAGGCATCAAGTCCGGGTGGCAAAGATTGTGCCCCCGTGTGCGGTCAGGCGGGCGGCAATCGGCCCAGTTGTTCACGCAATGAGGCCAGCGTGCGGCCGAAATCGGCCAGGCGCTGACGCTCTTGCACCACCACCTCGGGCTTGGCGCGCGCGACGAAGTTCTCGTTGCCCAGCTTGGCCTCGGCCTTGCCGACCTCGCCCTCGATGCGCTTGATTTCCTTGCCCAGGCGCTCGCGCTCGGCGGCGACGTCGATCTCGACCTTCAGCGCCAGCCGCGCGTTGCCCTGCACGGCCACCGGGGCCAATGCCGTGGCGGCGGCGAAGGCGGCCTCGTCGGACAGGATCTGCACCTCGCTCAGCTTGGCCAGCGCCTTCAGCGCCGGCGTGGCGGCGGCAAAGAACTCGGGCTCGCCGATCACGATCAGTGGCACGCGCTCGGCCGGCGACAGGCCCATCTCGCCGCGCAGGCCGCGGCTGGCGCCGACCATCGCCTTCAGCTGTGCCATCCAGGCGTCGGCAGCGGGGTCGATCTTGTCCGGCTGCGGCACCGGGTAGGCGGCCGAGGCCACGGTGCTGCCGTCACCTTCGGCGCGGCGGCCGGCGACCACCGCCACCGTGTCCCACAGCTCGGCGGTGATGAATGGTGCGATCGGGTGCAGCAGGCGCAGCACGGTTTCGAGCGTGCGGACCAGCGTGCGGCGGGTGGCGCGCGCTTCGGCTTCGCTGCCCGTCTGGATCTGCACCTTGGCGAGCTCGAGGTACCAGTCGCAGTATTCGTCCCAGATGAACGAGTAGATCGTGTTGGCGACGTTGTCGAGCCGGTAGTCGGCAAAGCCTTGCACCACCGCCATCTCGACGCGCTGCAGCTCGCCGGTGATCCAGCGGTCGGCGGCCGAGAACTTCATGTAGCCGTGGAACGGCCCGCCCGGCTCGCAGTCGGCCTTGCTGTGCTCCTTGAGGCCGCAGTCGGCGCCCTCGCAGTTCATCAGCACGAACTTGGTCGCGTTCCAGAGCTTGTTGCAGAAGTTGCGGTAGCCCTCGCAGCGCTTCGAGTCGAAGTTGATCGTGCGGCCCAGCGAGGCCAGCGCGGCGAAGGTGAAGCGCAAGGCGTCCGCGCCGTAGCCCGGAATGCCGTCGGGGAATTCCTTCTCGGTCGACTTGCGCACCTTCGGCGCGGTCTCGGGCTTGCGCAGGCCGACCACGCGCTTGTCCAGCAACTCGGGCAGCGCGATGCCGTCGATCAGGTCGACCGGGTCGAGCACGTTGCCCTCGGACTTGCTCATCTTGTTGCCGTGTGCATCGAGCACCAGGCCGTGGATGTAGACGTGCTTGAACGGCACCTGGCCGGTGAAGTGCTTGGTCATCATGATCATCCGGGCGACCCAGAAGAAGATGATGTCGTGGCCGGTGACCAGCACGGACGACGGCAGGAAGAGGTCTTGCTCGATGGTCTTTTCGGGCCAGCCCAGCGTCGAGAACGGCACCAGGGCCGACGAGTACCAGGTGTCCAGGACGTCGGGGTCGCGTGTCAGCGCGCCGCTGTAGCCGGCCGCGTCGGCCTTGGCGCGTGCCTCGGCCTCGGTGCGGGCGACGAACAGCTCGCCCTTGTCGCCGTACCAGGCCGGGATCTGGTGGCCCCACCAGAGCTGGCGCGAGATGCACCAGTCCTGGATGTTCTTCATCCACTGGTTGTAGGTGTTGACCCAGTTCTCGGGCACGAACTTGACCTGGCCCGAGTCGACCGCGTCGATCGCCTTTTGCGCGATGCTGGTGCCGTCGGCGCCGGGCTTGGTCATCGCGACGTACCACTGGTCGGTCAGCATCGGCTCGATCACCTGGCCCGAGCGGGCGCAGCGCGGCACGGTCAGCCGGTGCTTCTTGGTCTCGACCAGCAGGCCCTCAGCTTCGAGCTGCGCAACGATCTTCTTGCGGGCCACATAACGGTCAAGCCCGCGGTAGTCTGCAGGCGCTTCGTCGTTGACCTTGGCTTCGAGCGTGAAGATGGTCAGCATCGGCAGGCCGTGGCGCAGGCCGACCTGGTAGTCGTTCGGGTCGTGTGCCGGCGTCACCTTGACGACGCCGGTGCCGAAGGTCTTGTCGACATAGTCGTCGGCGATCACCGGCACCAGGCGGCCGGTGATCGGCAGGCGCACCTGCTGGCCGACGAGGTGGGCATAACGCTCGTCTTCAGGGTGCACCATCACCGCGGTGTCGCCCAGCATCGTCTCGGGCCGGGTGGTGGCCACGACCAGCGATTCGCCGCTGCCCTCGATGGGGTAGCGGATGAACCAGAGGTGGCCGTCTTCCTCTTCGCTCTCGACCTCGAGGTCGGACACGGCGGACATCAGGCCCGGGTCCCAGCTGACCAGGCGTTTGCCGCGGTAGATCAGGCCTTCTTCATACAGACGAACGAAGGTCTCGGTCACGGTGGCCGAGAGCTTGTCGTCCATCGTGAAGTACTCGTGCGCCCAGCTCACCGAGTCGCCCATGCGGCGCATCTGGCGGGTGATGGTGGCGCCGCTCTGCGCCTTCCATTCCCAGACCTTGGCGACAAAATTCTGGCGGCCCAGGTCGTGGCGGCTGGTGCCTTGCTCTTGCAGCTGGCGCTCGACGACGATCTGCGTGGCGATGCCGGCGTGGTCGGTGCCCGGCACCCACAGCGTGTTGAAGCCGCGCATGCGGTGGTAGCGTGTCAACGAGTCCATGATGGTCTGGTTGAACGCATGGCCCATGTGCAGCGTGCCGGTCACGTTTGGCGGTGGCAGCTGGATGCAGAACGAGGGTTTGCTGGTGTCCAGCGTCGGCGCATAGATGCCGCTGGCTTCCCACAAAGGGGCCCAGCGGGCTTCGATGGCAGAGGGCTCGAAGGATTTGGCGAGGTCGGTCATGGGTGAGGAACGGCGTTTGCTGCAACAGCTTGACACGTAAAGCATGTCAACCCGCATGGCGCCAAAAGAGTTGGGCCGATTGTAGGTCGCACGGGTGTGCGGCCAAGACCAATGAGGAGACCTGGATGAGCTTGCATTCCCGAGTGAAAACGGTGGCTTTGGGCCGCTGGCCGGGCCGTATCGCCGCGGTGGCGGCGGCCGTCCTGGTGGCCGCCTGCGGCGGTGGTGGCGACGGCGGCCCGCTGACCTGCTCGACCGCCGACGAGAAGGTCTGGCTGCGCGAGTACATGGACGACTGGTACTTCTGGTACAAGGTCAGCCCCAGCCCCGACCCGTCGGGCTACGCGTCGGTCGACAGCTATTTCAACGCCTTGCTCTACGACGGCTCGCTGCCCGATTTCCCGCGGGCCGACGACTGGAGCTACATCGTTTCGCAAGAGACCTACGACCGCACCTTCGGCGACGGCCGCACGCTGGGCTACGGCCTGATGGTCGCCGGCCTGGAGGTCACGGGCCACCCGGACTGGCCGCTGCTGGCCCGCTACGTCGAGCCGGGCTCACCGGCGGCGCTGGCCGGCCTGCGGCGGGGTGACCAGATCCTGGCCGTCAACGGCAAGACCTCGGCCCAGATCATTGCCGAGAACAACTACGCCGACCTGTCGCCGCAGAACGAGGGCGACATGGTGACGCTGGACATCCGCACCGCCGACGGCGACAGCCGGGTGCAGCTCGCGGCCGACATCTACGACCTGCAGCCGGTGCCCAGCAGCCGTGTGCTGGCGACGCCCGACGGCCGCAAGATGGGCTACATCCAGGTCAAGGACATGATCGACCAGGCCGTGGGGCCGTTCGACGTGGCGTTTGGCCAGTTCAAGGCCGCCGGCGTGCAGGACGTGATCATCGACCTGCGCTACAACGGCGGCGGCCTGGTCTCGGTGGCCAACAAGATCGCATCGTTCCCGAACGCCTCGGCGACCAGCGGCAACGTGTTCGCGAGCCTGCTCTACAACGACAAGCGCTCGGGCCACAACGAGAGCTTCCGCTTCCAGAACTACGCCAATGCGACCGGGCTGTCGCGCGTGTATGTGCTGACCGGCCCGCGCACCTGCTCGGCCAGCGAACAGGTCATCAACGGCCTGCGCCCCTACGTGACGGTGGTGACGATCGGCGACACGACCTGCGGCAAGCCGGTGGGCTTCCTGCCGCAACCCGATGGCTGCGGCGCGGTGGTCAATGCGGTCAACTTCGAGTCGGTCAACTCGAAGAACGAGGGCCGCTACTTCGACGGCTTCGACGCCTCGTGCCCGGTGGCCGAAGACTTCAGCCAGCCCCAGGGCTCCGAGACCGACCCGCTGATCATCGCCGCCGAAGACCATGCCGACGGCTTCGGCTGCCCGACGCTGGCGGCTGCCGCCAAGACCAAGATCCTCGGCTTGCGCAAGCCGTCCGAGCGGCCGCACTGGGTCGAGGCCGGCGAGCGCCGCGGCATGATCGGCAAGTAAGGGCACCCGGTGGCAGGGTGCCGCCACCACCCTCCGAGAGGGTGCGCGCGCACCCGGCTACCGGGCACGGCGGCTACCCTCCAAGAGGGTGCGCGGCCGCCGCGCTCACATGAACAGGTGCTCGCCCGCGTTCTCGCCGCCCAGCACGACGTAGTTGACCTTCTTCAGGTCAGGCAGCGCGCGGCCGCCGGCATAGGAGATCGAGCTTTGCAGGTCTTCCTGCATCTCGCGCAGCGTCTCGGCCAGCGTGCCCTTGATCGGCTCGAGGATGCGCTTGCCTTCGACGTGCTTGTACTCGCCCTTGTTGAAGTCGCTGGCCGAGCCGAAGTACTCTTTGTAGAGCTTGCCGTCGACCTCGACCGTCTGGCCGGGTGATTCTTCGTGGCCGGCGAACAGCGAGCCGATCATCACCATCGCGGCGCCGAAGCGCACGCTCTTGGCGATGTCGCCGTGGTGGCGAATGCCGCCGTCGGCAATGATCGGCTTCGTCGCCACGCGGGCGCACCACTTGAGCGCCGAAAGCTGCCAGCCGCCGGTGCCGAAGCCAGTCTTCAGCCGCGTGATGCAGACCTTGCCCGGGCCGATGCCGACCTTGGTGGCGTCGGCGCCCCAGTTCTCGAGGTCGATCACTCCCTCGGGCGTGCCCACGTTGCCGGCGATCACGAACGCCTGCGGCAGCTTCTGCTTGATGTGCTCGATCATGCGGCGCACGCTGTCGGCGTGGCCGTGGGCGATGTCGATCGTGATGTAGTCGGCGCCCAGGCCCTCGGCGGCCAGTTGGTCGATCGCGGCGCGGTCGGCCTCTTTCACGCCGGCGCTGATCGACACGATCAGGCCCGCCTGGCGCATGCGGCGCGCGAACCCGACGTTGTCGAGGTCGAAGCGGTGCATCACGTAGAAGTAGCCGTTGGCGGCCAGCCATTCGGCGATGTTTTCGTCCAGCACCGTCTTCATGTTCGCCGGCACGACCGGCAGCTTGAAGCGGCGGCCGCCAAACTCGACGCTGGGGTCGCATTCGGCGCGGCTGTCGACCCGGCACTTGCGCGGCAAGAGCAGGATGTTGTCGTAGTCAAAGATTTCCATGGCTTCGCATTGCGTGTCATGGCGGCGCGTTGGTCGCAGTGCGTCGCCGTGGGCTGCGAGCGCTTGACCTGTGCCGGTTCGGGCTCGCGAAGGCCGCCAGGCGAGGGCGGTGCGGGCCAAATGAAAACCGGGCGCAGAGTTTGGGCCCGGTGGCGCATTCTACGCGGGCACCCCTGCCAGCAGGCGGGCAAGGTCAAGCGTGGATTCGCGGCCCAGTTGCCGGCCGTGCTGGCCCCACCAGGCCTCGGCAGCGGCCTCGCCCAACGAGCGCAGGTGCTCGAGAAACGGCAGGTGCGCGATCAGCCGGGTCTCGCCGGCCAGCGCCGCCAGGTGCGGGCGCCCGTCCACCAGATGCAGCCGCTGCCGGCGCAGCCGCCGCTCGCGCGCGCTCATCGGCCATCCGCCCGGTGCCAGGCGCCAATCGGCCAGCCATTGCAGCTCGCGCATCAGCGGCGCGGTGAAGGCCAGCTCTTGCGCACGGTGGCGGATCTCGTCGGCGCTGCGCGGCGGGCCGCCGGGGTCGGCCGGCGGGGCCAGCAGCACCAGCATCAGGTCGTCGGCGCCGGTGTCGGCCAGCAGTGGCCACAGCGGCGGGTTGGCGGCGAAGGCACCGTCCCAATAGGCCTCGCCGTCGATCAGCACGCTGTGGTGCAGGTTGGGCAGGCAGGCCGAGGCGAGCAGCGCGTCGGCGCTGATCTCGTGCTCGCGAAACAGGCGCAGGCGGCCCGAGGCCGCGTGCGTCGCGGCGACGAACAACCGCACCGGGCTCGCGCGGCGCAGGCGCTCGAAGTCGACCTGCGCCTCGACGATCTCGCGCAGCGGGTTCAGCCCCATCGGGTTGAACTGGTAGGGCGACACCAGGTGCACCCAGCGCAAGGCGGCGCGCGCCGCCGGCGCGAAGCCCGGGGCCTCGTGGCCACCGGTGGTGAACCACTCGAAGGGCAAGCGGGTGCCCAGCGCCTGCCAGAACGCGCGCAGCGCGGCGCGGGCGCCTTCGCGACCACCCTCGGCCAAGCCATGCGCGAGCACCACCGCGTTCATCGCGCCAGCGCTGGCTCCGCTGACGGCGCGCAGTTCGACGCCTTCGCGCGCCAGCAGGGCGTCCAGCACCCCCCAGGTGAACGCGCCATGCGCACCGCCGCCTTGCAGCGCAAGGGCCAGGGGGCGGGGGCGGTGCCAGGGCAACCAGGTCATCGGCGTTCGTCTAGTGATGGCGCGGGGCCGGCACGCACGAAGCATGCCCCTGCCGGGTGACGCCCGCGTGGCGGGCACGCCGCGGGCCGTCTGCTCCCTAGAATGCGGCGATGACCGATCTATTTGCTGCCGGCGCGGACGACGCCCGCCACCCGGCCGCGGGCGACGCGCTGCTGCGCGCCCTGAACCCCGAGCAACTGGCAGCGGTGACGCTGCCCGCCGAGCCGGCGCTGATCCTGGCCGGCGCCGGGTCTGGCAAGACCCGGGTGCTGACCACCCGCATCGCCTGGCTGCTGCAGACCGGCCAGGTCTCGCCCGGCGGGGTGATGGCCGTGACCTTCACCAACAAGGCCGCCAAGGAGATGATGACGCGGCTGGGCGCGATGCTGCCGGTCAATGTGCGCGGCATGTGGATCGGCACCTTCCACGGCCTGTGTAATCGCTTTCTGCGCGCGCACTGGAAGCTCGCCGCGTTGCCGCAGAGCTTTCAGATCCTCGACTCGGGCGACAGCCTGTCGGCCGTCAAGCGCGTGATCAAGGCGATGAACCTGGACGAAGAGCGCTTCGTGCCCAAGCAGGTGGCGTGGTTCATTGCCGGCAGCAAGGAAGACGGCCTGCGGCCGAAGGACGTGGAGATCCGCGACGGCCAGACGCAGAAGATGGTCGAGGTCTACCAGGCCTACGAAGACCAGTGCCAGCGCGAAGGCGTGGTCGACTTCGCCGAGCTGATGCTGCGCAGCTACGAATTGATGCGCGACAACCTGGCGCTGCGCGAGCACTACCAGCGCCGCTTCGCCCACATCCTGGTCGACGAGTTCCAAGATACCAACCGCCTGCAATACGCCTGGCTGAAGATGTTCGCCGGCCCGCCGCGCGAGGGCGGCGGCGCGGTCTTCGCGGTCGGCGATGATGACCAGAGCATCTACGCCTTCCGCGGTGCGCAGGTCAGCAACATGGCCGACTTCGAGCGCGAGTTCCGCGTCAAGCACCTGATCAAGCTCGAGCGCAACTACCGCAGCTTCGGCAACATCCTCGACAGTGCCAACCACCTGATCAGCCACAACACGCACCGGCTGGGCAAGAACCTGCGCACCGAGGCCGGCCCGGGCGAGCCCGTTCGCGTGCAGGAATCGAACAGCGACTTCAGCGAAGCGCAGTGGCTGCTGGAAGAAGCGCAGCAGTTGCACCGCGGCGGCATGCCGCGGCGCGAGATCGCGATCCTGTACCGCAGCAATGCGCAGTCGCGGGTGCTCGAATCGGCGCTGTTCAATGCCGGCGTGCCTTACCGCGTCTACGGCGGCTTGCGCTTCTTCGAGCGGGCCGAGGTCAAGCACGCGCTGGCCTACCTGCGGCTGGTCGAGAACCCGAACGACGACACCAGCTACCTGCGGGTCGTCAATTTCCCGACCCGCGGCATCGGTGCGCGCACGCTCGAACAACTGCAGGACGCCGCCCGCAGCAGCGGCCGCAGCCTGTGGCAGGCGGCCGGCGCGATCAGCGGCAAGGGCGGCGCCAACCTGGCGGCGTTCCACGCGCTGATCGACAACCTGCGCGCGACGACCCAGGGCATGACGCTGCGCGAGATCATCGAGCAGATGCTGCAGGCCAGCGGCCTGGTCGACTTCTACCGCACCGAGAAAGAAGGCGCCGACCGCATCGAGAACCTGGAAGAACTGGTCAACGCGGCCGAGGCCTTCGTCACCCAAGAGGGCTTCGGCAAGGACGCGGTGGCCCTGCCGGTGGACGAGCAGTCGCCCGGCACGCTGGCCGTTGGCACGCCGCCGGCGCTGGCCGCGGTCGATGTCACGCCAGACGCCGAAACCGGCGAAATCATCAGCCCCTTGGCCGCATTTCTGACACACGCGGCGCTGGAGGCTGGTGACAATCAAGCGCAAGCAGGACAGGACGCCTTGCAATTGATGACGGTTCATTCGGCCAAAGGTCTCGAGTTCGACGCCGTGTTCATCACCGGCCTCGAGGAAGGCCTGTTTCCGCACGAGAACTCGTTGTCCGACGCCGACGGCCTCGAGGAAGAGCGCCGCCTGATGTACGTGGCGATCACACGCGCCCGCCAGCGCCTGTACCTGAGCTTCAGCCAGACCCGCATGCTGCACGGCCAGACGCGCTACAACGTCAAGAGCCGTTTCTTCGACGAGCTGCCCGAAGGCGCGCTGAAGTGGCTGACGCCGCGCAACCAGGGCTTCGGCTCGGGCTATGCACGCGACTACCAAGCCGCCTGGCAACGCGGCAGCGGCCTGGGCTCGATGGTGGGCGCCGGGCGCAATGCCGGCTGGCAGGCGCCCGCACCGCCGCCGGTACCGGCCCGCATGGCCGAAGCTGCGGCCAAGCAGGCCGGCCATGGGCTGCGGGTGGGGCAGGGGGTGTTCCACAACAAGTTCGGCGAGGGCGTGGTGGTCACGCTCGAAGGCGCCGGGCCCGATGCACGCGCCCAGGTGCACTTCGGCCGCCACGGCACCAAGTGGCTGGCCTTGTCCGTGGCCAAGCTGACCCCGACGGAATAGACGATGACCCGGCCTGCGCGGCAGCCCCCCCTGTTTCGGCGCATGGCCGGCATGGGGGTGTTGTTGTCGGGGCTGTGGCTGGGGCTGCCGTTCGGGCCCGCGGCGACCGCGCTGGCGGCCGAGCCCGAAGCGATCGAGCGGCTCGAGCGCGAGAGCCGCGCCAAGCCCGAGGTGATCGCCGACGAGCTGGAGCGGATGCTGGCCAATGGCCCGATCGAGGGCATCGCGCGGCTGGACGCCGAACAACTGCTGGGCATGCTGCGCGCCTATGTGCACCAGCCGGGCGCGGCCGAGACCGTGGCCCAGGCGCTGGTCAAGCCGGGCACGCCGGCCTACGCCCGGCTGCCTGCCGACCAGCTCAACGCGGCGGCGGTGTGCATTCGGGCGGCGATCGCACTGCAGGACGGGGGCTCGCTGACGCGTGCCGACACGCAGTGGTCCGAGGTCGAGAACTCGCTGCGTGCGATCCCGTCGGTGCGGCTGCGCATGCGCTGCCTGTCCACCGCGGCCGGGATCAAGCAGCGCATCGGCCACATCGACGAGGCGGTGCGCCTGTCGCAGGAGGTGATCCGCCTGGCCGATGAGGGTGGCATGGCGTGGCGGCGCAGTGCCTACCGCTCGTCGCTGGCCTACACGCTGTACCGCGGCGGCCAGCTCGAACACGCCACCCGGCTCAACGAAGAGGCCAAGAAGATCGCCACCGAAGCGCAGGACTGGATGGCGATGACCGAGGCCATGATGACCGAGAGCATCCTGCTCACCGACAGCGGCCACCCGGCCGAAGAGCTGGCGGCGCTGACCGGCACGATCGAATACGCCCGCAAGGCCGGCGCCGCGCGCGACGAGGCGTTGGGCCTGGCCAATCTGTCCGACTACTACCTGCACGCGGCCGAGTACCAGCGCGCCTACGACATCGCGCAGCGCGCGGTGCCGCTGGCCCGCACGCTGCACGACGTGTCGACCGAGAACCTGGCCCTGCTGAACAGCGGCCTCGCGCTGATCTCGATGAAGCGCAAGGACGAAGGCCTGGCGATGATCCGGCCGCTGCTCGAGATCGACCGTGCGGCCAACGACATCGCCAGCCTGGCCGAATCGACCAGCGACGTGGCGACCTACCTCGAGAAAGCCGGCTACCTGGCCGAGGCCTATGCGGCCTACCAGTCGCTGCGCGGGCTGTCGAACGAGTTGGCCCGGCGCGACCAGCAAGAGGCGGTGCTCGAGCTGCAGGAGAGCTTCGATGCCCAGCAGCGCAAGCGCGAGCTGGCCTTGCTGAACGAAGACAACGCGCTGAAGGAAGAACAGCTGCGCGGCCGCGAGCTGGAGTACAAGATCTGGGCGCTGACTGCCGGCATCGTGCTGTCGTTGCTGGCGCTGGCCGCGCGCATGTACGGTGGCCTGCGGGCCACGCAGCAGGCGCTGCGCCTGCGCAACGCGCAGCTTCGCCGCCACAGCCTGCAAGACCCGCTGACCGGCCTGGCCAACCGGCGCCAGTTCCACGAGATCACCAGCGGCGACGGAAGCGGCGGCCCCGCGCGCGGCACGATGTACCTGCTGGACCTGGACCACTTCAAGAGCATCAACGACCACCACGGCCACGCCGCCGGCGACGCGGTGCTGGTCGAGACCGCGCGGCGGCTGCGCGCGGTGCTGCGCGAGGAAGACCTGGTCGTGCGCTGGGGCGGCGAAGAGTTCCTGGTGCTGGTGCAGGCGATGACGCACGAGCGTGTCGAGCCGCTGGCGCAGCGGCTGCTGAACGCGGTGGCGAGCATGCCGGTGATCGTGGGCGACAAGCGGGTCAGCGTGACCACCTCGCTCGGTTTTGCCGAGTTTCCGCTCGACCCGCACCGCCTGGACATCCCCTGGGACCTGGCGGTCGACATCGTCGACAACGCGATGTACGTGGCCAAGACCCTGGGCCGCAACCGCGCGTGTGGCGTCAGTCAGGTGCCGGCCGTCACGCTGGCCGAGGTCGATACCGTGGTGCAAGACCTGGAGCAATCGTGGCGCGAAGGCCGCGTGCAGTTGACGGTGCTTGAAGGCCCCGCGGCGGAGGCCCACTCGTGAGCCGGTTGCAGGCCTGCCTGATCGTGGCCGCACTGGCCTGGCCAGTGGCGGGCTGGCCGGCCGCGAACGCGTCGATGGTGGCCGCGCCGCAGGCCGGCACGTCGCGCGCTGGCTCGAACGCGCCTGCTGCCGATCCGCTGGCGGCGTGGCGTGGGCTCGAAAAGCTAGACGGCGCCATTGCGCTGGCCGAGTTGAACGACCTCGCCAGCCGCTGGGCGGCCGAGGGTTTCGACGAACCCGATGTGGTGCTGGACCGGCTCGAAGAGCTGCAACAAGGCCTGGCGGCGGCGCCGTCGCTGGCCTGGGCGCGGGTGGTCGAGCGCACGCGGGGCCTGGTGGCCGCGCGCGCCGGGCGCGAGGCCGTGGCCCAGGAGGCCGCGGGCCGCTTGTCGCAGATGGCCGATCGCGACCCGGTGGCGGCGGCCGATGCGGCGATGGTGCGGGCCATGCTCGACGACCAGCTGTGGCGCACTGAGTCGGCCACCGGCCACGCGCTCGAGGCCGATGCCGCCTATGCGCGCTTTTGTGCCGGTGGGGTGCAGCGCAGCAACAGCTGCGACCACCGCGGCTGGTGGCAGGTGGTGCGGCTGTTGACGCTGCGGGCCGACCGCCAGGGCAACCGGCTCGAAGCTGCACGCCTGCAGCAACGCGCCAACGAGCTCGCGGCGCAGGTCAACGACGACGCGCTGCTGGCCTGGGGGCTGTCGGCGCAGGCGGTGCTGAGCCACTACCTGAACGATGCCGAGAAGTCGCGCCGCGAGATGGCGCAGGCCGAGCGTCATGCCAAGAAAGACCCGACCGGGCGCGCGATGATCCGGGTGCTGATGAACACCGCGGTGCTGGCCTCGGCCCGCAACGACCACGCCGGCTCGCAGCCGGCGCTCGAAGAGGCGGTGCGCATCGCCCGCAACGTGGGCTCGGTGCGCCTGGAGGCGCAGATCCTGGGCTCGCTGAGCGACGAATTCCTGCGCGCCGGGCGGGCCCGCGAGGCCTTGGCCGCGGTGGAGCGGGCCTTGCCGGTGATGCGTCGCTTCAACGACCGGCGCAACCTGCCGGTGATGCTGCACAACGGCGGGCTGGCGCGGATACGGCTGGGCCAGCTGGCGCAGGGCAAGGCCGACCTCGAAGCCGCCCTGCAGCTGTGGGAGCAGGCCAACGCGCGTGCTCGCATCGAGGCCGCGCTGAACGAATCGGCCGATGCCTTGGCGGCGGTGGGTGACGTGAAGGCAGCGCTGGAGCATTTCCACCGCGCGACCCGGCTGCGCGAGCAGATCGACAACGACACCCGCGACGCCGTGCTCGGCCAGCTGAAGGAGCGGTTTCGCACTGAGGCCGGCCAGCGCGACCTGGAGCTGGCCGAGCGCGAAAACAGCCTGAAGACGGCGCGGCTGGAGAACCAGTCGCTGATGCAGCGGGTGTGGATGCTCGCGTCTGTGGCGCTGGCGCTGGCCGCCGGTGTGTTGGTGGTGCAGCTGCGCCGCACGCGGCACGCCAACCTGCAGCTGCGTCGCAGCGAGGCCTTGCTGAAGGTGCAGAGCGAGCGCGACCCGCTGACCGGCCTGGCCAACCGCCGGCATTTCCGCGAAGCGCTGGCCGCGCGCCAGGACGACGAGGGCGACGGTTTCGTCGGCGGCCTGATCCTGCTCGACGTGGACCACTTCAAGCGCATCAACGACGAGCATGGCCACGCGGTGGGCGATGCGGTGCTGGTCGAGGTGGCGCAGCGCCTGGCCGCCTGCGTGCGTGCCGGCGACGTGGCCTGCCGCTGGGGCGGCGAAGAGTTCTTGCTGCACACCCCGGCCCTGCGTGGCGAGGCGCTCGAGACGCTGGCGCTGCGGGTGCTGGGCGAGATCGGCAACCGGCCGTTCAAGCTGCCCGACGGGCGCGAGATCTCGGTCACGATGTCGATGGCCTACGCCGGCTTCCCGCTGCCGCCGCACGGCACCACGCTGCCGTGGGAGCAGGCCGTCAACCTGGTCGACATGGGCCTCTACAGCGCGAAGGCGATGGGCCGCGACCGGGCGGTGGGCCTGAATGGCACCGATGCCACCTCGACCGATGCGCTGGTGCGCGCCGCCGACGACTTCGAGCGTGCGCGCCAGGACGGCCGCCTGACGGTGAAGGTGACGCCGCGCAGCGCGGCCTGATCAAGGGGGGCCCGGCGCTCAGGGCTCGCCGAAGCAGTCGCGGAAGCTGAAGTACAGCGAGACGTAGAAGACGGCGGTCAGCACCAGGCCGACCGGCATCGCCAGCAGGCTGGTGGCGGCCGGGCCGAGCACCGCGGCGATGACGCTGGTCAGCGTGCCGGCCAGCCCCAGCACCGCCAGCCAGCCGATGCCGAAGACCAGGAAGGCGCCGCGCGCGCGCCAGAGCGCGAGCGTGCTCGAGAACAAGGCCTGGGCGACACCCTGCTGGGCCCAGAACACCAGCGCCGGCGCGAACCAGAACGGGATGCTCAGCAAGGTGCTCAGCCCGAAGCGCCACAGCGCGCCCGCCGAGGCGCCCGGTGCATTGCCCAGGCGTGCCAGCTCGTCTGGCGGGGTGTTGCCCTTGGCCAAGGCCGTCAACCAGGCATCGAACGCGCCGCCGTCGACCCACTCGCACCACCACAACGCCATCGCGGTCAGCACCGCATAGGCGACCAGCAAGACCAGCAAGGGCGCGCGCCGGTCAGGCTCGCGCTGCTGCCACGGCAGCAGGAAGACGCCGGCATGCACCGGCCGCTCGCGCAGCGAGGCGTGGGTGGCCATCATGAAGCCCAGGCTCAGCAGCGGCACCGACAGCATCAGCAGCACACCGCCGATCCACGGCAGCAGCATCGTCAGCAGCACGGCGAACAGGAACGCCATGAACAGCCCGATGTAGGCCAGCGGATGGCGGAAGTATTCGCCGAAGCCTTGTTTGACCCATCGCCAACCTGCGGCGGCCGGCACGTCTTGCAGTTTCAATCCCATCGGTGGTTCAGGCGCCGGGGTGCCAGGGGTTGGCCACGCAGTCGCGCAGCACGCGCTCGAAGTGGCGCGGGTCCTTGGGGGTCAACAGGGCGGCGTCGCGTGGCGCGTGCCAGTCGGCCAGGCGCGACAGCCAGAAGCGCAGGGCGGCGGCGCGGCGCATGGCCGGCAGCGTGCGCCATTCGACGCCGGTGGGTTCGCGCTCGGCGCGGTAGCCGGCGATCAGCGCGTTGGCGCGTGTCTCGTCGAGGTGGCCCGAGTCGTCGTCGATGCACCAGTCGTTGATCGCCACGCCCAGGTCGAAGGCAAAGCTGTCGACGCCGGCGAAGTAGAAGTCGAACACGCCGCACAGGCGCTCGCGGCCGGGCAGGCCCTCGAAGAGCGCGTTGTCGCGGAACAGGTCGGCATGCACCGCGCCGTGCGGCAGCTGGGCGTAGGTGGGCGAGGCGGCCAGGTGCAGCTGGTAGGCCAGTTCGTCGTCGAGCAGGGCGGCGCTGTCGGCGCCCAGGTGCGGGCGCACGGCCGGTGCGGTGGCCTGCCACCAGGCCAGGCCGCGCAGGTTGGGCTGGTAGGGCGCGAAGTCGGCCACCGCCTTGTGCATGCGCGCGAGGGTGGCGCCGACTTGGTCGGCGTGGTGCACATCGGGCGCATCGACCGGCGCGCCGGGCAGCCGGTTCACCACCGCCGCCGGCTTGCCGGCCACCTGGTGGCACAGCGCGCCGCTGCCATCGGCGTGCGGCTCGGGCACCGGCAGGCCGTGCCGTGCCAGGTGCTGCATCAGCTGCAGGTAGAACGGCAG
This sequence comes from Ideonella sp., assembly GCF_041914305.1. Taxonomy (NCBI): domain Bacteria; kingdom Pseudomonadati; phylum Pseudomonadota; class Betaproteobacteria; order Burkholderiales; family Sphaerotilaceae; genus Ideonella; species Ideonella sp. The sequence goes on from NZ_JAYSDQ010000009.1 coordinate 136,886, forward strand.
CTGCTCGGCCGACAGGCGCTCGAACAGCGTCAGCACCCAGTCGCCGGCGTCCGTCGACAGGAAGTAGTTGGTGTTTTCAATGCCGCTGCCAATGGGCTGCAGCGACTGCACGGTGCCCAGTTGCAGCTGCGTGGACAGTGCCTGGGCCTGGCCCAGGCTCACTTCGGTGTAGACCGCCATGACTTGCCGGTGAAGCGCCGCGCAAGCACGGCGCGGCGGTGTATCAGAAGGTGATGGACAGCCAGACGCGCTGGCCCGCCTTGGGGTCGTCCGCCGGCGCGCGGCCGGGTTCGGGCGATGCGATCTCGTAGGGGCCGACCCCGCGGATCTTGGGCTGCACCGTCAGGCGCTTGGTCTGGCCGCGGACCCGCAATTCCTCGATGCGGATCTTGTCGTCTTCGGTGACTTGCTGCAGCACCTGAGGCTCGGGCGGCGTGCGCGGCGCGGCCTCTTCAGCCCGCACGGCGGCGGTGGCCAGCAGCAGCAGTGTCAGCGGGGCAGGCCAGAGCGTTTTCATGCGCCGGATTCTATGCCCCCGTCCCCGGCGGGCCTTGTCGGACGCGGCCTGCTCCCCGCGTCAGCCAGGTGACGTGGCGCGGAGGCGAGGTAACAAGTAACAAAATCTCCGGACTGGTCCCGTTGCGCATTGAGAAAAGCGAGCAGCAAATGGAACGAACGGTCGTGCGATTTCGGGGCGTTCGATCGTGAATCCACTGCTCCCCGGAACGGAGACTTTCACATGCCGAAATTTTTTGGGCGGCGCCTTGCTGCCCTGGTTGTGTGCGTGCCGTTGTTTTCCACCTATGCAGAAGCAGCGCCCAGCTGCCGAGCGCCCACCCCGGCCGAAGCGGCCGTGTACACCACGCCCTTGTTGATGCCGGGCGTGATCTCACCCAAGGACGGGACCTGTTTCCTGAACAACTTCACCGTGGCCACAAGCGACGGCGTGAGGTTGACCGCGAATGTCTTCCTGCCCCCTGGGGCCAACAGTGGAAGCAAGTTCCCTGCCGTCGTCTACCCCGCCAGCTGGGCGGCCGCCGATTTCTTCGAATACCTGGGTGAGCAGCAGCGCATGGCCCAGAACGGCTATGTGGCGCTGGCCTACACCGCGCGGGGGTTCTATGGCTCCGAAGGCGTGGTCGGCGTGGCCGGTGCGCAGGATGCGTACGACTTCAGCAGCGTGCTGGACTGGTTGGTGGCCAACACCGCGGCCGACGTGAACCGCATCGGTGCAGCCGGGATCTCCTACGGTGCCGGGCTGTCCGTGCTCGGTGCGGCGGGCGACAGCCGTGTGAAGGCCGTGGCCTCGATGTCGGGCTGGTCGAACCTGATCGACCAGATGTACGGCAACTCGGTGCCGAACCCGACGTGGCTGTCGATCCTGACGCTGTCGGGCACCTTCACCGGCAACATGGACCCGATCATCTACGAGTACGACGCAGCCATCCGCGACCCCGATGTCTCGCCGGCCAAGATCGCAGAGATCACGGCCTGGGGGGTGGTCCGATCGCCGCTCAACGCGGTCGACGCGTTGAACGCCCGCAAGGTGCCGGTGCTGATCAGCAAGAACTACCAGGACGACATGTTTTCGCCGAACTCCACGCTGCTGATGTACACGCGGCTGACCGGCCCGAAGAAGCTGCTGCTGCAGCCCGGCATCCACGCATCGGCCGAGCTGGCCGGGGCCACGCTGGGCGTCGACAACCCGGTGTTCGACCAGGTGCACCGCTGGATGGACCGCTGGCTGAAGGGCGTCCAGAACGGCGTGGACACCGAGCCGAAGGTGAACATGCAGCTCAAGTTCGGCGGCAACCGCGAAACGCTGAGCAACTGGCCGGCGCCTGAGCTGCGCAGCAACACCTACTACCTGGGCCCGCGGGGCGCGCTGCGCTGGGACTTCGGCTGCTTCTGCTGGAAGGGCGTGACCGGCACGCTCGGCACGTCGCCCAACCGCCAGAGCTATGGTGACCAGATCGACAGCCTGCTCGACACGACCGCGACCACCGGCCTGATCCCGATCCTGTCGCCGATCATGGAAAGCGCCGGCCTGCCGGTCATCAACCACATGGCCACGATCCTGGCGGGCAACGGCATCCGCTACGAGGGTGATGCGCTGAACGCGCCTGTCAAGCTGCGCGGCTCGCCCAAGCTGCAGATCCGCGCCAAGCCGAACCTCAAGCGCGGCATGCTGGTGGCGTACCTGTACGACGTCGACTGGGCGGGCTTCGGCACGCTGGTCACCCACGGCGCACGGGCGGTGCATTGGGCCACGCCCGGTGTAGTGACCGACTTCTCGTTCGACATGAACGCGATCGCCTACGACGTGCCGGCCGGCCACCACCTGGCGCTGGTGTTCGACACCGCCGACAGCCTGTACGGCGCGCCGGTGCATTTCGGCGAGATGTTCCGCATGTCGATGGCGTTCGATGGCAACAGCCAGATGACGATGACTTTGCCGGTGCGCTGAGCGGATGGCCCGCCCCAGGGTTGCGTGCGCGCTGCCCTGGGGTTGCGCATGGCGTGGCCAGCGAACGGCCGCTGCGAAGCGGCCGCGCGCCCCCTCGGGGGGCGGGGTGGCGTACTCGCCACTCCGGGGGCTGCACAATCTCGCGCATGAGTGAAAACAACACCCTGCTGCTCGTCGACGGCAGCAGCTACCTGTACCGCGCCTACCACGCCTTGCCCGATCTGCGTGGCCCGGGCGGTGTGCCCACCGGGGCGATCCACGGCATGGTGGCGATGATGAAGCGTCTGCGTGAGCAGGTGCCCTCCGAACATGCCGTCTGCGTGTTCGATGCCCCCGGCAAGACCTTTCGCGACGAGTGGTACCCCGAGTACAAGGCCCACCGCGCGCCGATGCCGGACGACCTGCGCAAGCAGATCGAGCCGATCCACAAGGTGGTCAAGCTGCTCGGCTGGCCGGTGCTGATGGTGCCCGGCATCGAGGCCGACGACGCGATCGGCACCTTGGCCTGCATCGGCGCCCAATCGGGGCATTCGGTGGTTGTATCAACTGGTGACAAGGATTTGGCCCAGTTGGTCAATGACCGGGTCACGCTGATCAACACGATGAGCAACGAGACGCTCGACATCGAGGGCGTCAAGGCCAAGTTCGGCGTGCCGCCGGACCGCATCATCGACTACCTCACGCTGATCGGCGACACGGTCGACAACGTGCCCGGGGTCGAGAAGGTGGGGCCGAAGACGGCCGCGAAGTGGATCGCCGACCACGGCTCGCTCGACGGCGTGATCGCCGCCGCGGCGAGCATCAAGGGCGTGGCGGGCGAGAACCTGCGCAAGGCGCTGGACTGGCTGCCGCAGGGGCGCCGGTTGATCACCGTGGTGACCGACTGCGACCTGACCGGCCACGTGAGCGGCTGGCCGGCGCTGGACGCGTTGGCCCTGAAGCCCGTCGACAGCGAAGGCCTGCTGGCCTTCTACGAGCGTTTCGGTTTCAAGACCTTCCGCAAGGAGCTGGAAGCCACCATGGCCGGCGGCAGCGCGCCGGCGGATGCCGGGCTGGCGGGGGCCGCGAACGGCGCGCCCACCGACGCGTCGGTGACCCGCGCTGCCAACGCGCTGACGCTGCCGCCGCTGGCACTGGCCCGCGAGTACGAGTGCGTCACCAGCCGCGAGCGCCTGCACGCCTGGCTCGACGTGCTGCGCGCCGCATCGCTGACCGCGATCGACACCGAGACCGATTCGCTCGACCCGATGCGCGCCCGCATCGTCGGCGTCTCGTTCGCCATCGAGCCCGGCCGTGCCGCCTATGTGCCGCTGGCGCACGACTACCCTGGCGCGCCGGACCAGTTGCCGCTCGACGAAGTGCTGGCGCTGATGAAGCCCTGGCTCGAAGACGCCACGGCGGCCAAGGTCGGCCAGAACATCAAGTACGACCAGCACGTGTTCGCCAACCACGGCATCGAGGTGCGCGGCTACGCCCATGACACCCTGCTGCAGAGTTATGTGCTGGAAGCGCACCTGAAACACAGCCTGGAAAGCCTGGCCGAGCGTCACCTGGGCCGGCAAGGCCTGAGCTACGAGCAGGTCTGCGGCAAGGGCGCGAACCAGATCCCGTTCTCGCAGGTCGACCTGGCGCAGGCCACCACCTACAGCGGCGAAGACAGCGAGATGACGCTGCAGGTGCACCAGACGCTTTGGCCGCAGATCGAGGCCGAGAAGGGCATGCGCGAGGTCTACGAGCGCATCGAGATGCCGGTCTCGACGATTCTCGAGCGGGTCGAGCGCCATGGCGTGCTGATCGATTCGGCGCTGCTGGCCACGCAAAGCCGTGAGCTGGCCGAGCGCATGCTGGCGCTCGAGCGCGGGGCCTACGAGCTGGCCGGCCAACCCTTCAACCTGGGCTCGCCCAAGCAGATCGGCGAGATCCTCTTCGGCCGGCTCGGCCTGCCGGTGAAAAAGAAGACCGCCAGCGGCGCGCCGAGCACCGACGAAGACGTGCTGCAGGAGCTGGCCGCCGACTACCCGCTGCCGGCCAAGCTGCTGGAGCACCGTAGCCTAAGCAAGCTGAAAGGCACCTACACCGACAAGCTGCCGCTGATGGTGAACCCCAGCACCGGCCGCGTGCACACCAACTATGCGCAGGCGGTGGCGGTGACCGGGCGCCTGTCGAGCAACGACCCGAACCTGCAGAACATCCCCATCCGCACGCCCGAAGGCCGGCGCGTGCGCGAGGCCTTCATCGCGCCGCCGGGCCACAAGATCGTCAGCGCCGACTACTCGCAGATCGAGCTGCGCATCATGGCCCACATCAGCGGCGACCCGGGCTTGACCAAGGCCTTCGCCGAAGGCATGGACGTGCACCGCGCCACCGCGAGCGAGGTGTTCGGCATCGCGCCCGACACGGTCACCTCTGAACAGCGGCGTTATGCCAAGACCATCAACTTCGGCCTGATCTACGGCATGGGCGCCTTCGGCCTGGCGCAAAGCCTGGGGATCGACCAGAAGGCCGCGCGCAACTACATCGACCGCTACTTCGACCGCTTCGCCGGCGTGAAGCGCTACATGGACGAGACCAAGTTGCGTGCCGCCGAGCTGGGTTATGTCGAGACGATCTTCGGCCGCCGCATCTACCTGCCCGAGATCCGCGGCGGCAACGGCCCGCGCCGCTCGGGCGCCGAGCGCCAGGCGATCAACGCGCCGATGCAGGGCACGGCCGCCGACCTGATCAAGCTCGCGATGATCGCGGTGCAGGGCGCGCTCGACACCGAGCAGCGCGCCACCCGCATGGTGATGCAGGTTCACGACGAACTGGTGCTCGAAGTGCCCGAGGCCGAGCTCGACTGGGCCAAGGAGGCGGTGCCTCGCCTGATGGCCGGCGTGGCCACGTTCAGCGTGCCGCTGCTGGCCGAGGTGGGGGTCGGGGCGAACTGGGAAGAGGCGCATTAGATGGGACACCCGGTGCCGGGGTACCGGCACTACCTCTCCGAGAGGGTGCGCGGTCGCTCCGGAGCGGCCGAGCGCTGGCCGCGTCGTGAGACACCCGGTGCCGGGGTACCGGCACTACCCTCCGAGAGGGTACGCGGCCGCTCCGGAGGGGCCGAGCGCTGGCCGCGTTGTGAGGCGCTTGGTGCCGGGGTAATCGCCGCCATCCGAACCTCGCTCTCGTGGTTTGCACCACCTTGGTGTTTACAAGCGTGTCGACCCAGGCGCGGAACGTGCATGATGGTTCACGCCCGCAAAGAGGCGCGCACCCATGTCCGACCCCTTCAATATTCTTTGCCTCAGTGCCCAGGCCCCGGATTTGGTGACCTCGGCCTTCGGGCCGTTTGTGGTCCAGGCCTGCGGCAAGCTGGATGAGCTGTCCAACCAGCTGCACCTGCAGCCGTACGACGCGGTGCTGTTCGACCTCAAGTTGACCGGCGGGGCCGATCGCCTGCTGCATTGGGCGGGCCTGCCGCGCGCGGTGCTCGAATCTGCCGTGGTCGTGATCGGGCCCGAGCCGACGCCGGCGGTGTGCCTGCGGCTGCTGCAGGCCGGGGTGCGCGATGTGCTGTCGAGCCGCGAGGCCACGCCCGAGGCGCTGGGCCGCGTGCTGCGGCTGGCGATCGAGCGCAAGCGCATCGACGATTCGGCGCGGCGCGCCTACAGCATCGACCTGACCACCGGTCTGCCCAACCACAACCAGCTGCAAGAGCACATGACCCACCTGCTGGCGCTGCGTGAGCGTGAGCCCGCGGCGATGGCGCTGATCGTGCTGCACCTCGACGGGTTCCGCGCGGTCGAGGCCAGCCTGGGCACCGAGGCCGCCAACGTGCTGCGCCGCAAGGCGGCGGTGCGCCTGCGTGGCTCACTGCGGGCGAGCGACGTGGTCGCCTCGCTCGGGCCGGACATGTTCGCCGTGCTGCTGGCCTGGCTCGACGCCGACGAAGACGCCGACCATGTGGCGCGCAAGCTGCTGGCCGCCGTCAACCAACCGTTCCAGGTGGCCGGGCAGGATGTGCCGGTGGGCGCGCGCCTGGGCGTGAGCCAGTACCCCGCCCACGGCAAAGATGCCGCCACGCTGCTGCGCCACGCCGTGGGCCTGGCCTCGGGCGGCAGCTTCGGCCGGCTGCTCGGGCAGGGCGCGGCGGCGAACGACGAGTCGTGAACTGGTGTCCGACCCGCGTCGAAGCTCAACAGCTAGGCGGCCTTGCCGCGCCCGCGCCACCAGACGGTGAACAGGCCCACCAGGCCCAAGCCGCCCGCCAGCAGCCAGCCCCACGGCAGTTCGTCTGCCGGCGGTGGGGGTGCCACGGCTGAGGCCGCTGTCTCGGGGCCGGCAAACGGGTTCAGCGCGATGTGCCCGGCCTCGCCCGGGGGCGGCGCTGCCGGGGTGGCCGTGGTGGCCGCCATCGTCAACGCGGGCAGGCCCGAGAGTTCGGCGGTCTGCACGCCGGTGCGCCACAGCCAGCCGAGGCCGCCCCACAAAAGGTAGGGCTCATCGTCGTCTTCGTTCGCCGGCCCGCCGGGCATCGGCGCCAGGCGCGGCTGGCGATCGTTCGGGCCGATCACATAGACCTCGCGGCCGGGTTGCTGGCCGGTCAGCACGTCGACGCCGAGGGCCACCACGCCGTCCGGCCCTGCGGCCAGCGACAGTGGGCGGCTGCGCTCGGCCCCCGGGCGTTTCCACAGTCCGCCCGCGCCGAAGCCGTAGTCCATGGCGCCGTTGGGCTTCAGGCGCCACAAGCCGGTGTCGTTCTCACCCTGTGAGCCGTACAAGGTGCCGGTGACCCAGGCGCCGCCGTCGTCGGTCGGCAGCAGGTCGGTCACCATCAGGCGTTGGCCCACCGGCGACGCGATGCTGCGCCCCGCGGCGCCCCAGCTGGTGTCGGCCTGGCCGTTGGCCTGCAGGCGCTGCACCATCGGGCTGCTGGTGCCCGAGGCGAGCGAGGTCACGCCCAGCCAGATGCGGCCGGCGGTGTCCACGCGCAGCGCGGCCACGTTGGCGTCGCCGCCGCCGAAATCGAGCGCCAGCCGGCCGGCCTTGCCGAAGGCCGGGTCGAGCCCGCCGCCGGGCAGCTTGCGCTCCAGCAGCGTTGGCTCGTCGTCGTCGTTGATGCGCCAGCGGGTGCCGTCGGGCCCGCGCACGGCCAACGGGCCGGCCAGCACGGCGGCCTGGAACAGGCAAAGGGCCAGTGCGGCCCCGGCCCCTGCGGCCCGGCGCCGGGCGCTCACTTGTTGATGTCGCCCAGGCAGAGGTACTTGACCTCGACGTAGTCGTCGATGCCCTGGTGCGCGCCCTCGCGGCCCAGGCCCGATTGCTTGACGCCGCCGAAGGGCACTTCGGCCGTCGAGATCAGGCCGGTGTTGACGCCGACCATGCCGTATTCCAGCGCCTCGCCGACGCGGAAGATGCGGCCGATGTCGCGGCTGTAGAAGTAGCTGGCGAGGCCGAACTCGGTCGCGTTGGCCAGCTCGATCGCCTCGGCTTCGGTCTCGAAGCGGAACACCGGTGCCACCGGGCCGAAGGTTTCTTCGCGCGACACGACCATCTCGGGCGTCACGTTGGACAGCACGGTCGGGCTGTAGAAGCGCTCGCTGATGCGCTCGCCGCCGGTGACGACGGTGGCACCCTTGCCCACCGCATCGGCCACATGCGATTCGACCTTGGCGATCGCCTGGTCGTCGATCATCGGGCCCTGGTTGACGCCGGTTTCGAAGCCGTTGCCGACCTTGATGCCCTTGGCTTTCTCGGCCAGCTTCTCGACGAAGCTGTCGTAGACCTTGGATTGCACGTAGAAGCGGTTGGCGCAGACACAGGTCTGGCCGGCATTGCGGTACTTGCTGATCATCGCGCCCTCGACGGCCGAGTCGATGTCGGCGTCGTCGAAGACGATGAAGGGCGCGTTGCCGCCGAGTTCGAGCGACAGCTTCTTCACCGTCGGCGCGCACTGCTTCATCAGGATGCGGCCGACCTCGGTGGAGCCGGTGAACGACAGGTGGCGCACCACGTCCGAATCGCACAGCACCTTGCCGACGGCGATCGAGTTGTCGGCATCGGCGGTGACGATGTTCAGCACACCGGCGGGCATGCCGGCGCGCTGCGCCAGCTCGGCCACGGCCAGCGCCGACAGCGGCGTGGCCTCGGCCGGCTTGATCACCACCGGGCAGCCGGCGGCCAGCGCCGGCGCGACCTTGCGCGTGATCATCGCGATCGGAAAGTTCCACGGCGTGATCGCCGCGCACACACCCACCGGTTGCTTGATGACCAGGTAGCGCTTGTTGTTGTCGGTGGTCGGCACCGTCTCGCCGTAGATGCGCTTGGCCTCTTCGGCAAACCACTCGAGGAAGCTGGCCCCATAACCGACCTCGCCCTTGGCCTCGGCCAATGGCTTGCCCTGCTCGGCGGTCATGATGCGGGCCAGGTCGTCTGCATTGGCATGCAGCAGGTGGAACCACTTCATCAGGATCGCGGCGCGTTCCTTGGCGGTCTTGTTGCGCCAGGCCGGCCAGGCCTTGTTGGCCGCGGCGATGGCCGCTTCGGCCGACTCGGCACCGAGGTTGGCCACGTCCGCCAGCTTGGAGCCGGTGGCCGGGTCGGTCACGTCGAAACGCGCGTCGCCGGCCACCCACTCGCCACCGATGAGCGAGTCGGTCTTCAGCAGGCTGGGGTCGTTCAGCGTCGAGAGGGGGGAGGTCTTCATGTCCATGGCTACATCCTATGCCGAGGTCGTCCGAGCGCTGTTACAGATGACGTTGCATGAGTCCCTGCGGGCATGCCGCGAGGGACTCGTTCAACGTTGCCTCAGCCGGCGACAGCGGCGTCGAAGGCGTCGGCGAGGATCTTCAGGCCTTCTTCGAGCTGCGCCTGCGGCACGGTCAGCGGCACCAGGATGCGCAGCACGTTGGCATAGCTGCCGCACGACAGCATCACCAGGCCACGCTTGATCGCTTCGGCGCAGACGCGCTTGGTCAGGTCGGCGTCGGGTTGGTGCAGATCGCCGTTCTTGAACAGTTCCACCGCGACCATCGCGCCGAGCGCGCGCACGTCGCCGATGGCCTTGTGCTTGGCGGCGATCGCCTTCAGCCCGTTGACCAGCGTTTCGCCGACGGCCTTCGAGCGGTCGAGCAGCTTTTCTTCTTCGAAGATGTCCAGCACCGCCAGCGCGGCGGCGCAAGCCAGCGGGTTGCCGGCGTAGGTGCCGCCCAGGCCGCCGGGCAGCGGCTTGTCCATCAGGTCGGCGCGGCCGATCACGGCCGAGATCGGGAAGCCGCCGGCCATCGACTTGGCCATCGTGACCATGTCCGGCGCCACGCCCCACTGCTCGCAGGCCAGCCAGGTGCCGGTGCGGCCGGCACCGGTCTGCACTTCGTCGGCGATCAGCACGATGCCGTGCTTGTCGCACAGGCGGCGCAGCGCTTGCGCAAACTCCGGCGGGGCGATGTAGAAGCCGCCTTCGCCTTGCACCGGCTCCAGGATGATGGCCGCGACACGCTCGGCCTCGACGTCGTACTTGAAGATGTGCTCGAGCGACTTCAGCGAGTCGGCCACCGACACGCCGTGCAGCGCGTTCGGGTATTCGGCGTGGTAGATCTCGGCCGGGAAGGGGCCGAAACCGGCCTTGTACGGCGCGACCTTGCCGGTCAGCGCCATGCCCAGCAGCGTGCGGCCGTGGAAGCCGCCGCCGAAGGCGATCACGGCCTGGCGCTTGGTTGCGGCGCGGGCGATCTTGACGGCGTTCTCGACAGCTTCAGCGCCGGTCGACAGGAAGTAGGCCTTCTTCGCGAAGTCGCCCGGGGTCTTGGCGATCAGGCGCTCGGCCAGGTCAATATACGGCTCGTAGGCCAGCACCTGGAAGCAGGTGTGGTGGACCTTGTCGAGCTGGGCCTTCACGGCGGCGACGATCTTCGGGTGGCGGTGGCCGGTGTTCAGCACCGCGATGCCGCCGCCGAAGTCGATGTAGCGCTTGCCTTCGACGTCCCACACCTCGGCGTTTTCTGCCCTGTCAGCGACCACGTCGTAGGTCTGGCCCAGGCCGGTGGGCATGGCGGCGCGGCGGCGCGCCATCAGGGCGGCATTTGTCTTGGCGGTGGCGGCGGGGTCGCGGTGCATATCGGGCTCCTGGGGGTGTGGTGCGGCGCCGGGCGAATGCCCCAAGGCGCCAAGACTGCCACTCTAGTCCCGCCGGGCCAGCCGCTACCATGTACAGCACCCAAGCCCCTGGTCGCGCACTGTGCTGGGTGCACGACCAGTACACCGCCCAACCGCCCGAATGCTGCTGACCCTCGATTCCCAGGCCGCCTTGCCGCTCGTGACCCAGATCGTGCAGGGCCTGGGCCGCCAGATCGACGAGGCGGCGCTGCGCGAAGGGACCAAGCTGCCGTCGATCCGACAGTTCGCCCAGAGCCACCAAGTCAGCGTCTTCACCGTGGTCGAGGCCTACGACCGGCTGGTGGCGCAGGGCTACCTCGTCTCTCGCCCGCATTCGGGCTTTTTCGTGCGGCGCCGGGCGGCAGCCGGTGCGGCCGAGCCGGTGCCGGCCAGCCCGCAGGGTTTCGACTCGGCCTGGTACCTGCGCCGCATCTTCGAAAACCGCCACTTGGCCGTCAAAGCCGGCTGCGGCTGGCTGCCGGGCGACTGGCTGTTCGAAGACGGCCTGCGCCGAGGCTTGCGCGCGCTCGCCGCCGACGATGCCGACCTGGGCGGCTACGGCGACCCCAAGGGCTACCCGCCGCTGCGCCAGGCCATTTGCGAGGCGCTGGCCGAGCAGCAAGTGACCGTGCCGCCGGCCCAGGTGCTGCTGACCCAGGGCTCCAGCCAGGCGCTGGACCTGTGCGTGCGCCGCCTGGTGCGCGCCGGCGACACCGTGCTGGTCGACGACCCGGGCTACGCCAACCTGTTGTTTTCGCTGCGTTTCCAGGGCGCCCGGCTGCTGGGTGTGCCGCGCACGCCGCAGGGCTACGACCTGGCCGCGCTGGAGGCGCTGGTCACCGAACACCGGCCCAAGGTCTTCTTCACCCAGCCGCGGCTGCAAAGCCCCACCGGCTCGGCCGCGCCGCTGGGCCAGTTGCACCGGCTGCTGCAGCTGGCCGAGAAACACGACCTGACGATCGTCGAGAACGACATCTACGTCGAGCTCGACCCCGAGCCGCGCCCCAGCCTGGCCAGCCTCGACCAGCTGACCCGCGTGATCTACATCGGCAGCTACTCGAAGACGATCTCGCCCAACATCCGCGTCGGCTTTCTCGCCGCCCACCCCGACCTGCTGGAAGACCTGGCCCAGCTGAAGATGATCTCGGGCCTGACCTCGGCCGAGTTCGGCGAGCGGCTGGCGCTCTCGGCGCTGCTCGACGGCCGCCGCCGGAAGCACCTGAAGTCGCTGCGCGAGCGCCTGGCCGAGGCCCACCAGCGCGTCGGTGGCCGGCTGGTGGCGCTGGGTTTCGAGCTGTTCGCCGAGCCCAAGGCCGGCATGTTCCTCTGGGCGCGCCACCCCAGGCTGCCCGATGCCCCGGCGTTGGCCAACCGCGCGGCCGAGGCCGACATCATGCTCGGCCCCGGCCACCTGTTCCGCGCCGAGTTGCAGCCGACCGACTGGATGCGCTTCAACGTCGCCTTCTCGGGCGATGAGCGGCTGTTCGCGTTTCTCGCGCGCGAGCTGGAATAATCGCCAGTTCCCCTTTTGGTTTCCCTTTCCCTCCGCGCATCACCGCGCGGCATGCACCCAGAAAGCCCCGGATGAAAGCCTCCGAGATCCGCCAGACCTTTTTGAAGTTCTTCGAATCGAAGGGCCACACCATCGTCGCCTCGAGCCCGGTGGTGCCCGGCGACGACCCGACGCTGCTGTTCACCAACGCCGGGATGAACCAGTTCAAGGACGTCTTCCTCGGCTTCGACAAGCGGCCCTACAACCGCGCGACGACCTCGCAGAAGTGCATCCGCGCCGGCGGCAAGCACAACGACCTCGACAACGTGGGCTACACGGCACGCCACCACACGTTCTTCGAGATGCTGGGCAACTTCTCGTTCGGCGACTACTTCAAGCACGACGCGATCCAGTACGCCTGGGAGCTGCTGACCGAGCACTTCAAGCTGCCCAAGGAAAAGCTCTGGGTCACCGTCTACGAAGAAGACGACGAGGCCTACGAGATCTGGAACAAGGTCGTCGGCGTGCCGGCCGAGCGCATCGTGCGCATCGGCGACAACAAGGGCAAGCGCTACGCCAGCGACAACTTCTGGATGATGGGCGACACGGGCCCCTGCGGCCCCTGCACCGAGATCTTCTACGACCACGGCCCCGAAGTGGCCGGTGGCCCTCCCGGCAGCCCCGATGAAGACGGTGACCGCTACATCGAGATCTGGAACAACGTCTTCATGCAGTTCAACCGCACCGAAGACGGTGTGATGCACAAGCTGCCCAAGCCGAGCGTGGACACCGGCATGGGCCTGGAGCGCATCACCGCGGTGCTGCAGCATGTGCATTCGAACTACGAGATCGATCTGTTCGTCGCGCTGCTGGCGGCGGCGAAGAAGGCGGTCGATGCGGCGGGTGGTGGTGATTGCGACAAGGACTCGCCGAGCCTGAAGGTCATCGCCGACCACATCCGCACCTGCACCTTCGCGGTGGTCGACGGTGTGATCCCGGGCAACGTGGGGCGTGGCTCCGTGCTGCGCCGCATTGCCCGGCGTGCGATTCGCCATGGCTACAAGCTCGGCTCGCGCAAGCCCTTCTTCTACACGCTCGTGCCGGCGCTGGTCGAGCAGATGGGCGAGGCCTATCCCGAGCTGCGCCAAGGCGCGACGCGTGTCACCGAGGTGCTCAAGCAAGAGGAAGAGCGCTTCTTCCAGACCATCGCGAACGGCATGGAGCTTCTGGAGACCGCGCTGGCGGCCAAGCCGGCCATGCTCGATGGCGACACCGCCTTCAAGCTGCATGACACCTACGGCTTCCCGGTCGACCTGACCGCGGATGTCTGCCGTGAGCGTGGCGTGAAGGTCGACGAAGCGCGCTTCAACGTGCTGCTGAAAGAGCAGAAGGATCGTGCTCGCGAGGCGGGCAAGTTCAAGATGGCCCAAGGCCTCACGTACGAAGGCACGCCCACCACCTTCCACGGCTACGACGAGCTCGTGCACGAAGGCGCCAAGGTCACCGCGCTCTACGTCGACGGCAGCCAGGTCGACCTGGCTCGCGCCGGTGACGATGTCGTTGTGGTGCTTGACCACACGCCGTTCTACGCCGAGAGCGGCGGCCAGGTTGGCGACGCCGGCGAGTTCCGCAACGCCACCACGCGCGTGGTCGTCGACGACACGCTGAAGATCCAGGCCGACGTGTTCGGCCACCACGGCAGCGTCGCCGAAGGCGAGATCAAGGTCGGTGACGTGTTCACCGCCAAGGTCGATGCCGAGCGCCGCGCCAAGACCGTGCGCAACCACAGCGCGACCCACCTGATGCACAAGGCGCTGCGTGAAGTGCTGGGCGCCCACGTGCAGCAGAAGGGCTCGCTGGTCAACGCCGATCGCACCCGCTTCGACTTCGCCCACACCGGCCCGATGACCGACGAGCAGATCGCCAAGGTCGAGGCCATCGTCAACGCCGAGATCCTGGCCAACGCTGGCGCGTCGGCCCAGGTGATGGCGCTGGACGATGCGCAGAAGAGCGGCGCGATGATGCTCTTCGGCGAGAAGTATGGCGACACGGTCCGCGTGCTCAGCATCGGCTCCAGCAAGGAGCTGTGCGGCGGCACGCACGTCGGCCGCACCGGCGACATCGGCCTGTTCAAGATCGTGGGCGAAGGCGGCGTGGCCGCCGGCATCCGCCGGGTCGAAGCGGTGACCGGCGAGAACGCGCTGGCCTACCTGCAAAGCCTGGAGAACACGGTGAACGGCCTGGCCGGCTCGCTGAAGGTGTCGCCCGCCGAGGTGCCGGCCCGCATCGCCAGCGTGCTGGACCACGTCCGTACGCTGGAGAAGGAAATCGCCGCGCTGAAGGGCAAGCTGGCGTCTTCGCAAGGCGACGAACTGCTGTCGCAAGCGGTCGACGTCAAGGGCATCAAGGTGCTGGCCGCGACGCTCGAAGGCGCCGACGCCAAGGCCTTGCGCGAGACGATGGACAAGCTGAAAGACAAGCTGAAGACCGCGGCCATCGTTCTGGCGGCAGTCGACGGCGGCAAGGTCCAGCTCGCGGCCGGGGTGACCAACGACTCTACGGCTAAGGTCAAGGCCGGCGAGTTGGTCAACTTCGTCGCCCAGCAGGTCGGCGGCAAGGGCGGCGGCAAGCCCGACCTGGCGATGGCTGGCGGCACTGACCCGAGCAAGCTGATCGCCGCGCTGGCGAGCGTGCCGAACTGGGTGGCTGAGCGCGCCTGACGTACCGCCCAACAGAAAGGGCCGAGACGCTTTGCGGCGTCTCGGCCCTTTTGCTTGCCGACGCGGCGGAGCGTCAGGGTGCGTTCTTCAGGTTCTTGTCTAGGAACTTCTCGGCGCGGGTCCAGAAGTCGATCTCGTTCTTGTCGAGGAACCAGCCGTGGCCTTCCTCGTTGTAAACGACGGATTCGAGGCCCGGATTCTGGCCCTTCAGCTTGTCGAGCAGCTTGTTGTAGTGCTCGATTGGCACGCGGGGGTCCTGCCGGCCGTGACCCATCAACAACGGTGACTTGATCTTGGCCGCTTGCTTCAGCGGCGACGTGGCGTCGAGCTGCGCAGCGTCGGCCTGGCGGTCGCCAATGAGCGCTGGCATGCCGAAGGCTTTCCAGTCCGCTCCGAAGTCGCTCCAGTTGCTCGTGTACATCAACTCGATGTCGGTCACCCCGAAATAGTCGATGCCGCAACGGAAGACGTCGGGGTAGCGGACCAGACCCATCAAGGTGGCATAGCCGCCGTAGCTGCCACCGGCAATACAGACGTGCTTTCGGTCGGTAATGCCCTTGTCCACGGCCCATTGCACGGCGTCGACCAGGTCGTCCTCCATCGCGAGGCCCCATTGCTTCCAGGAAGCGTAGGTCAGCTTCGAGCCGTAGCCCGTGCTACCGCGGTACTCAGGCTCCAAGACTGCGTAGCCGCGCGAAGCCAGGAACTGGCTCGTTTCGTCCCACTCCCACTCGCCGCCGCGAACCCACGGACCGCCGTGAACCAGCACGATGGTCGGCGCGGCACCTTTGACGCCATTGGGGCGCGTGACATGCACCGGAAACTGAAGTCCGTCGCGCGCCTTGATGCGCTCGAAGCTGCGCGAGGACATTTCCTCGGGCTTGATCCACGGGCGCGTGCCGGACACGGGTTCAACCTTGCCGCTGGCCACGTGGTAGAGCACGAAAACGCTGGGCTGGCGATCGGAATATGCTTCGACCAGTACGCGGGAAGGATCGTCGCAAGCACCGCAGTCGATCAGGTTGTTGGTGTTGGGCAGCAGCTTGTCGACCTGTTCCTGGATGGCCTTGAGCTTGGGGTCGAACCAGTGCGTGCCTTTGGCATCGGTCAGGTAGTTGACGCCGACGACCTTGCCCTTGGCGTTGTAGACCAGCGAGCCGTAGAAATCGTAGCCCGGCGTGGCGACGAGGGGCACGAGTGGCGGCGAAGGCTTCTTCATGTCCATCGTCGCCAGGACGCTGGTGCCGTCGGCGTTCTCTCCGCCGGTGACGACGTAGAGCCGCTCGTCATCTCCCAGGCCGAGTACGTTCAGCACGGCGTCTTTGCCGACTACCTTGTCGTATCGAGGCATCTGGCGCAACAACGTCCAATCTCCTTGCGCGTTGGATCGCCAGTGGATGTTGGTCGTCGCCTTGTCGTTCGAATAGACGACGCGCGCGTTGCCGGTGGAATCGGCGACCCAACCCGTGGATTGGGGTGGAGCGTTTTGCCCCACGACTTCGGAACGCCCCGTCTCGGTGTTGAGCTTGATCAGTTGACGGCTGGTCAGAGAGTCGTCGGTGGCCCAGTTGTTCTTGACCACCAACACGTTCAGGCTGCCGTCATGCAGCAGCGAGTGAAATGAGTGATTGGGATCGAGGGACAAGTCGCGTGGGCGAACCCGCGCGATCTCTACCGGTGCGTTGACTTCTGCGGCCTCCCAAGTTCGCCTGATGAGCACTTTTGGGTTCTCGTCGCCACGGCGGTCGACCGAGAACAGGCCGGCCGCGTGACTGTGAAAGTAAGTCGCGTTCCCCTCCCGCATCTTGAAGATGAGGCGATCGTCGTTGACCCAGCGCACGTCCGACACGTCGGCGTCGTTGTAGGCGGCCACGATCTTCGCTTCGCGCTTCTCGCCCAGGTCGATGATCACGAGCAACTGGTGCCCCGTCTTGTCGTTGTAACGGGTGGCCGCAAGGTACTTGCCTGAAGGCGACAGTACCGCTGTACTGAGGATAGGCTTCTTGAAAAAGTCCGCGACCGGCGGCGGTGCCGCCTGCGTCACCGCCGTGCCGGCGGCCAATACGAGCCCGGCCATGAATCGCGCCATTGTCATTCCCTGCTCCCTCTGGTGTTCATCTGAAACAGCGGCGAATTCTGCCCGAGCGCGCCGCGTTTTCCAGCGCTTTTAGGGTTGATTCCAATGCCCAGACCATCGCGGAAAACCCCTGCGTATCATGGCGCTCCCCCTGCGACAACAAGGACACCACCGTGGCCATCACCCTGTCTTCTGCGAGCCTGCCGATCTTCCGTACCGGCCTGGCCAATCTGGACCATTGCCTGGCCAAGGCCGAGGCCAATGCCGCGGCGCGCAAGTTCGACCCGAACGTGCTGGTCGGCGTGCGCCTGGCGCCTGACATGCTGCCGTTCGCCGCGCAGATCCGCATCGCCTGCGACGCGGCAAAGCTGGCCGTGGCGCGCATCTCGGGCATCGAGGCACCGAAGTTCGACGACAACGAATCCACGTTCGCCGACCTGCGTCAGCGCGTCGCCAAGACGCAGGAATGGCTCGCCACCGTGCCGGGCGACAAGCTGGATGGTCGCGAAGAGGTCGACATCACCTTCCCGGTCGGGCGCGACAAGACCCGCACGATGAAGGGCGAGGCTTACCTGAAGCACTATGCGCTGCCGAACTTCTTCTTCCACGTCACGATGGCGTATGCGCTGCTGCGCCACAACGGCGTCGACCTGGGCAAGTCGGACTACCTGCTGGGCGCCCAGGCGGGCAACTGACGGAAGACTTGGCCGATGGCAATTCAGATCCGCCCGTTTGAGGATGCCGACGAACCCGCCGTCGTGGCACTGTGGCAGCGCTGCGGCCTGACGCGGCCCTGGAACGACCCGGCCAAGGACATTCGACGCAAGCTCGCCGAACAGCCCGATCTGTTCGGCGTGATGGTCGACGAGGGCGAGATCGTCGGCACCGTGATGGCCGGCTATGAAGGCCATCGCGGCTGGATCAACTACCTGGCGGTCGATCCGTCGCGCCAGCAGCAGGGTCTGGGCCGTCAATTGATGGATTGGTCGGAAGCGCGGCTGCGCGAGCGCGGCTGCCCCAAAATCAACCTCCAGGTCCGGCGGGGCAACGAAGCCGTGCTGGCCTTTTATGCGGCGTTGGGATACGCCGACGACAACGTGGTGAGCCTGGGCAAACGGCTCGAGCACGACCAGCATTGATCGACCGCTTCACAGCACGAGGCGCCCACAAGGTGCCAGGGAGACACGGATGAGTTCGAACCCACCGGCCCTGTCGGCGCCCGCCTTGTCGGCTGGCCTGCAGTACAGCGAACTGCGCCAGCACGAGCTGCGCAAGTCCCGCGTGATGATGATCGACGGCAACCTGACGTTGAACGGCCGCAGCAGCGAGGGCGGCACCAGCGCCCGGGTCTACCGCGATGGCTACTGGGGCTTTGCGTCAGTGCCCGGCACCGGCGCCGACGCGGCCCAGCGGGTGGGCCGCCAGGCGCACGACAACGTGCAGGCGATGGCGCGCTTCGGCCAGCGCTCGTCGGTGGCATTGCCTGTGGGCGCCTACCGCGGCGAGCATGTCTACCGCGGCCGCCAGGCCCTGGGGCAGGCCGAGATCCAGGACCGCCTGGCTGCACTGAACGCGTGGTGCAAGCATCGTTACCCGGGCCTGAAGTCGATCCGCTTCGTGGTGGCCGACGAGCATCACTCGAAGTGGCTGGCCACCAGCACCGGCGGCCAGTCGCTGGCCAGCATCCAGCGTGCGTTGTGTCAGGTGGTGTTCGTTGCCCAATCGGCCGACGGTGCGCCGGTCGAGCTGGTCGAGCAGGTGTCCGGCAAGGGCAGCCTGGCCGACATCGACTGGTCGATCGACACGCTCGCGCCGCAGCTGGACGAGCTGCACCGCCACCTGCGCGCCAAGTGCGAGGCCGTGCCGGCGCGCGGCGGCCTGCAAACCGTGGTGCTGGCGCCGCCGCTGGCCGGCATGCTGGCGCACGAGGCCATGGGGCACCCGTGCGAGGCAGACATCGTGCTCGGCGGCGCGGTCACCGGTGGGCTGTTGGGCCAGCGGGTCGCGAGCGACCTGGTCAGCATGGTCGACTTTGCCCACCGCTACCAGGGCGACGAGGTGATGATCCCGGTCTACGCCGACGACGAAGGCACGCCGGCGCGCGACGCCTGGCTGATCAAGAACGGCATCCTGACCGAGTTCATGAACAGCCGCGAGACGGCGGCCCGCCTGGGCGCCGCACCCACCGGCAGCGCGCGCGCCTACGGGCCGAGCGACGAGCCGCTGGTGCGCATGCGCAACACGGCGATCCTGCCCGGCCAGTCGACGCTGGACGAGATGATCGCCGGCGTCGACAGCGGCTACCTGCTGATGAAGACGGCCAACGGCCAGGCCGACTCGACGACCGAATTCATGTTCGGCATCAGCCTGGCCTACGAGATCAACAACGGCAAGCTGGGCCCGGCGATCCGCGACACCACGGTGTCCGGCTCGGCGATCAAGGTGCTGCAGTCGGTCGATGCGGTGTCCAACGACATGTACTGGAGCTGCAGCGGCTACTGCGGCAAGAAGCAGCCGATGGTGGTGTCGATGGGCGGGCCCGCGCTGCGGGCGCGCGCGCACATGGGGGGTGAATGATCATGGCGGCCCAAGACTTCGACCCCGTCTTGCGTGACCACGCCGAGCAGGTGCTGGGCCTGATGCGCGCGCAGGGCTTCGACCAGGCGCAGGTGAGTGTCGGCTGGCATCGCCAGAGCGAGCTGAACGTGGCCCACAACGAGCCCAGCCTGATGCGCAGCACCGAGCAGAGCCGGGTGTCGCTGCTCGGCCTGCTCGACGGCCGGCGCGCGAGCACCGAGTTGAGCTCGCTCGACCCGGCTTCGCTGCGCCATGGTGTCGCCGAGCTGTTCGCCGCGGCGCAGGCCGCGCCGCAGGACGAAGCCAACACCGTGTCCAGCAGCCAGCACGCCCGTGTCGTGCAGGGCCCGCAAGAGGCCGACCCGGTGCTGCTGGCCGACACGATGGCCGAGCTGCTGGCCTTTCGTGCCCGCGAAACGCCGCGATTTACGCTCGAAGAGGGCAGCACCGCGCACCACCTGAGCCAATCGCACACGCTCACCACGGGCGGCAGCGACCTGGCCAGCCGCGCCGGCTGGTTGTCGCTCGGCGCGTTCGGCACCGCGCGCGAGGGTGACCGCACCAGCTCGTTCAACCACGCCGGGGGCGACACGCACGATTGGGCCGGCCAGTCGGCCGAGGCCTGGTTCGGCATCGGCGACATGATGCGCGACACCTCGCAGCAGATCGACACCGGTCGCTTCAGCGCCAAGTTCGTTGGCGACGTGGTGTTCACGCCGAACGCGGTCGATGACCTGCTGGGCTGGCTGCTGGGCCAACTGGGTGACGCGCAGCTGATCGCCGGCAGCTCGCTCTACCGCGACCAGGTGGGCCAGGCGATTGCCTCGCCCTTGCTGGGGTTGGCGAGCCGGTTCGCGGCGCCTGGCGTGGTGCCATTGTCCGGCGATGCCTTCAACACCCCGCCGGTCGATGTATTGACCCAGGGCCGGTTGCAGACGCTGCTGCCCAGCCTCTACGGCAGCCGCAAGACCGGCCTGGCCCATGTGCCGACGACCTATGGCTGGGAGATGGCGGCCGGCACCACCCCGAGGGCCGAACTGGTGGGCCAGGTGGAGCGGGGCGCGATCGTCGGCCGCCTGTCGATGGGCATGCCGGCCGCCAACGGCGACTTCTCGGGCGTGATCAAGAACAGCTTCCGCATCGATGGCGGTGTGGTCGGCCCGGCGTTGTCCGAGGTCATGATCAGCGGCAACATCGCCCGCATGCTGAAAGAGATCCTGGCCGTCAGCCGCGAGCGGCTGGACACCGGCAGCACCGTGCTGCCCTGGCTGCGCATCGGCGGCCTGCATTTTTCGTGAGCACGATGAGCGAACCCAGCACCATCCCTTGGACCTTGCGCCGTGCCCGGCCGTCCGACGCCGAGGCTTTTGCCCGCATGATGCAAGAGCACGAGGTGTTCCGGCAGCTGCTGCAGCTGCCGTTCCCTGACGCCGAGTTGTGGCGCACCCGCCTGAGCAGCCAGAACGCGCCGACCAGCCCCGAGCTGCACCTGGTGGCCGAGGTGCAGGGCGAGGTCATCGCCAGCGCCGGCCTGCACCCCGCGGCGACGCAGCTGCGGCGCCGCCATGTGATGGCGCTCGGCATGTCGGTGGCGGTGCCTTGGCAGCGCCGTGGCGTGGGCTCGGCCCTGATGACCGAGCTGTGCAACTACGCCGACAACTGGCTGGGCGTGTTGCGCATCGAGCTGGGGGTCTATGCCGACAACCTGCCCGCGCAGGCGCTGTACCGCAAGTTCGGTTTCGAGCTGGAGGGGCGGCAGCGGGCGTATGCCCTGCGCGACGGCGAATACGTCGACTCGCTGATGATGGCGCGGCTGCATCCGCACCCCCCACGCTGGGCCCCGGCCGCACCAACAGCGGCCTGAACGCGCGTCAGGTGCCCCGCAGCGCCGAGCCGGCGTGCGACACTTTCGGATTACCCGAAGCGAGAGGAGGGTGGCGATGGCCGAACCCCGCATGAGCAGCGAAGAAGAGATCGAGGCGCTGGACGCCATCTGCCAGCGCATGGCTGGTTTCGAAGACGAGGTGTCGCTCGAATGGCTGGACGGCTACATGGCCGCCTTGCTGGCCGGCCCGCGCCGGATCGAGGCAGACGAGTGGTTGGCGGTGTTCGCCGACGGTGTGTTCGCGCGCACCTTCGCCGACCCGGCGGACGCCCAGGCGGCGCGCGCCGTGATCGACGCGCGCTGGCAGGTGCTGGCCGACCAACTCGACCCCGAGCTGATCCTCGACGACCCGGATGTGTTGCGCCTGGCGCCGCTGATGATCGAGCTGAGCGACGAAGACAAAGAGCGCCTGATCAGCGAAGGCCATGTGAACGCCGACGAGATGGCGCTGCTGGAGCAGACCGGCGAGGTCTGGGCCGTGGGCTTTCTCGATGCGACGCAGGACTTTCCGAACGACTGGCCCGAGCCCGACCTGGAGACCGAAGAAGGCCAGCTTTACGACGAGACGCTGCTGCGCGTCGCGTCGCTGACGATGGACGACGAGGAGCTGAAGGAAGTCTTCGAAGAACTCTACGAAGGCGAACAACTCAGCCGCGACGAGCTGATCCAGGAGGCGCTCTACGCCGCGCAAGACCTGCGCCTGTACTGGCTCGACCACGCGCCCAAGCCGCCGCCGCGCCGCGTCGACGCGCTGCCGGGTCGCAACGACCCTTGCCCCTGCGGCAGCGGCAAGAAGTTCAAGAAGTGCCACGGGGCACAGATGCAGTAGTGGGCCCCCAAGACGCCTGCGGCGTCGCCCCCCCGAGGGGAAGCGTCCGGCTAGGGGCGGCCCGTCGCCGGACACCTTCACCTTTGATCGACCGATGAGCACATCACTCGAGTTGCAAGGCAAGCACATCGTGCTGGGCCTGAGCGGTGGCATCGCCTGCTACAAGTCGGCCGAGCTGGTGCGCGAGCTGGTCAAGGCGGGGGCGACGGTGCAGGTGGTGATGACCGAGGCCGCCGAGGCCTTCATCACCGCGGTCACGCTGCAGGCCTTGTCGAACCGGCCCGTCTACACCAGCCAGTGGGATGCGCGCGAGCCGAACAACATGGCGCACATCAACCTGTCGCGTGAAGCCGATGCGGTGCTGATTGCGCCGGCGAGTGCCGACTTCATGGCCAAGCTGGTGCAAGGGCGCGCGGACGACCTGCTGTCGCTGCTGTGCCTGGCGCGGCCGATCGAGCGCTGCCCGTTGCTGATCGCGCCGGCGATGAACCGCGAGATGTGGGCCCACCCGGCCACGCAGCGCAACGCCGCGCAGCTGCGCGCCGATGGCACCACGCTGCTGGGCCCCGACGCCGGCGACCAGGCTTGCGGCGAGATCGGCGACGGCCGCATGCTCGAGCCCGCGGACCTGGCCGAAGAGCTGATCGCGTTCTTCCAGCCCAAGCGGCTGGCCGGCCAGCGCGTGCTGATCACCGCCGGCCCGACCTTCGAGGCGATCGACCCGGTGCGGGGCATCACCAACCGGTCCAGCGGCAAGATGGGCTTCGCGTTGGCGCGCGCCGCGCGCGAGGCGGGTGCCCAGGTCACGCTGGTGGCCGGCCCGGTCGCACTGCCAACGCCGCGCGGCGTGATGCGCACCGACGTGCAGAGCGCGCAGCAGATGCACGACGCGGTGCTGCCGATGGCGGGCGCGCACGACGTGTTCATCGCCACCGCGGCGGTTGCCGACTGGCGGCCGGCGGCGGCCCACGAACACAAGATCAAGAAAGACGGCAGCGGCCGACCACCGGCGATCGAGATGGTCGAGAACCCCGACATCCTGGCCGCCGTCGCGCGGTTGCCCAAGCCGCCTTACTGCGTTGGGTTTGCCGCCGAGAGCCAGGACCTGCTGGCCCACGCGCAGGCCAAGCGGCTGCGCAAGGGCGTGCCGCTGATCGTCGGCAACCTGGGCCCGGCCACCTTCGGCCAAGACGACAACACGCTGCTGCTGGTGGACGAGCACGGCCACCGTGAACTGCCGACCGCCGGCAAGCTGGCGCTCGCCCGCGAACTGGTGGGCGAGATCGCCGAACGACTGAAGACATCGACGTGAACACGACCATCGACATCAAGGTGCTGGACGAACGCATGGCCAGCCAACTGCCGGCCTACGCCACGCCCGGCAGTGCGGGCCTGGACCTGCGGGCCTGCCTGGACGAGGCGATCGAGCTGGCGCCCGGCCAGACCACGCTGATCCCCACGGGGCTGGCGATCCACATCGAAGACGCCGGGCTGGCGGCGATGATCCTGCCGCGCTCGGGCCTGGGCCACAAGCACGGCATCGTGCTGGGCAACCTGGTCGGCCTGATCGACAGCGACTACCAGGGCCAGCTGATGGTCAGCTGCTGGAACCGCGGCCAGACCGCGTTCACGATCCAGCCGATGGAGCGCATCGCGCAGATGGTCATCGTGCCGGTGGTGCAGGCCACCTTCAAGCGCGTCGACAGCTTCGACCAGAGCCACCGCGGCGAAGGCGGCTTCGGCTCCAGCGGCAGAAATTGAATCCGCAGGCGCGCGCAGCGCCGCCGCCCATCAAGTGGCGTGCGCGGATCCGGCTTGGCCGGTCCGCTGCGCGAGCCCCCTCGGGGGGCAGGCCCGGAAGGGCCGTGGGGGTCAGAGGTTCAGTGCAGCGGTTCGTCCGGCGGCGCGCCGTTCAACACCGACAGCGGCGAGTCGCCCACCGTGCCGGCGCTGACCTCGTCTTCGGTCGCGTCGCGCACGTCCATCACCTTGAGCTGGATGCGCAGGGCCATGCCGGCCAGCGGGTGGTTGGCGTCCAGCACCACGTGCGAGGGGTAGACCTCGGTCACGGTGTAGACCAGGTCGTCGGGCATGCCTTCGGTGGTCGCGCCATCGGGCAGGCCTTCGAACTGCATGCCGGGCTCGACCGCTTCGGGGAACAGCGAGCGCTCTTCGTAGCAGACCAGGTCGGCGTCGTAGTCGCCGAAGGCCTGCTCAGGCTCCAGATGCAGCTGGGCCTCGAAGCCGACCGATTGACCGGCCAGCGCCTCTTCGACCTTGGGCAGCAGGTCGTCGCCGCCATAAAGAAATTCGACCGGCTCGTTGAGCTCGTCGATGAGCTGGCCCTGAGCGTCCGACAGCGTCCAGATCAGCGTCACGACGCAGGGAGAAGTGATGTCCATCGAAGAATGATCGCACAAGGCTTGCCGGGTTCCGCAAGCGACAATGCCTTCGATGGACATAGACCAGAAACTCACGCTGCTGGGTGGCCTGTCGCCGCAGCAGTTCATGCGCCGTCATTGGCAAAAGAAGCCCTGCCTGATCCGCCAGGCCGTGCCCGGCGCCCAGGCGCCGATCGCCCGCACCGAGCTGTTCGACCTTGCCGGCCGCGACGATGTCGAGTCGCGCGTGGTGTCCAGTGGCAAGAGCGGCTGGAAGCTGCGCCACGGCCCGTTCAATCGTCGTCAACTGCCCCCATTGAGCCAGGCGGGCTGGACGCTGCTGGTGCAGGGGCTGGACCTGCATGTGCCCGCGGCCCACGAGCTGCTGTCGCGTTTTCGCTTCGTGCCCGAGGCGCGGCTCGATGACCTGATGATCAGCTATGCCAGCGATGGCGGCGGCGTCGGCCCGCACTTCGATTCATACGACGTCTTCCTGCTGCAGGTCAACGGCCGGCGGCGCTGGCGCGTCGGGCCGGTGGGCGATGCGCGCCTGGTCGATGGCGTGCCGGTCAAGCTGCTGGCGCACTTCGAGCCGACTGAAGAGTGGGTGCTGGAGCCGGGCGACATGCTGTATGTGCCGCCGGGCTGGGGCCACGACGGCGTGGCGGTCGGCCCCGATTGCATGACCTGCTCGGTGGGCTTTCGCACCCCGCGGCCGACCGAGCTGGCGCGCGAGGTGCTGCAGCGCATGACCGACGCGCTGGAGCCCAACGACGACGAGCGCCCCTACCGCGACCCGGCCGGCAGCGCCACCGCAACGCCGGGGCGCATCCCCGAAGCGCTGCAGACCTTTGCGGCGAAAGCGGTGATCGATGCGCTCAACGATTCGCACAGCCTGGCCTGCGCGTTGGGCGAGTCGCTCACCGAGCCCAAGTCCATCGTCTGGTTCGACGGCGGCGGCGCCTTGGGCGACGGGCAGGGCGTTCGCCTGGATGCGCGCACGCGCATGATGTACGACACTCGGCATGTCTTCATCAACGGCGAATCCTTCCAGGCCTCGGGCCGTGACGCCCGGCTGATGCAGTCGCTGGCCGATGCGCGGTGCCTGGACGCCCGCTCGGTCGCGAAGCTCAGCGGGCCGGCGCGCGAGCTGCTGGGCGACTGGGCGGAGGCCGGCTGGGTCCATGGCGATGAACAGCACTGACGAACAACGCAAGCACTTTCCGGCCGGGCCGATCGCGGCCCGCGCCGACTTCCAGGCGGCCGTGCGCGCCTTCATCCTGAATGCGTCGGAGGCGGGCGTGCGGCACCTGTGGTGGGTGTCACCCGACTACGCGGACTGGCCGCTGGACGAGCCCGAAGTTCTCGATGCCTTGACGCACTGGGCGCGAACGCCGGGCGCGCACATCACCTGGATCGGTCACGATTTCGAGCGCGTGCGGCGCCGCATGCCGCGGCTGACGCGCTGGCGGCAGAGCTTCTCGCACGTGTTGAGCTGCCGCTCGCCGCAAGAGATGGCGGGGCCCGACATGCCGACCCTTTTGGTGGCTGACCACGTGGCCGTGTTGCGCATGCTGGACCTCGAGCGGATGCGGGGTTATGTGCGCGTGGACGGCGCTGACGTGCAGCGCGCGCGCGAAGAGATCGATGTAATTTTGCAACGGTCATCCGAGGCCTTCCCGGCCGTCACACTGGGACTCTAGGGATCCCCCCTAGCATGGCTATAATGTAAGGCTAGGCACAGAAAACTTCAGCTTGAGTGTCTCGAGCGCTCGAGTGTTTTCTGGTCTGTCTCGAGGAGGAGGCGCGCGCGAACAGCGAGCTTCCAAAATTACCGGTAATTGTTCGATTCATTGTTTGAGGACATTCATGAACAAGTCGCTCCTGTTGGCTTCCCTCGTCGCTGTCGTTGCTCTGGCCGCCTGCGGTAAGAAGGAAGAGGCTCCTGCTCCGGTCGTGGCTCCCGCCCCGGTCGCCGCTTCGGCCGTTGAAGCCGCTTCGGCCGCCATGCCCGCCGCTTCCGAAGCCCCGGCTGCTGCCATGGAAGCCGCTTCGGCCGCCAGCAAGTAATTGGAGCCGGCACCCGGGTCTAACGGCCGGGGTGCTGCCAACAACAAAGCCGCCCTCGGGCGGCTTTGTTGTTTCTGGAAAGCTCTTCCTAGGCGCGCGTAGCGCCGCCGCCCATCAAGTGGCGTGCGCGGATCCGGCTTTGCCGGTCCGCTGCGCGAGCCCCCTTGGGGGGGCAGCCCCCGGAAGGGGCGTGGGGGCTCACAACTTGAGCTCGTCGGCCAGCAAGGACACGATCTTCTGCGCGTTGGCCGAGTTGTCCGGCTCGCCCTTGAAGTTCAGCACCGTGACCAGCGTGCCGGTGCCGTCGGCCTTGACCTGGATGCGGTAGCGGTTCAGCGCCTTCTTGGCCTGGTCGTCGCTGGTGAACCAGCGGGTGAAGAAGTTCGGTTCGTCCTTCGCGGCTTCCTTGGTGTCGACGAAGCGCACGAAGTACAGGCCCTGGTTGCGGTCGCGGTCTTCGACCGTGAAGCCGCCGCGGTCCAGCGCGAGGCCGATGCGGCGCCAGGCGCGCTCGAGGCCGTCGTCCACGGTCAGCGCCGCGCCCGGCTTGCCGCTGACGACACGCGCCTTCGGGGCCGCGCTGGTGCCGCCGGTGGCCGCGGCCATCTCGGCGCGGGCGACTTCGTCCTTGGCGCCCAGGCTGATCATCAGCCGGGTCAGCACCTCGCGCTCGAGCTGCGGGTCGGCCGGGCGGGCCGACCACTTCACCTCTTCGCTGGCGTTGCGGCCCATCACCTTTTCTTCGATGCCGTGGTGGGCCACGTAGATCTCGGTGCCGTTGGCGCCGCGCTCCATGCGCATCATGAAGCGGTCACGCTCGCCGGTGTCGAACAGGCCGCTGACGACCGAGCCGATCGTGCGGCGGACGATGTCGTTCGGCAGCTTGGCGCGGTTCTCGGCCCAGCCGGTTTCCAGCGTACCGGCTTCGGCGTCTTCGCTGGCGATGGTGAAGCCGCGGTCGAGCCAGAACTGGCGCACCTTCGGCCACAGTTGCTCGGGCGTCTGCGGGCTGACGATCCAGCGCTGGTCGCCGGCGCGTTCGAGGTGCACGTCGCCGGCCTTCACGATCGCCACCGACGGCGCGCCGGCATCGACCACCGGGCGGGCCGTGCCATTGGCCAGGGCCGACGCGCTGACCGAGCCGGTCTGCGGCAGGTAGCGGCCATCACGCGCCAGCGGCGTCAGGTCGGGCGGCACCTCGAGCGTCGCCGTCTTGGTGGCGCCGCTGCGGTAGTCCAGCGAGTCGGTGCCGGGCGTGGTGTCGCTCAGCAGGGAACATCCGCCCAGGCCGAAAGCCAGCAGGAGCACACCGGCACGCAGCGGCGTGATCACGAAGTCAGGTTTCTTGGAATGCATGTCGTGTCGCCAGCCACCGCGCGCAGCGGCTGTTCCAGAGGTTTTCGGTTTGAGGGGAGAGGGCAAAGATCAGAAAAGGCCACATTCGCGCAGCGCGCTGCTCACCAGAGCCTGGCCGGCCTCGGTGAGTTCCACCAGCGGCAGGCGAACGTTGGCGCGGCAGCGGCCCATGTGCGACAGCGCCCACTTGGCGGGGGCCGGGCTGGGCTCGCAGAACATTTGCCGGTGCAGCGGCAGCAGGCCGAGGTGGATCTCGCGGGCGCGCTTGACGTCACCCGCGATCGCGGCCATGCACATCTCGTGCATCTGGCGCGGCGCCACGTTGGCCGTGACGCTGACGTTGCCGTGGCCGCCCAGCAGCATCAGGGCCACGGCGGTGCCGTCGTCGCCCGAATAGACCGAGAAGCCCTGGGGCACGTGCTTGATCAGCCAGGCGGCACGCTCGATGTTGCCGGTGGCTTCTTTGATGCCGATGATGCCGGGCACGTGAGCCAACCGCAGCACGGTGTCGTGCTGCATATCGGCCACCGTGCGCCCAGGCACGTTGTAAAGCACCACCGGGATGTCCACCGCCTCGGCGATGGCCTTGAAGTGGCGGTAGATGCCCTCTTGCGACGGCTTGTTGTAGTAGGGCACGACTTGCAGCGTGCAGTCGGCGCCCACCTCTTTCGCATAGCGCGACAGGTTGATCGCCTCGGCGGTCGAGTTCGCGCCGGCGCCGGCCATGATGGGCACGCGGCCGGCCGCGTGCTCGACGGCGACGCGGATGATCTCGCAGTGCTCTTCCACCGACACGGTGGCCGATTCACCGGTGGTGCCGACCACGCCAATGCAGTCGGTGCCTTCGGCGATGTGCCAGTCGATCAGGGCGCGCAACGCGGCGTAGTCGACGCTGCCGTCCTCGTGCATCGGCGTCACCAGGGCGACGATGCTGCCAACAATCGGTTTCATCAGGGTTCCTTGCAACCGGCCGATTTTAGCCACCTGGCGAGCGACTCCCGGCCAGGGGCGGCGCGGCGGGCTCGGGGCCCGCGCCGGGGCGCTGGGCGACCACGCGCTGCACGATGCGCGGCGGGTCGGCCAGCTGGCCACTTTCGTAGGCCACAACGCGCAGGCCCAGCTGTTC
This sequence comes from Ideonella sp., assembly GCF_041914305.1. NCBI lineage: Bacteria > Pseudomonadati > Pseudomonadota > Betaproteobacteria > Burkholderiales > Sphaerotilaceae > Ideonella > Ideonella sp. The sequence continues at coordinate 165,993 of NZ_JAYSDQ010000009.1, forward strand.
GCTGACGCGCAGCAGTTCACCCGGTTGCAACAGGAAATCAGGGCGTGACGGCCGGCCCAGCCGTTCGTGGCCGTTGGCAAAGGTTTCGTAAAGTAGCCATCCGCCCGGCGCCAGGGCCGCGCCGATCGCCGGCCAAAGTGGCCGCCAGAGGTAGTTGGTGACCAGCACTGCGTCGAACTGGCGTTCGGCCGACGGCCACGGGCCGCCTTCGATGTCGGCGACGATCACCTCGGCTGCCACCGGGCGCAGCGGCTCGACCGCCGCCGCATCGCGGTCCAGCGCAGTGACGCGAAAACCCTGTTCCGCCAGCCAGCGCACATGCCTTCCGCCACCGCAGGCCAAATCCAGCACCGCGCCACCGGCCGGCAGCAGGTGGGCCCAGCGCAGCAGCCAGTCGCTTGGCGCGCCGCTGCCGTGCGTCATCAAAAGCAGGCCCAGACGCGGTTGGCCAGGTCGACCACCGTGTGCGGGTTCTGGTAAGCCATGAACACCAGCGCCAACAGGAGCCCGGCAGCAGCCAGCGCCGCGCCGCGCAGCCAGGTGCGACGTGGGTCGGCGTTCATGCAGCGACCGGCCGCGCCGCCGCCCGCACGATCGGCGTTTCGCGCACCGGCAGGTTGGCCAGCGCGGCGAACACGCCCAGCGCGATCGCCAGGTACCAGACGATGTCGTAGCTGCCGGTCGTGTCGTACAGCCGGCCGCCCAGCCACACGCCCATGAACGAGCCGACCTGGTGGCTGAAGAAGACCAGGCCGCCCAGCATCGACATGTATTGCACGCCGAAGATCTGCGCCACCACCGCGTTGGTCGGCGGCACCGTGGACAGCCACAGGAAACCCATCACCGACGCGAACACATACACGCTTGCCGGGCTGAGCGGGACCAGCAGGAACACGGTGATCGCCACCGAGCGCGCCAGGTAGATCGCCGACAGGATGTGCCGCTTGGCCAGCCGCTGGCCCAGCACGCCGGCGGTGTAGGTGCCGAAGACGTTGAACAGGCCGATCAGCGCCAGCGCGGTGGTCGCCACGTCGGGCGTCAGGCCCTTGTCTTTCAGGTAACTCGGCATGTGCACGCCGATGAAGACGACCTGGAAGCCGCAGACGAAATAGCCGGCCATCAGCCAGCGGAAGCTCGGGTAGGCCATCGCCTCTTTCAGCGCGGCGCCGATGCTTTGCTGGGGGCCGCTGTGCGCGGCTTGCGGCGGCTCGCGCAGGCCGGCGGCCAGCGGCGCGATCGCCAGCGCCAGGCAGCCCAGGATGAACAGCGCGCTTTGCCAACCCCAGGCGCCGATCAGCCAGTTTTCCACCGGCACCATCAGGAACTGGCCGAACGAGCCGGCCGCGGCGGCCACGCCCATGGCCCACGAGCGTTTCTCTGGCGCCACGTTGCGGCCGATCACCCCGTAGACCACCGCATAGGTGGTACCCGACTGCGCCATGCCCAGCAGCAGCCCGGTGGAGCCGGTGAAGGCCAGGCCCGAGGTCGACAAGGCCATGCCGACCAGCCCGGCCGCATACAGCAACGCGCCCACCACCAGCACCCGGAAGGCGCCGAACCGATCGGCCAGCATGCCGGCGAACGGCCCCGCCACGCCCCACGCGATGTTCTGGATCGCGATCGCGAAGGCGAAGGTCTCACGCGTCCAACCGCGGTCCATCGTGATCGGCGCCAGCCACAGGCCGAAGCCGTGGCGGATGCCCATGGACAGGGTGACGATCGCGGCGCCGCAGAGCAGCACCTGAGTCATCGACAGCGTGGCTCGCGGCTGCGGAGCGGTGATGGTAGGCATCGGGGCAATTTAGCGGAAGAATCATCGCCACATGCGGTGTGGGCCCGAGCGAGCCTGCAAACGCCGGATGCAGTTTTGCCGGATGCAACTTACGAGGAGGAGCGTGTATGGCGAGCGTGTTGGTGCTGGGCAGCGGCGTGATCGGGACGAGCATCGCCTACTACGCGGCCAAGGCCGGCCATTCGGTGACGGTGGTCGACCGCCAGCCCGGGCCGGCACTGGAGACGAGTTTCGCCAACGCCGGCGAGGTCTCGCCCGGCTATTCGTCGCCCTGGGCCGGGCCCGGCGTGCCGCTGAAGGCCATCCAGTGGATGGTGATGCGCCACAGCCCGCTGGTGATCTGGCCCCTGCTCGACCCGGCCATGTGGCGCTGGGGCCTTCGCATGCTGGCCAACTGCACCGAAAAGGCCTATGCGCTGAACAAGAGCCGCATGGTGCCGATCGCCGAATACAGCCGCGATTGCCTGAAAGCCCTGCGCGCCGAGACCGGCATCGCCTACGACGACCGGGCGATGGGCACGCTGCAGCTGTTCCGCACCCAGAAGCAGCTCGACGGCACCGCCAAGGACATCGAGATCCTGAAACAGTACGGCGTGCCCTACGAGGTGCTCGACAAGCCCGGCTTTTTGCGGGTCGAGCCGGCGCTGAAGCGGACGCAGGACAAGTTCGTCGGCGCGCTGCGCCTGCCGGGCGACGAAACCGGCGACTGCCAGCTCTTCACCACCCGGCTGGCCGAGATGGCCAAGGCGCTGGGCGTGCGCTTTCACTTCGACACCCGCATCGAGGGCATCGACCACGACGGCCGCCAGGTGACGGGCGTGCGCACCAGCGCCGGCACGCTGACGGCCGACCGTTACGTGGCCGCGCTCGGCAGCTTCACGCCACAGATGGTTCGCCCGCTGGGCCTGGACCTGCCGGTCTACCCGATCAAGGGTTACTCGATCACCGTGCCGATCACCGACCCGAAAGGCGCGCCCGAGTCGACCGTGATGGACGAGACCCACAAGGTCGCGGTGACGCGGCTGGGCGAGCGCATCCGCGTTGGCGGCACGGCCGAGATCGCGGGTTTCAGCCTGGCCTTGCGTGAACCGCGCCGCGAAACCTTGACCCACGTGGTGACCGACCTGTTCCCGACCGGTGGCGATGTCTCCAAAGCCAGTTTCTGGTGCGGCCTGCGCCCGATGACGCCCGACGGCACGCCGCTCGTCGGGCCGACGAAAGTGCCCAACCTGCTGCTGGCCACCGGCCACGGTACGCTGGGCTGGACGATGGCCGCCGGCACCGGCCGGGTCATCGCCGACCTGATTTCGGGCCGCCAACCCGAGATTTCGCTCGACGGCCTGACGCTGGACCGCTACCGCTGACGGCGCCACCCCTCGGCCGGCGGCAGCTTTGCACGGCCTGACCGCCGGCAGGGGGCTTTGGCCGGGGAGGCCCGACCCGCCTCCCTAGAATCACGCCCCTATGGCTCAGACACCCGTGAACTACGGTGAGGCGTCGATCCGCGTGCTGAAGGGCTTGGAGCCCGTCAAGCAGCGGCCCGGCATGTACACCCGCACCGACAACCCCTTGCACATCGTGCAAGAAGTGATCGACAACGCCGCCGACGAGGCGCTCGCCGGCTTTGGCAAACGCATCGCCGTCACCCTGCATGCCGACGGCTCGGTCAGCATCGACGACGATGGCCGCGGCATCCCCTTTGGCCTGCACCCCGAAGAAAAGGTGCCGGTGGTCGAGATCGTCTTCACCCGGCTGCATGCCGGCGGCAAGTTCGACAAGGGCTCGGGCGGCGCCTACAGCTTCTCGGGCGGCCTGCACGGCGTGGGCGTCAGCGTGACCAACGCGCTGGCCAAGCGGCTGCAGGTGGCCGTGTGGCGCGAAGGCCAGTGCGCGAGCCTGGCGTTTTCGGGCGGCGACGTGATCGAGCCGCTGGTCACGCGCAAGTCGGCGGCCGGCGAGCGCAAGCAAGGCACGTCGGTGCGCGTGTGGCCCGATGCCAAGTATTTCGAAAGTGCCGAGCTGCCGCGCCACGAGCTGATGCATCTGCTGCGCAGCAAGGCCGTGCTGATGCCCGGCGTGACCGTCACCTTGACGAGCGAGAAGACCGGCGAGACGCAGACCTGGGCCTACAAGGGCGGCCTGCGCGACTACCTGCAGCAGTCGCTGCCGGCAGACCCGATGATCCCGCTGTTCGAAGGCGCGCACTACGCCGACAAGGGCGAGACCGAGAACTTCGCCGAGGGCGAGGGCGCGGCCTGGTGTGTGGCCTTCACCGAAGAGGGCAACCTGCTGCGCGAGAGCTATGTCAACCTGATCCCGACAGTGGCCGGCGGCACGCACGAAGCCGGCTTGAAGGACGGCCTGTTCGGCGCCATCAAGGGCTTCATCGAGATGCATTCGCTGCTGCCCAAGGGTGTCAAGCTGATGCCCGAAGACGTGTTCTCTCGCGCCAGTTTCGTGCTGAGCGCCAAGGTGCTCGACCCGCAGTTCCAGGGCCAGACCAAGGAGCGCCTGAACAGCCGCGACGCACTGCGGCTCGTTTCGGCCTACGTCAAGCCGGCGCTCGAGCTGTGGCTCAGCCAGCATGTGGACTACGGCAAGAAGCTGGCCGAGCTGGTGATCAAGCAGGCGCAGACGCGCCAGCGCGCGAGCCAGAAGGTCGAGAAGCGCAAGGGCTCGGGCGTGGCGGTGTTGCCGGGCAAGCTGACCGATTGCGAAAGCCGCGACCTCAACCTGAACGAGCTGTTCCTGGTCGAGGGTGACTCTGCCGGTGGTTCGGCCAAGATGGGCCGCAACAAGGAGACCCAGGCCATCCTGCCGCTGCGCGGCAAGGTGCTGAACGCCTGGGAGGTCGAGCGCGACCTGCTGTTCAAGAACAACGAGATCCACGACATCTCGGTCGCCGTCGGCGTCGACCCGCACGGGCCGAACGACACCCCCGACTTGTCGGGCCTGCGCTATGGCAAGGTCTGCATCCTGTCGGACGCGGACGTCGACGGCTCGCACATCCAGGTGCTGCTGTTGACACTGTTCTACCGCCACTTCCCCAAGCTGATCGAGACTGGCCACATCTACGTGGCCAAGCCGCCGCTGTTTCGCCTGGACGCACCGGCCCGCGGCAAGAAGCCCGCGGCCAAGCTCTATGCGCTGGACGAAGGCGAGCTGGAAGCCTCGCTGGACAAGCTGCGCAAGGAAGGCGCCCGCGAGAACAGCTGGACCATCAGCCGCTTCAAGGGCCTGGGCGAAATGAACGCCGAGCAGTTGTGGGACACCACGCTGAACCCCGACACCCGCCGCTTGCTGCAAGTGGGCTACGGCGTGCTCGACACGGCCGCCACCACCGAATCGCTGACCAAGCTGATGGGCAAGGGTGAAGCCCAAGCCCGCCGCGAGCTGATGGAACTGCACGGCGACTCCGTCGAGGTGGACATTTGATGGTGTCTCGTGTGTTGCTGCGGCCCACGATGGTGTCGGACCTGGACGCTGTGGTTGCGATCGAGCGCGACCAGCAGAACCTGCCGTTCATCACGCCGTGGGACCGCACGCAGCACGAGGGCGCGATCCGCTTTCCTGACTTTCGCCACTTCATCGTCGAAGCCGGCGACAGCCACGAGCGGCTGGGCTTCGTGATCTTGCAGGGCTGCCGCAACCAGCACCGCAGCGTCGAGCTCAAGCGCATCGTGCTGCAGACCAAGGGCCAGGGCCTGGGGCGGGCCTGTGTGCGGCGCCTCAAGGCGATGGCCTTCAGCGACCTCGGCGCACACCGCTTCTGGCTCGACGTGAAGTCGCTCAACACCCGCGCGCTGGCGCTGTACGAGAGCGAAGGCTTCGTCATCGAAGGCCGCCTGCGCGAGAGCGTGCGGGTCGAGATCGACGGCGCCGATGGCTACGACACGCTGGTCGTGATGAGCCTGCTGGACCGCGAATACCAGGCCCGCCGCGCGATGGGCCTGGAAGCCCCGCTGGAGGGACTCGCGTGAAGAGCGCGTGGCTCGCCTGTCTGCTGATCGCTGCGCTGCCTGCGCAGGCGGCGGGCAACGATGTCTGGGGTTATGTCGACGGCGCCGGCGTGGCGCATGTGGCAGACCACGCGGTGGACTCGCGCTATTCGCTGGTGCTGCGCGGCCGCGAGTCGGGCGAGGCCGACCACGTGCCCGGCAAGACGATGACGCGCAGCAAGCTGCTGACCTGGCTGGAGTTTGCCCCCGAGGTCAAGGCGGCGCAGCCCTGGCTGCGCGAGGCTGAGCTGGCCACCGGGGTCGACGCCGAGCTGCTGAAAGCCGTGATCACGGTCGAGTCGGGCTACAAGGGTGACAGCGTGTCCCCGCGTGGCGCGGTGGGCCTGATGCAGATCACGCCGGCCACCGCGGGCCGTTACCTGACGCGCGAAGAAACGGCCGCCCGCCCGGTGGACGACTACCTGCGCGATGCACGCAGCAATGTCTTGATCGGCGCGCGCATGCTCGCCGACCTGTCGCGCCGCTTCGGTGGCATGCACCTGGCGCTGGCCGCCTGGAACGCCGGCGAAGGCCGCGTGCGCCAGAGCGGCGGGCAGATGCCCGAGATCGCCGAAACCCGCTCGCACGTGCACATGGTGCTGGAGCTTTACTGGGCGCTGCTGCAGCAGCGCCAGCTGGGCCGGGCGCGCGAGCTGCGCCTGGCCGGCCCGGTGGTCAGCGTGGAGCCTGGCGCCCATTGACCCGGCCGCCGCGCATCCACGCGCCGGCGTTGAACGAATCCTCTGAAAAGCATGACGATGGAACAGACCCCTTTGACCTTTACGCCCGACGGTGGCGACGGCGGCGGCAGCGATGCGATCACGCTGGCCCACTACGCCGAGCGCGCCTACCTTGAATACGCACTCAGCGTGGTCAAGGGCCGCGCGCTGCCCGATGTGTGCGACGGCTCCAAGCCGGTGCAGCGCCGCATCCTCTACGCGATGGACCGCCTGGGCCTGGGCTTCACCACGGCCAGCGGCCCGAAGCCGGTCAAGTGCGCCAAGGTCGTCGGCGATGTGCTCGGCAAGTACCACCCGCACAGCGACCAGGCCGCCTACGACGCACTGGTGCGCATGGCGCAGAACTTCAGCCTGCGTTACCCGCTGATCGACGGCCAGGGCAACTTCGGCAGCCGCGATGGCGACGGCGCCGCCGCGATGCGCTACACCGAAGCGCGCCTGGCGCCGATCGCCCGCCTGCTGCTCGACGAGATCGACGAAGGCACGGTCGACTTCATGCCGAACTACGACGGCAGCGAAGAAGAGCCGCGCCTGATGCCGGCACGCCTGCCGTTCTCGCTGCTCAACGGCGCCTCGGGCATCGCCGTGGGCCTGGCGACCGAGATCCCCAGCCACAACCTGCGCGAGGTGGCCGCCGCCGCGGTGGCGCTGATCCGCAACGACAAGCTGAGCGACGACGAGTTGCACACGCTGCTGCCGGGCCCCGACTTCCCGGGCGGCGGCCAGATCATCTCCAGCGCGGCCGAGATCCGCGCGGCGTATGCCAGCGGGCGCGGCAGCCTGAAGGTGCGTGCCTGCTGGAAGATCGAAGACCTCGCCCGCGGCCAGTGGCAGCTGGTGGTCACCGAGCTGCCGCCGGGCAGCAGCACGAAGATCGTGCAGGAAGAGATCGAGGAGCTGATCAACCCGAAGGTCAAGGCCGGCAAGAAGGCGCTGACCGCCGAGCAGACGCAGCTCAAAGCCGCGGTGCTGGCCATTCTCGACACGGTGCGCGACGAGTCCAGCAAGGACGCGCCGGTGCGCCTGGTCATCGAGCCCAAGAGCCGCACGGTCGAGCAACAGGAGCTGATCAACACGCTGCTGGCGCACACCAGCCTCGAATCGAGCGTCTCGGTGAACCTGACGATGGTGGGCATCGACGGCCGGCCGACGCAGAAGAGCCTGCGCCAGATGCTGGTCGAGTGGATCGCCTTCCGCCAGACGACGATGCAGCGCCGCTCGCAGCACCGGCTGCAGAAGGTGCTCGACCGCATCCACATCCTCGAAGGCCGGCAGACGGTGCTGCTGAACATCGATGAGGTGATCCACATCATCCGCAACGCGGACGAGCCGAAGCCTGCGCTGATCGAGCGCTTCAAGCTCAGCGACCGCCAGGCCGAAGACATCCTCGAAATCCGCCTGCGTCAGCTGGCGCGGCTGGAGGCGATCAAGATCGAGCAGGAGCTGAAGGGCCTGCGCGAGGATCAGGCCAGGCTCGAAGACATCCTCGGCAGCCCGGCCACGCTGCGCCGCACGATGATCAAGGAGATCGAGGCCGACACCAAGCAGTATGGCGACGAGCGCCGCACGCTGATCCAGGAAGAAAAGCGCGCGGTGGCCGAGGTGAAGATCATCGACGAGCCGGTCACGGTGATCGTCAGCCTGAAGGGCTGGGTGCGCGCGTTGAAGGGCCACGAGGTGGACGTGGCGGCACAGACCTTCAAGGCCGGCGATTCGCTGTATGGTGCGTTCCCCTGCCGCTCGGTGGACACGCTCTATGTGTTCGGCAGCAATGGCCGCGTCTACAACGTGGCGGTGGCCAGCCTGCCGGGCGGCCGCGGCGACGGCCAGCCGATCACCTCGCTGATCGACCTGGAGGCCGGCTCGCAGCCCGCGCACTACTTTGCCGGTGCCGGCGAGACCACGCTGCTGCTGGCCAACACCGGCGGCTTCGGCCTGCTGGCGCGCTGCGCCGACCTGGCCACGCGCCAGCGCGGCGGCAAGAGCTTCCTGACGCTGGAAGACAAGGAGCACGTGTTGCCGCCGGCCGCCGTGGCCACGACACACGGCAACGTGGCCTGCCTGTCGCTGAGCGGCCGGTTGCTGGTCTACCCGCTGAACGAGCTGAAGCTGCAATCGAAGGGCGGCCGTGGGCTGACGCTGATGGATGTCGACGCGAAAGACCCGCTGCTGTCGGTGGCGACCTGCGGCGAGACGCTGCGCGTGCTCGGCACCGGCCGCGGCGGCAAGGCGAAGGACGAGTTGCTGAAGGGCGCCTCGCTGGCGGGCCATGTCGGCAAGCGCGCCCGCAAGGGCCACAAGGTCGAAGGCATCGTCAAGCCGCTGCGGGTGATTGCCGGCTGATCCAGTGTCCTGTCCCGCAGGACAGGACACTAACGCCACAGCGCCGGCTTGTTCACCATCAGGTAGTACACGCCGAGCATCGCGATGAACGCCGGGTAGCCGAGCGCTTGCCAGCAGCGGGCGTAGCGCGCATAGGCGGGCGGCAGGGGCTCGCTGCGCGCCACGGCGGCCCCGGCCATCTGGGCCATGCGCCACTGCAGCCACAGCACCGGCAGCCAGCAGGCGCCGGTGAGTGCGAACAGGCCGATCGAGGTGGCCAGCCAGGGTGTGCCGAGCGGCCACCCGGCCAGGTGCGCCAGCGCGATGCCCGACAGGGGCTGGAAGATCGCCGCCGGCGTGGTGAACCAGCTGTCTGCGCGCACGACCAGCCGGCCCACCACCGCCTGCGCCTGCAGGTTGCCGCTGCGGTGGGCGAAGAAGCCGAAGAACGCCGTGCCGAAGCCGGTGCCGACCAGCAGCACGCTCGACAACACGTGCAGCCACTTCAGGACGAGGTAGGTGGACATGCCGATCCGGCGGGTGGGTGGGCGAACGGGTGGGGCGGGGCGGTGAACCGGCACGGGTCCTGCGCCTCGCGGCCCAGCAGCGAGCGAAACGGGCCCGGGTCGGCGGTGTTGTCGACCGACAGCAGCGCCAGCGTCTGCGTGCCCCATGGCGTCAGTGGGCATGCATCACCCAGCCTGGCGGACCACCGCGTCCAGCGCTCGGGCAGGGGGCAGGTGCGTGCCGGCGCCCGGCCCCGCTGTGCACGCAACTCGCCGATGAAGGCGGCCAGCGTCATCGCGCGTGGCCCGGTCGCATCGATCGAGCCGTGGCGCACTGCGGCCGGGGTGAGCAGGCGCACCACCGCCTCGGCCAGGTCGCTCACGTGGACGGGCTGGATCCGGGCACTTGCGGCCACGCTTGGCAGCGGCAGCACCGGCAGCCGCGCGAGGGTGTCGAACAACCGGCTGCTGGCGCCACCCGGCCCGTAGACCACGCTCGGGCGCAGTACCACGCCGTCGAGTTCGCCGCGGGCGCTTCGCTCCAGCAGTTGCCGCTCGGCCGCGCGCTTGGTGTGGGCATACGGCGTCGTGCCGCTGTCGATCCCCAGGGCAGACAGGTGAACCACGGGCCTGACCCCGGCCTGCGCGCAGGCGGCGAACAGCGCCATCGGCGCCAGCAGGTGCACCGCCGTCATCGGCCGGCGTGGTGAGTCGCGCAGCACCCCCACCGCATTGACCACCGCGTCGATGCCGGCCAGGCGAGGCAGCCAGGCGGCGGCGGTGGTGTCGCGCGCAAAGTCCACCCGCAGCTCGCCCGGGCCGGGCTGGCCCGAGACGGTGGCCAACACCTCGTGGCCGGCGCCGCGCAGGGCCGTGGCGATGTGCCGGCCGATGAAGCCGCGCCCGCCACACACCAGCACTTTCATGACGTGCTCCTCACCGCCGCGTGGGCCGGGTTGACGGGCTGCGCCGGGCGGGTGGCCAGTGGCGCGGGGTCGAGCATGCGCGCGATCTGCTTCCAGACCCTGCTGGCGATGAAGGCGACAGTGGCGAACACGCCCGCCAGCACCAGCCACAGCGTGCGGCGCAGCACATCCACCGGGTCGGCCAGCGGCTCGAAGCGGCCAAAGCTCAGCAGCAGCACCAGCGTGCCGCTGACGGCCAGCAGGTAGGCCGAGCGGACCCAGAACTCGGCGCCGCCCTCGGCATCGCAAATGCCGCGCAACACCTTGACGAGGATCGGTTCGAGGTAGCGCACGGCGACGATCGGCAGGCTGCCGGCCAGTGCGAGCGAGAGCACGAACGTGGTGGTGTTCATCGACGACTCCTTGTCTTCAAAGTTCGCAGGCGCTGCCGGGGCGGCAACGGCGCAACGCGGCGCGTTCGGCGGCGCGGCGGGTGGCCGTCTCGAACAGCAGGTGGCTGACCACGCGCGGGATGCGGTGCCGGTTGCGGGCCAGCAGCGGGTAGAGCCGGTCGGCCAGCGGCCCCAGCAGCGGACAGTTGGTCGGCGCGACCAGCCAGTCGAGGCCGACCGCGCGGTAGGCGTGGCGAAACACCTCGACGCCGCGCAGCACGCGCCCGTCGGCCGTCTGGGCGTGGATCAGCTCCAGCAGGTCGGCGGTGGTGGTGCCGGGCGGCAGGCTGTCGAAGCCCGGGGCCGAGACATCGACGAAGCGCAGCTTGCTGTCGGTGTCGCGCAGCATCAGGTTGGTCATCTCGCCGTTGCACAGCGCGCAGGCCGACTCGTAGTACAGCGTCAGCGGGTAGAGGGCGGTGGTCATGTTTTCTCCTTCTGAAATTTCGGCAAAGACAGAAATATGTACTCAAAAAAAGGGGCTGGCGTCAGAAAAGCGGCGGTGGCAGTTGCGGCGGCTCGGCCAGGGCGGTGCCGGGCTCGGGGCTGCGCAAGAACTTCTGCACCTTGGCGCCCAGGCCCATCACCTTTTCGAGCGTGGCGGGGGTCAGGCGCAGCATCTCGTCGGACCAGGCGCCCAGGGCCTCCATGAAGCGCTGGGTTTCGCGCAGGCGGTCTTGCACGTCGGGCGGCTCTTGCTGGAACGAGGGCTGCGAGACCAGCTCTTGCAGCAGGCGCGATGTGGGGTCGAACTCGCGCTCCTTGCGCTCGCGCACGATGGTGCGAAACAGCTCCCACACGTCGTGCGAAGTTTCGAAGTAGTCGCGCCGGTCGCCCAGCACATGGGTCACGCGAATCAGGTTCCAGTTCTGCAGCTCTTTCAGGCTGGTGCTCACGTTGGAGCGCGCGGCGGCCAGCGTGTCGCTGATGTCTTCGGCATTCAGCGGCTTGCCGTGAAAGAACAGCAGCGCGTGGATCTGCGCCACCGTGCGGTTGACGCCCCAGGCCGAGCCCATCTCACCCCAGTGGACGATGAAGCGGCGGCCGGTTTCGCTGAGTTCCATGGTGCCGAGCGTATCGCTTCTGTAATTTCTGTCAAGAGAGAAATTTGTAGGTGGTTGATTGACGGTCGATCGGCGGTTGTGGCCATGGGCCGTGGCCCGAGTTCAGGTCGAACGCCGCACCCGCCCGGCGTCGCGCGTCATCGCGTCGAGCAACGCCTGGGCGCCCAATTCGAATGTCGCGTCCCATTGCGAAGACTGGAAATAGGGCGCCGAACTCGCCAGGCGGGGGCACTCGCGGGCGATGTAGGCGCCGTCGACAGGCTCGGCGGCCGACGGCCCGCGCGCATAGCCCGAGGTTTCGTCCAGCGCGGCGCCGACCAGGAAGTAGCCGAGCGTTCGAAAGTGCCGGGCGGCCAGCTCGGCGTCGGGCACCACCGCCTGCACCAGCGACAACACGGTCTCGATGAAGCGCACCCCGGTGGGCGTGTTCAGCCGGTGCACGGCCACCAGCGGAAACAAGGCCGGCCAGCGATGCGCCATCTCGCGGTAGGCGTACATCGCCTGGCGCAACCGGTCGCGGGGCGGCAGGTCGGCCGCGGGCCAGGCCATGCTGCCGACCGCGTGGTCGACCATCGCGTCGAGCAGGTGGTGCTTGCTCGGGTAGTGGTGGTAGATGCTCATCGCCTCGCAGCCCAGGCGCTGGCCGAGGCGGCGGGTGCTGAAGGCCGCCAGGCCGTCTTCGGCCACCAGGTCGAGGGCGGCCTGCAGGATGCTGGCGGGCGTCAGCGTGGGGCGGGGCCGGCGGGGCGCCGGTGATCGGGGCGGGTGGGCCGGGCGGGTGACCATGGGTTGAGCTTACACCGTAAGAACCCTGCATCCAGATCTCGACTTACAGCGTAAGGTGGTGCAGGGCGCGCCGACCAAGTGGTGGGGCGTGCGAGCCCGTTGCCCTCGAAAGGAGTGGATCATGTCGAACGACGAACTGGCCGAGAGCGTCGGCCTGCTGGTGCCCTTGATGTACGGTGTAATGCTGGCCGCCGAGGCGCGCTGGCCGGCGCGGGTGTTTCCGCCGCGGCGCGGCTGGCGCTGGGTGGGCCTGGGCTTTCTGGTGCTGATCGCCACGGTCGGCGCGGTCGTGCCGCTGCTGCTGCCGGTGGACTGGATGGCGGCGCAACGCTGGGTCGACGGCACCCGCCTGGGCGTGGCGGGCGGCACATTGGCCGGCTGGGTGGTGCTCTCGCTCGTCAGCTACGGCTACCACCGGCTGTGCCACGCATCGCCGCTGATGTGGCGGCTGTCGCACCAGGTTCACCACGCGCCGCAGCGTGTTGACATCTCGGGCTCGGTGGTCTTCCACCCGTTCGAGATGGGGGTTCAGGTGATGTTGCAGCTGTTCGTCACGGTGATCGTGCTGGGGCTCGATCCGCTCGCGGCGGCGCTGGTCGGCGTGGTGGCGGCGTTCCATGGCATGTTCCAGCACTGGAACGTGAACACGCCCGCCTGGGTTGGCTATGTCATTCAGCGGCCCGAGTCGCATTGCGAGCACCACCGGCGCGGCATCCACGCGCTGAACTACGCCGACTTCCCGCTGTGGGACCTGCTGTTCGGCTCGTTCCGCAACCCCCGGCGCTTCGAGGGCGAGTGCGGTTTCGACGCACCGGCCGATCGCCGCCTGGGCGCGATGCTGGCCTGCCGCGACGTGAACCTCGACCACTACGGCGCTGGCAGCCGCGGCGCGAGCCCTGTGGCCCAGGCCTCGCCGACGATGGCCACGCCCACCCGGGTTTGACTGAAGGCAACGCAGTCACCCCAAACCAGGGCGCGCAGCCTCGCGGGGGCTTATTCAGCGCCGCCTGAACCGGGTGGTGCACGCGCGGGAGTAGACTGGCTCGATCAAGGTGATCGGGGTGCGGCGACAGCGGCAGTGATCCTGGCGCGTGCGGCTACTCCGGCTTCAGGAGACAGCGCGCGTGCAACCCACCAACGTGGCGGACCCGGCCTACTTTCACAAGGTTGTCGACTGCCAATGGGCGTGCCCCGCCCACACGCCGGTGCCGGAATACATCCGGCTGATCGCCCAGGGTCGTTACGACGACGCCTACATGGTCAACTGGGTGTCCAACGTCTTCCCGGGCATCCTGGGGCGAACGTGCGACAGGCCCTGCGAGCCCGCTTGCCGGCGCGGCCGGGTCGAAGAGCGCAACGCCGAGAAGCCCGAGCCGGTCGCCATCTGCCGCCTGAAGCGCGTGGCCGCCGATTTCAAGGGTGGCGAGGTGCGGGCGCGCATGCCGCGGCCCGAGGCGAAAAACGGCAAGCGCGTGGCCTGCGTCGGTGCCGGCCCGGCGTCGCTGACCGTGGCGCGCGACCTGGCGACGCAAGGCTACGAGGTCACCGTGTTCGATGGCGATGCCAAGCCCGGTGGATTCATGCGCACGCAGGTGCCGCGCTTTCGCCTGCCCGAGACCGTGATCGACGAGGAGTGCGGCTACATCCTGGGCCTGGGCGTCGAGTTTCGCAGCGGTCACTACATCGGCTCGATGAAGGCGCTGCTGGCCGAAGGCTGGGACGCCGTCTTCGTCGGCTCCGGCGCACCGCGCGGGCGCGACCTGCGTGTTCCCGGGCGCGACGAGGCGAAAGACCAGATCCACATCGGCATCGACTGGTTGTCGTCGGTCTCGTTCGGCCATGTGACGAAGGTCGAGCCGCGTGTCATCGTGCTGGGCGGCGGCAACACGGCGATGGACTGTTGCCGCTCGGCGAGGCGCCTGGGCGCCAGCGACGTGAAGGTGGTCGTGCGCAGCGGCTTCGACGAGATGAAGGCCTCGCCGTGGGAGAAGGAAGACGCGATGCACGAGGGCATCCCGATCCTCAACTTCCACGTGCCGAAGTCGTTCGAGATCGAGGGTGGCAAGCTGGTCGGCATGCGCTTCGAGATCGTCGAGGCGCGCTACGACGCCAAGGGCAAGCGCGAGCTGGTGCCGACCGGCCAGCCCGATGTGCTGCTGCCGTGCGACGAGGTGTTGATCGCGGTTGGGCAAGAGAACGCCTTCCCGTGGATCGAGCCCGACTGCGGCATTGCGTTCGACAAATGGGGCTTGCCGGTGGTGGGCGAGAAGACGATGCAGTCCAGCCTGCCGAACGTCTTTTTCGGCGGCGATGCGGCCTTCGGGCCGAAGAACATCATCACCGCCGTGGCCCACGGCCACGAGGCGGCGGTGTCGATCGACAAGTTCCTGCACGGCGAGGCGGTGGCCGACCGGCCGCCGCCGCATGTGAACCTGATGTCGCAGAAGATGGGCATCCACGAGTGGAGCTACGACAACGCGGTGTCGAACGACCTGCGCAACAAGGTGCCGTGGACGGCCGCCGAGACGGCGCTGGCCAGCATCAAGATCGAGGTCGAACTGGGCTTCGACGCCGCGACGGCGTTCAAGGAAGCGCAGCGTTGCCTGAACTGCGACGTGCAGACGGTGTTCACCGCCAAGGCCTGCATCGAGTGCGATTCGTGCGTCGACATCTGCCCGATGGACTGCATCAGCTTCACCACCAACGGTGACGAGGCCGACCTGCGTGGCCGGCTGCAGGCGCCCGCCCCCCACGCCGAGCAAGACCTGTACGTGAGCGGGCCCTTGAAGACCGCGCGGGTGATGGTGAAAGACGAAGACGTCTGCCTGCACTGCGGGCTGTGCGCCGAGCGGTGCCCCACCGGGGCGTGGGACATGCAGAAGTTCTTGCTGCAGACGACGCAGGCCGGGCCCGCGTGTCGCAGCCATGGTGGGCGCCAGGTGGGGGTGCACTGCAAATGAAGCCGGACGAGCGCTGGGCCGCTCCCGAGCCGGCCGGCATCCCCTCGGGGGATCGGTCGATGTATTCATCGAACGAGGGGCAGACATGACGCAACGTGTAGAAGCAGTCAACGACTTCGTCGTCAAGTTCGCCAACGTCAACGGCTCGGGTTCGGCCTCGGCCAACGAGCTGTTCGCGAAGGCGATCTTGCGCATGGGCGTGCCCGTGAGCCCGCGCAACATCTTTCCGAGCAACATCCAGGGCTTGCCGACCTGGTACGAGGTGCGCGTCAGTGAGGCGGGCTGGTTAGGCCGGCGCGGTGGTGTCGATTTGATGGTCGCGATGAACCCGCAGACCTGGGCGCAGGACGTGGCCGAGGTCGAGCCGGGGGGCTACCTTTTCTACGACAGCACGCGGCCCTTGCCCCAGAGCGCCTTTCGCAAGGACATCACCGTGATCGGCATGCCGGTCACGGCGATCTGCAACGCGACCTACGAAGACTCGCGCCAGCGCCAGCTGTTCAAGAACATCATGGTGCTCGGCGCCTTGTCGGCGTTGATGGACATCGATGCGTCGGTGATCGAGAAGCTGTTCTCCGAGCAATACCGGGGCAAGGAGAAGCTGCTGGAGTCGAATGTGCGCGCGCTGCACGCCGGCCGCGAATTCGCGCGTGACCACCTGAGCCCGCCACGCGGGCCCGGGCTGGGCTTGCGCGTGCGGCGAGCCGAAGCCGTGGGCGATCGCATCTTCGTCGACGGCAACAGCGCCGCGGCGCTGGGCTGCGTGTACGGCGGTGCCACGGTCTGCGCCTGGTATCCGATCACGCCGTCGTCGTCGGTGGCCGAGGCCTTTCAGAAATACTGCGAGAAGTTCCGCGTCGACCCCGAGACCGGCGAGCACCGCTATGCTATCGTGCAGGCCGAAGACGAGATCGCGTCGATCGGCATGGTCACCGGCGCGGGCTGGAACGGCGCACGCGCCTTCACGGCCACCTCGGGCCCCGGCGTATCGCTGATGACCGAGTTCATCGGCCTGGCGTACTTCGCCGAGATCCCGGTCACGATCATCAACGTGCAGCGCGGCGGCCCGTCGACCGGCATGCCCACGCGCACGCAGCAGGCCGACATCCTGGCCTGCGCCTACGCCTCGCACGGCGACACCAAGCATGTGCTGCTGTTGCCGCAGGATCCGGCCGAATGCTTCGAGTTCGCCGCCACGTCGCTCGACCTGGCCGACCGGCTGCAGACCCCGGTCTTCCTGATGACCGACCTGGACATCGGCATGAACCAGCGTCTGGCCCAGCCTTTGGCCTGGAGCGACGAGCGCCGCTACGACCGCGGCAAGGTGATGACCGCCGACGAGCTGGAAGCCGGCAAGGAATTCGCCCGCTACAAGGACGTGGACGGCGACGGCATCCCGTGGCGAACGCTGCCGGGCACGCACCCGTCGAAGGGGGCCTACTTCACCCGCGGCACCACGCGCGACCCGTACGCCCGCTACTCGGAGGCCGGTGCAGACTACGTCTACAACGTGCAGCGCTTGCTGAAGAAGTTCGCCACCGCGGCAACGCTGGTGCCGGCGCCGGTGCTGCGGGCGGCCGCACAGAAGACCCGCCTGGGCGTGCTGTACTTCGGCTCCACCACGCCGGCGATGGACGAAGCGCTGCACACGCTGGCCGGCCAGCACATCCACCTCGATGCGATGCGCCTGCGCGCGTTCCCGTTCCCGGCCAGCGTGGCCGAGTTCATCGCCGCGCACGAACAGGTCTTCGTCGTCGAGCAGAACCGCGACGGCCAGATGCGGCGCCTGCTGGTCGACGAGCTCGAGATCGACCCCAAGCGACTGCCGCCGGTGCTGCACTACGACGGCACGCCGATCACCGCGCGCTTCATCACCCAGGCGATCACCGAGCGGGTGCTGAAGCTGGCGGTGGAGCCGAAGAGGGAGCAGGCATGAGCCTCGCACGATCGCCCGAAAGGGCTCATTCCCGCTCGGCGGGGCCGGCCTCAGGCCGAAGGGTGCACCCATGACCTATCTGGCGAAACCGCAGCTCCACCACCCCTCGCTGGAGCGCAATGCCGTGGGCTACACGCGGCGCGACTACGAGGGCAAGGTCTCGACGCTCTGCGCCGGCTGTGGCCACGACTCGGTCTCGGCCGCGATCGTGCAGGCCGCGTGGGAGCTCGACATTGCGCCGCACCGTGTCGCCAAGCTGTCGGGCATCGGCTGTTCGAGCAAGACGCCCGACTACTTTCTCGGCGCGAGCCACGGCTTCAACACCGTGCACGGCCGCATGCCCAGCGTGCTGACCGGCGCCAACCTCGCCAACCGCGGGTTGTTGTACCTCGGCGTGTCGGGCGACGGCGATTCGGCGTCGATCGGCCTCGGCCAGTTCGCCCACTCGATGCGGCGCGGCGTGCGCATGGTCTACATCGTCGAGAACAACGGCGTCTACGGCCTGACCAAGGGCCAGTTCTCGGCCACCGCCGACCGGGGCTCGACCTCGAAGAAGGGGGTGCCGAACCCCGATGCGCCGGTCGACATGGTGGCGATGGCGCTGCAACTGGGGGCCACCTACGTGGCGCGCAGCTTCTCGGGCGACAAGGCGCAGATGGTGCCGCTGATCAAAGGCGCGATCGCGCACGGCGGCGCCGCCTTCATCGACATCATCAGCCCCTGCGTGACCTTCAACAACCACGCCGGCAGCACCCGCAGCTACGACTACGTGCGCGAGCACAACGAGGCGGTGAGCCGCATCGACTTCTACGACCCCGCCCCCGAGCGCATTGCCGAGCCCGCGCCGGGTGAATCGATCGACCTGCCGCAGCCCGATGGCAGCACGATGCGGCTGCGCAAGCTGCACGCGGGCTACGACCCGACCGACCGGGTGCGGGCGATGGAATACCTGATGGCGCAACAGGCCAAGGGCGAGATCGTCTCGGGGCTGCTGTACGTGGACCCGGATGCGAGCGACCTGCACCACGCCCTGAAGACCGCGGCACGGCCGCTCAATGCGCTGGCCGAGCCCGAGCTGTGCCCGGGGGCCGCGGTGCTGGCCAAGCTGAACGCCGGGTTGCGCTGAACCTGGGCGTCAGGGTTTCGCCAGGCGCGTGATCTGCACGCTGACGATCTTCCACGCGCCGTTCTGCCGGGTGTAGATGTCGATGTAGCGGTAGTGGCTGGTGAACGGCTTGCCGTCCCAGCTGCCGGTCATGTGGGTGCGGCCGCTGAGCAGGGCGGTGTCGCCGTACTGGCGGACTTCGAAATCCTCGACGGTGTACGGGTCGATCTTGAGCTTGGGCGACATCAGGCCATCGACGAACGAGGCCTTGGTCTCGATGTCGGCATCGCCATCGATCTGGCGAAAGTCATCGGCCATGTTGGCCTCGATCGCGGCGCGGTCCTTGCGCACGATCGCTGCGTCCCATTCATTCGATTGCCGGGTCAGGTGGGCCAGGTCGGCAGCGTTCGGCGCGGCGGCCAGGGCGGGCTCAGCGAGCGTCAACGCCAGGGCGCCGAGCAAGGTGGCGGCCAGGTTTGCCAGCGCGGGGCGGCGGGGCAGGTGGGTCATGCGTTGGCGACGGGATGGATGGTCAGTGAAGCATCAAGGTTCGGGGATCGTCGTCGACTGGCCCGACACGCACAGCCAGTGACCGTCGCGCCGCACGAACACGTGGCTGAAGCGGGCGCTGTAGGTGATGACGCCGGTCGGCGCGCGGGCCACCAGGCGGCCGATGAACACCGCCGTCTCGCCCAGGTCCAGCACGCGGATCTCGTCGGTGCTGAACTTCTGCGCCGAGCCGCCCTTGGCAAAGACCTGGAACAACTGGCTGCGGTCGATCACCTGGCCGCTGCCGTCCACCGCGACGAACTCGGGCGCGTAGATGCGGCCCAGTGTGGCGAAATCCTGAATGCGGATCGCCTCCTGGCGCTGGTCTTCGACGGCGCGCAATTCCTCTTCAGTGGTGGCCGCCGCGGCCAGCGCCGGCAGGCAGGCCATGCATGCGGCCAGCAGCGGCCGGGCGAATCGGCGGGGCAACGAGGCGAGCGAGAGTCCGGCGGTCATGGCAGCACCCGGCAGCGGTGGGAGTTGCGCACTATAGGCGCTGCAGTGGGCCCGCGTGGGCGCTGCGCCGGGCCTGCCGGGCCTGTGTTCAGCCGTGTTTGTCCAGCAGGCGCAGGTTGCGAAAGAACGCGGCGTGCTTCACCCGGTGCGCGCCGTTCGCGGCTCAGGCGTCAGGCAAACGCCTTGGCATTGTTGGCGGGGTCGCCCAACAGGTCGTCCAAGGTCGCCACGAACTCGGGCGGGATCTCGGCCATGCCCGGCCGCTTGTCGCCCAGCCAGGCGGTGAGCCGGGGCTCGACGATCTCGATCGGCTCGTCCACATAGCTGCCTTCGGCGTGTTCACAGGCCCTGGCGGCGTTCTTGAACTTGAACTGTTCGAGCCATTTGCCGCCGCCGGCAGGCGGGTACTTTTCGAACGCCCGAAACTTGTAGCCCAGCCAGTACGAGCGCAGGCCCTTGGGCTCTGCGCGCACCTCGAACACGTAGATGAAATTGCCCAGCGCGGCGTTCGTGGCTTCGGGCTCGCTGGACGTGTACGAGTATGGGGCCTTCCTGACCTGTTTCATGACCTTCGAAAGAGGTCCGAGGTCGCCGACGATGTGTTTCACTGCGAATGCGGTCATGGGGCGGGCAACCTTGTAGGTGACTGACGTGGAAAGGCAAGGGCCATGGTACGTCTTGTGTCGCCTGACGCCCCACGCGTGGGGCAGATCGCTCAGCTGTGCACCGGGTCGTGCACCTGCCCATGCAGCTGCTTGCGCTCGGCGGTGTAGGCCCACCAGGGCTTGGGGGCGGCGCCGTTCATGAAGTCGACGATCGCCATGAAGGTGTCGAGCACGCAGGGGTCTTGCCGGTGGCCGGTGGCGCGCTCGAGCCGGCGGTACAGCGCAAAAGCGTCTTGCCCGCGCAGGTCGGTGGGGTGGTGCAGGCCGAGCAGGCGCAGGTCGCCGGCCATCGCGGGGCCCACGTTGGGCAGCTGTTCCAGCGTCTGGCATTCGCCGGCCGAGGCGGCCTTGGGTGCCTTGATCTGCCGGACTGGTGACGACGTGCGGCTCACTGCGACATCCTTCGACGGTCAGGGGCTCAGAACAGCATGTGCTGGCGCACCAGCCCCACGGCGACGCCCTCGATCGCGAACTCGACGTCACCCGGGGCGATGATGATCGGCTCGAAGTCGGGGTTCTCGGGCAGCAGCTCGATCGTCTGCTTGGTGCGGTGCAGGCGCTTGACGGTGACCTCGTCATCGAGCCGGGCGACGACGATCTGGCCGTTGCGGGCTTCGGCCGTCTTCTGCACCGCGAGCAGGTCGCCGTCCATGATGCCGGCGTCGCGCATGCTCATGCCCTTGACCTTCAGCAGGTAGTCGGGCCGGCGCGGGAACAGGCTGGCTTCGAGCACATAGGTCTGGTCGATGTTTTCTTGCGCGAGGATGGGGTTGCCGGCGGCCACCCGGCCGACCAGCGGCAAGGTGAGTTGGGCCAGGCTCGGCAAGGGCAGCGAGAATTGCTTGCCGCGGGCCTCGTTCAGGGCCCGCAGCGTGCCGGACTGCAAGCGGATGCCGCGCGAGGTGCCCCCCACCAGCTCGATCACGCCCTTGCGCGCCAGCGCCTGCAAGTGCTCTTCGGCCGCGTTGGGTGAGCGAAAGCCCAGCTCGGCCGCGATCTCGGCGCGGGTGGGTGGGGCGCCCGTGCGCTCGATCGTGGTTTGCACCAGGTCGAGAATCTGCTGCTGGCGGGCGGTGAGCTTGGGGCTTTCGATCATGGCGGCTTGGCGCCAGACCGCCCTCGCGAGTGAAAACTAGCGCGAGAACGGTACGGCTGAGGTTGCATCCAGTATCTGTATTTTTATCCAGACATGCAAGAAATGCAAAACAAATCGGGACAAGCACCGTTGATCGTCATCCTCGCCACAGGCGGCACGATCGCCGGCTCGGGTGACGACGTCGGCTACGTGGCCGGCCAGGTCGGCGTGAAAGAGCTGGTGGCCGCGGTGCCGGCCCTGGCCGACCGGCCGCTCGAAGCCGAGCAGGTCGCCCAGGTCGACAGCAAGGACATGAGCCACGCGATCTGGCAGACGCTCGCGGCGCGCGTGGCGCACCACCTGGCGCGGCCCGAGGTGGCGGGCATCGTGATCACCCACGGCACCGACACGCTGGAAGAAACCGCCTACTTCCTGCACCGGGTGCTGTCACCCGCCAAGCCGGTGGTCTTCACCGCGGCGATGCGGCCCGTGACCTCGCTGCAATCCGATGGCCCGCAGAACCTGCTGGACGCCGTGACGCTGGCCGCCCACCCGGGTGCCAGTGGCGTGCTGGCGGCGCTGCATGGCCGCGTGCACGGGCCGGTGGATGTGCGCAAGGCCCTGCCGTTCGCGCTGGACGCGTTCAGCTCGGGCGAGGCAGGCCCGGTGGCGCTGATCCAGGAGGGGCAGGTTCGCCCGCTGCGGCCGTGGCCGGCGTGTCAGGCGCTGGGGCTGGACACGATCGCGTTCCAGGCATCGAGCTGGCCGCGGGTCGACATCGTCGTCAGCCACGCGGGGGTCGACGGCGTGGTGGTCGACGCGCTGGTGGCCGCCGGTGCGCGTGGCCTGGTGATCGAGGGCACCGGCAACGGCACGGTGCATGTGTCGCTGCTGGCTGCGGTCGAGCGGGCCCAGGCTGCGGGCTTGCCGGTGCTGCGCGGCACCCGGTGCGCGGGCGCCGCGGTGGTCGGGGCGCCGGCCGGCGCGCTGCCCTCGGCCGGCGAGCTGTCGCCGGCCAAGGCGCGCGTCGAGCTGCTGTTGCAGCTGCTCAGTTCTGCAGCTTGAACTTCTGCGGCTCGTAGGCCGAGCCGGCCAGGTCTGCGTCGTCGAAGGCGAAGACGAAGAACTGGTTCGGGTTGGCCAGGCCGCCCGGCGCCACCGCCAGAAAGTCGTTGTCGTTGGCGACGTACAGCGTGTGCTTGGTGACGCCATCGACCACCACGTCGTCGCCGAAGGCCATGCCTTCGAGCTTGGCGGGGATCTGCGCGTCGCCGATGCCGGCGGCGTTCAGCGCGGCGCGCAGGTCGACGAACAGCGTCTTCGCCGGCGCCTTGGCCAGCAACGCGGTCGCGCCTTCGAGGGCGCTCACGTCCTCGGCGCCGGCCAGGTCGACCTTCCAGACCTGCTTGACGACGGCGACCGAGTTGTCGCCCAGGCCCTTGCCGTCGCGCTCGAGCACCAGCAACTCGTGGCTGTTCAGCGCGAGGATCTCGCTCGAGTTGTAGGCCTTGTTCAGCGCCGGGATGAAGTTGTCGTAGGCGTACTGGCTCACCGCGCCGGTGGCGATGTCGATCTTGACGATGCGGTTGGCGCGGCCACCGTCACCGCCGTCCTGGATCAGCGGGCTTTGCACGAAGCCGAACAGGGTCTTGCCATCGGGCGAAATCGCCAGCCCTTCCATGCCCTTGTTGGCCACCCGGCCGCGGGTGTTGCCGCTGATCTCGGTTGCGCCCAGGGCCGACTTGGTGGCCACCGCGAAGGTCGACTCGGGCAGCGCGAACACGCGGGTGCGCTTGCCGGTCTCGCGGCTGAACTCGTAGACGTAGGGGCCGTATTCGTCCGACACGTAGACATGCTTGCCGTTGCGCGACACGCGGATGCCTTCGGGGTCCAGGCGCGCGTCCATCGGGCTCAGCGAGCCGGTGTCGCCGTCGAAGTTGTCCGAGCGGCCGCTGAAGTACCGCACGCCCTTGTGGTTGTTCGGCGGCACGGCCGGGCCGTAGACGAGGGCCTCGCGTGCATACAGCAGCGTGGTGCCGGTCAGCTGCGGCGTCAGCGTGAAGGGCAGGGCACCGTCGGCCACCGGCGACAAGGCCAGCGTCAGCGTGTCGAAGCGCGGCACCCAGTTGGTGGTGTTGTCGACGAAGTCGTTCCAGGTCGTGGCGTTCGGGCCGCGGTCGGGGATGGCGACGAAGGTGTTGCCGCCGGCCCAGGCCAGGCCAGATCCGAGGCCGCCCAGTAGGTTGGCGGGCACGCCGTTTTCCAGCGTGTGGGTCAGGCCCGACAGGTCGCTGCCATCACCGGGCAGGCTGCCCTTGGCGATCAGCGTGACGGCGGCATGAGCGGGTGCGAAAACGGCGGCGCAGGCCAGCGCCACGGCGCCGACGATGGTCTTGTTCAGCATGAAAAAAGCTCCTCGGGTCGATACAACCCGAGGAGCTTCGCGAAGGCGGGTGACGCTGTCGTGACCCGTGCATGACGGGCCGGTGACAGCGCTGAGGCCTTAGACCACCGTCAGCGTGACGTCGATGTTGCCGCGCGTGGCGTTCGAGTACGGGCACACCTTGTGGGCGGCGGCGACCAGCGCTTCAGCCGCGGCGCGCTCCATGCCCGGCACGGTGATGGCCATCGCCACCTGGATGCCGAAGCCGCCGGTGATCGGGCCGATGCCCACGTCGGCCGTGATCGACACGTTGGCCGGCAGGGCGATCTTCTGGCCCGCGGCAACCGCCTTCATCGCGCCGATGAAGCAGGCCGAATAACCGGCCGCAAACAGCTGCTCGGGGTTGGTGCCCGGGCCGCTGTCGCCGCCCAGTTCCTTCGGCGTGCTCAGGTTGAGCTCGAGCCGGCCGTCGTCGGACTTCGAGGTGCCGGCGCGGCCGCCGGTGGAGGTGGCGTGGGCGGTGTACAGAACCTTGTCGAGAGCCATGGTGTCTTCCTTGGGTTTGATGATGGTCGGGGGAGGGATCAGGTGCTCAGGCCGCGGCCTGGGCGATGTTGTCGCGCAGCGACTTCAAACGCTGCGTGAGCGAGGAAACTTCGTCGAGCTGGCAATCGGTGGCGCACAGCACGTGTTGCGGGATGGCCTGGGCGCGGGTCTTCAGCGCGCGGCCTTCGGCGGTGAGCTGGATCAGCACGCGTCGCTCGTCGGCCGCGTCGCGCAGCCGCTGCACCAAGCCCGCGGCTTCGAGGCGCTTGAGCAGCGGGGTCAGCGTGCCCGAGTCGAGCGTCAGCCGCTCGCCGATCGCGTTCACGGGTTGGCCGTCTTCCTCCCACAGCACCAGCATCACCAGGTACTGCGGGTAGGTCAGGCCCAGTGGCGCGAGCAGCGGCTTGTACAGCTTGGTCATCGCCAGCGAAGCCGAATACAAGGCGAAGCACAGCTGCATGTCCAGCGCCAGCCACGAGGCGGGGGTTGGGCTGGTTGTGCGGGGCTTGCGGCTGTTCGTCATGGCCGTAACTGTAGCGAGCAATTTAATTGCACACAATTTAAATGGTCTTTCGGCCATCGCCGGCGATGGCGGCGCGGCGCGATCTCAGGTTCGGGTGGGGCGGGGTGCCTGCTGGCGGCGCGGGCCGGCGTGGCCGCGCCGCGGCGTCAGTTCACGACCCTCAGCACGCGCTGGTCGTCTTCGCTCAGGTAACACTGAACGGTGACCTGGCCCAGGCTGCGGCCTTGCGAGTCGATGCGCGACAGCGTCACGGCATACAGGTGCGCGGCGACCGATTGTTTGGCGTACTGGATCACCTCGGTGCCTGCGGTTTGAACGCTGTCGATCTGGGCGCTGCCGCCCTGCGCGCTCATCGAGGCGATGACCCGTTGCCCGCAAACCTGGCCCGGCGAGCCGCCGCCACCCGCGGTGGGGACCGCGGCACCGGGCACACGCACCGTGGTGGCATCCGTGCCGCAGGGCTTCTGGCTGAAGGTGTTGCCGCAGCGGTAGAGCTGCTCGGCGCTGGCCAGGGCTGGCAGCACAAGCAGCAGCAGACTGGCGCGTTGAAATAACCGGTTCATTTCGATCCTCCCTCGATGTCGAGGGAGCATAGCGCCGGCGCCGTGCCTGTCGAATCCCCCCACGTGGGGGAGGCCCAGCAAAGCATGGAGGTCAGATGTCGAGTGTGTAGACCACCGCGGCCGCGCGCTCGGCTTGGCTGTGGCCTTCGAGGGCGTGGTCCCATTCGGGGGCTTCGGCGCCGCCGCCGGGCTTCAGGCGCTGGGTCATCACGGCGACCTCTTCCGAGCCGGCGTCGAACTCGGCGGCGAGCTCGCGCGCTTCGGTGAAGAGCTGCGCCACCGTGCTGCCGCCAGAGTCGATCAGCAGCAGGTAGCGCGCAGGCTTGCGGTGCGACGTGGCCGGGTGCTTGCCGTGGGCTTCGATGCCAAAGCTGTCCATGGGCTGATCATGCCACGCCAAGCCCGTGGCCGGGCCAGCGCACGATGCCCGCCTCATGCAGCGCGGCGATCTCGCCGTCGCGGTAGCCCAGCCCGCGCAGCAGCGCATTGGTGTGTTCGCCCAATGCGGGCGGGTCGCGCCTGACGGGCAGCCGTTCGCCATCGAGCGTCAGCGGCAGCAGCGCCGTGCGGGTGTTCACCGCCTCGCCGGCGCCGCTGCCATCGGCCGGGATCGTCATCGGCGCCAGCCCGCCGGTGGCCAGCAGGTGCGGGTCGTCGAACAGATCTTGCGGCTTGGTGATCGGCGCATAGGGCAGGCCGACGCGCTCGAAGCGCTGGCCGAGCTCGCCCGCGGAAAGATCGGCGAAGCGCTCGCGCAGCACCGGCAGCAGCCACTCGCGGGCCCGCACGCGGTCGTTGTTGCTGGTTAGCCGCGTGTCGGCCAGCAGGTCGTCGAAACCGAACTCGCGGCACATCAGCGCCCACTGGGTGTCGCTCACCGCGGCGAGGAAGATCTGCTCGCCGTCTCTCACGGTGAACACGTCGTACACGCCCCAGGCCGAGATGCGACTGGGCATCGGCGCCGCGGGCTGGCCGGTGACCGCGTACTGCAGCATGTGCTGCGCGACCAGGAACACGTTGTTCTCGAACAGCGCGCTTTGCACCTGCTGGCCGTGGCCGGTGCGTTCACGCTGCTGCAGCGCGGCCAGCACACCGATCGCGCCGAACATGCCGCCCATGATGTCGTTGACGCTGCTGCCGGCGCGCAGCGGCCGGCCTTCGGGGCCGGTCATGTAGGCCAGGCCGCCCATCATCTGCACCACCTCGTCGAGCGCGGTGCGGTGGTCGTAGGGGCCGGGCAGAAAGCCCTTGTGCGAGACATAGACGAGCCGTGGGTTCAGTGCCGACAACGCGGCGTAGCCGAAGCCCAGCTTGTCCATCGTGCCGGCCTTGAAGTTCTCGCTGAACACATCGGCGCCCGCGGCCAGCTTCAGCACGATTTCGCGGCCGCGCGCGTCTTTCACGTCGACCGCCAGGCTTTGCTTGTTGCGGTTGAACATGCCGAAGAAGCCGGCGCCCGAGCCGAGCAAGCGGCGTGTGTTGTCGCCCGCCAGCGGCTCGATCTTGACCACCTCGGCGCCCAGGTCGGCCAGGATCAGCCCGCAGGTCGGGCCCATCACCATGTGGGTGAACTCGACCACGCGGGTGCCGGCCAGCGGCAGGGTGGGGGCATCGCTCATTCGGTCTCTTTCTCGGCGGTGTTCAACAAGGTTTCGCGGGCCGGGCGGCGCCCATCGGCATAGGCAAAGCCCTTGGTCAGGCCGGCCTCGGGCGTCATGCCGTACAGCGCTTCGCCCGGCAGGCCCTGCAGCAAGGTGGCGCGCGCGGCGCCCAGGCGTTCGAGGTCGACGCCGGTGTCCACCCCCATCGCCTCGAACATGAACACCAGGTCTTCGGTCACGACGTTGCCCGACGCGCCGGGTGCATACGGGCAGCCGCCGAGGCCGCCCTGGGAGGCATCGAAGGTGCGTACACCGACATCGTAGGCCGCCAGGCAATTGGCCAGGCCGAGGCCGCGGGTGTTGTGCAGGTGGGCGGCACCGGCGTGCTCGCCCACGGCCGCGCGCAGGCGCTGGAACAGGCGCCGCACCTGCGCCGGGTTGGCCATGCCGGTGGTGTCGGACAAGCCCGCTTCGTCGACGCCCGCGTGCACCAGCGCCTCGGCCAGCCGCAGCACGTCGTCTTCGGCCACCGGGCCTTGCAGCGTGCAGCCGAAGGCGGTCGAGATGCCGGCTTCGACCACCACGCGCGGCGAACGCTCGCGGCACAGCGCCACGATGGCGCGCACCTCGTCGACCATCTGCTCGGGCGTCTTGCGCACATTGGCCAGCGAGTGCGCGGTGCTGGCCGATACCGGCACGGTCAGCTTGTGCACGCCGGCGGCCAGCGCGGCCTCGGCGCCGCGCAGGTTGGGCACCAGCGCCATCACCGTCAGCCCCGGGTGGCGCAGGGCATGGCGCACCACCTCGGCCACATCGGCCATCTGCGGCAGCAGCCGGGCGGGCACGAACGAGCCGATCTCGATCTCGCGCAGGCCAGCGCCGACCAGCGCGTCGACCCAGGCCAGCTTGGCGGCGGTGGGCATGGTGCGCGCCACGCTCTGCAGGCCGTCACGCGGGCCGACCTCGCTGATGAGGACGGACGGGCGGTCGGATGGGGGTGCGATTGACATCGTTTCAGTGTGTTCTGTAAGATAGAACATCGTTCTGTCAATTGAAATCATAAGCCCAGCCGACCATGCCGCGCAAGGCCGCCCAACCTGCTGCCGCCGATGAAGATGCCGCCCCCGGCGGCGCCGCCTCGGTCGACCGGGCGCTGAGCCTGCTGACGGCGTTTCACGCGGGCGATGCGGCCTTGTCGCTGGCCGAGCTGGCCGAGCGCACGCGGCTGTACAAAAGCACCGCGCTGAGGCTGTTGGCCTCGCTGGAGCATGCGCGGCTGCTGCAGCGCACGCCCGATGGCCGCTACGCGCTCGGCCCCGAGGTGGCGCGGCTGCAGTCGGTCTACGCGGCCTCGTTCTCGCTCGAAGCGCAGGTGCTGCCCGCGTTGCAGGCGCTGGTCGAGGCAACGCGGGAAAGCGCAGCCTTCCACGTGCGCCAGGGCGAGCAGCGGCTGTGCCTGTACCGGGTCGATTCGCCGCAGCTGCTGCGCGACCACATCCGCGCCGGCGACGTGCTGCCGCTCGACCGCGGCGCCGGTGGCCGGGTGCTGCTGGCGTTCGGGCCCGGCGGCGGCGCGCGCGGCAAGCTTTATGACCAGATCCGCCGCGACGGGGTCTATGCCGCCAGCGGCGACCGCGTGCCTGGCCTCACCGGCATCTCGGCACCGGTCTGGGGGTCGGCGGGCGAGCTGCTCGGCGCGCTGACGCTGACCCTGCCGGACACGCGCCTGAAGGCCACCTTCGCCGCCACCGTGCGGCGCGCCGCCGAGCGCCTGTCACAACGTTTAGGTGGGCTTGCCCGCGCTGATTGACAGGTTTTCGCTTCAGGCGTAAACCTGTCGCACCGCGCCCACCTCTTGTGTGTCTTCGGGCGGGTGAGGAGGCCGTATGCGTAGACGCCTGTATGTGGTGTTACCTGACGTGGCCAGTGCACGCCAGACCGCCAACGATCTGTTGCTGGCCCGCATCGAGGACCGGCACATGCACTTCCTGAGCCGGCGCGACATGTCGCTCGGCGAGCTGCGCGAGGCCAGCTTCTTGCAGAAGTCGGATGTGCGGCATGCCTTCTTCCTGGGCGCCGGCCTGGGCGTGCTGGGCGGCGCCACCCTCGGCGTCATCCTGAAGATGACCGACCTGGGCGGGGGCTACAACTTCGACGTGGGCACGCTGATCATCTGCACGATCGCCGGCCTGTTGCTCGGTGCCTGGGCGTCCACGCTGATCGGGGTGTCGACCCCCAGCGTGGCGCTGAAGCCGTTCGAAGAAGAGCTCGAAGCCGGCAAGATCCTGCTGATGGTCGACGTGCCGCACTCGCGCGTCGAAGAGATCCAGGCGCTGCTCGAGAACCGCCACCCCGAGGCCCAGCGCAAAGGCATCGACCTCACGATGCCAGCCTTCCCCTGAAGACACCGGCGCCCGCTTCGGCGGGCGCTGTCGTTTTGGAGGCTGCCTTCGGCCCGCGCGGGATGCGCGGGTGCGAGCGCGCCTGACCCCGGCTACCTGTGGCGCCCACGCCCGCCGAGGGGCACGCCTGCCGCGGCCGTGTAGGACTGCGGCTACAGCGCGCGGCGAATGCGTCCGGTAGTCGCGGCGCTCGCTCGTCTCCATGCTGTGCACCAGCCCTTGTCCAGGCCCTTGGAGGGACCGGGCAAGGCGTTGATCACATCCATGGAGAAGGCGATGAAAAGCTCCCTGAAGACCGCGGTGGTGTTGTCGGCCGCCGCCATCCTGGCCGGCCACGCGGTGGCCGAGGTCACGTTCTACCAACACGAGTCGTTCGGCGGGCGCGCCTTCACGACCTACAGCCCGATCAACAACCTGGCCCGTTATGGCCTGAACGACCGTGCGTCGTCGGTCATCGTCGACCGGCAGCGCTACGAGGTCTGCGAAGACGCCTCGTTCCGCGGCCACTGCGTGATCCTGCGGCCCGGCAGCTACCCCTCGCTCGCGGCGATGGGCCTGAACAACCAGGTCAGCTCGGTGCGCCTGATCGCATCGAACGTGCGCGTTGACGACCGCCGCTATGCGCCGCCGCCGGTGATGGTGGTCGACTACCGCCGCCGCGGCGGTGAAAAGCTGTTCGAGGCCAACGTGGTGGCCGTGCGGGCCGTGGTCGGCCCGCCGGAGCAGCGCTGCTGGATCGAGCGCGAGCGTGTGCCCGACGGGCCCAACGTGGGCGGTGCGGTGGTCGGCGCGGTGCTCGGCGGCATCCTCGGTCACCAGATCGGCGCCGGCAGTGGGCGCGACCTGGCCACCGCCGGCGGCGCCGTGGCCGGCGCGGTGATCGGTGCCAACGTCGACGACGGCCGGCCCAACACCACGCGGGTGCAGCGCTGCGCCACCGTGCGCGGTGACGAGCGGCCCGACTACTGGGACGTGATCTACACCTTCCGTGGCACCGAGCACCACGTGCAGATGGAGCGCCCGCCGGGCCGCACGGTGACCGTCAACCAATACGGCGAGCCGCGCGCCAACGGGTAGGGCCTGTTATTGCGTAAATCGCGGCCGCGTGGCCGTTCGGAGCGGGCTCAATCTAGGCGCGAGGCTGCCGACGTGGTCGATCCCACGTCGGTGGCCTCGTAACAACGAGTGCGCCCGCTCTGGACGGTCACCCGAAGGGCCGGGGTGCTTTGGAGCGCATCGCGGCGTTACCGGCCGAGGCACGGGCATCAGGCCCGTACCTCGGCCGGCGTCTAGCGCTGCATCCCCAGAGCACCCCGGCGGGGCCGTGATTTATGCATTAACAGGCCCCAAATGACAACGGGGCGGCCCGCGAGCCGCCCCGTTTCATGCCAGCTCGACAGGCCGGGCGATCAGATGCGCGCGACGCGCATCACCTGCACACACCCCAGCCCCACCAGCAAGAAGGCCAACAGGCTCCAGAACGCATAGGGGATGCCCAGCAGCGTGACCGATGCCTCGGCGCACGAGGCCATCGGCGCGAACACCTGCGGCGCATGGTCGTACAGGCCCATCGCCTGCATGATGCGGTCGGCCAGCGTGAGGTTGCAGCTGTCGCTCTTGGCCGCGACAAAATACTGCCACAGCGCCGCGGCGACACCGCACACCGCGATCATCAGCCCGCCGGCGGCCAGCACGCGGCGGATGCCGTTCGACATCAACAGCCCCAGCACGGCAAAAGCGCCGATCAGCAAGAAGAGCAGCCGCTGGAACGTGCACCAGGGGCAGGGCTGCATGTCGAACTGGTACTGCGACACCAGCGCCAGGCCGACCGAGCCGAAGCACATCAGCGCGATCAGTGCCAGCACCGGGGCCGGGCGGCCGAGCAAGCCATCCATGGGCATCAACCTCAGGGTTTGAGTTCTGCGATCAGTTCGATCTCGACGCACGCGCCGAGCGGGATCTGCGCCACGCCAAAGGCGCTGCGCGCATGAGCGCCGACCTGCGGGCCGAACACCTCGCCGATCAGCTCAGAGCAGCCGTTGGTCACCAGGTGCTGCTCGGTGAAGGTCGGGGCCGAGTTGACCAGGCTCATCACCTTGACGATGCGGGCCACGCGCTCCAGGTCGCCGCCGCAGGCCGCCTTCAGCGTGCCCATCAGCTCGATCGCGATCGCGCGGGCGGCGGCCTTGCCTTCTTCGGTGCCCATCGTCAGGCCCAGTTGGCCCACGTGCGGCTTGCCGTCTTTCTTGGCGATGTGGCCGGAGATGAACACGAGGTTGCCCGTCTGCACGAAAGGCACATAGGCGGCGGCGGGGATGGCCACGGGCGGCAGATCGATGCCGAGCTCTGCCAGGCGTGCGGCAACAGACATGGGTTTCTCCGGTAAGAAAATGATTCGGCGGGCATCCTACACTGGGGCATGCAGGGGGGCGTGATCGCGGCGCTGGCACTGGCCTGGTTGGCCGGCAGCGCCCTGCAACTGCAGCAGGCCGAATTGTGGGCGCCCGGCGTCTACCTGGTGATGGGGGCGGCGGCGGTGCTGGTGCTAGCAGGGGCCGCCTGGCGGGCCGGCCGACTTGGCGCTGGCGTGGCGGTGTGTCTGGCCGCCTGCGTGGCCACCGGCGCGCTCGCCTGCGCTCAAGCAGGGCTGCGTGGCGGTGCGCGTGTGGCCGACACGCTGCCGGCCGCGCTCGAAGGCCGTGACCTGGTCGTCAGCGGCCGCATCATCCGCTTGCCGCAGGTCGATGCCGAAGGCCTGCACTTTCTCTTCGCGCCCGACGACGCCCGCGGCGCCGACAACCAACCCGTCACCTTGCCGCCGCGCCTGTGGCTGGCCTGGCCGCGCGAGGGCGCCGGTGCGCTGCCGCAGGTGCTGGCCGGCGAGCGCTGGCAACTGCCGCTGCGGCTGAAGCGCCCGCACGGCGCGATGAACCCCGAAGGCTTCGACGCCGAGCTGTGGCTGTTCGAGCAAGGCATTGGCGCGGTCGGCTCGGTGCGCGCCAGTGCACCGACCGACCCCCAGCGGCTGGGCCACCCCCGCTGGTGGCGGCCCGACGAGCAACTCGACGCCGCCCGCCAGCGCTGGCGCGACGCGGCGCTGCTGCAAGGCGGCGGGCCCGACGTGGCCGGCGTGCTGGCCGCGCTCACGGTGGGCGACCAGTCGGCGATCGATTCACCGGGCTGGGCCCTGTTCCGCCAGACCGGCGTGGCGCACCTGATGAGCATCAGCGGCCTGCACATCACGCTGTTCGCCTGGCTGGCTGGTGGGCTGGTCGGCCACCTCTGGCGCCAGAGCCGCCGCCTGATGCTTGCGTGGCCAACGCCTTATGCCGCGCGCTGGGGCGGTGTGTTGCTGGCCACCGGCTATGCGCTGGTCGCCGGCTGGGGCGTGCCGGCGCAGCGCACGGTGTGGATGCTGGCGCTGACCGTGGGCCTGCAGCAGCTGGGCCTGCGCTGGCCCGCGCTGCTGGTCTGCCTGCTGGCCGGCGCGGCGGTGGCGGCGCTGGACCCGTGGGCCTTGCTGCAGCCGGGCTTCTGGCTGTCGTTCGTGGCGGTGGCGCTGCTGATCGCCAGCCACCCACCCGAGGTCGACACCGAACAGGCGCTGGGCTGGCGCGAGCGTGCCGTTGCCGCGTTGCGGGGGGCCCTGCGCCAGCAGGTGATCGCCACGCTCGCGCTGGCGCCGCTGACGTTGCTGCTGTTCCAGCAGATCTCGCTGATTGGCTTCGTCGCCAACCTGCTGGCGGTGCCCTGGGTCACGCTGGTGGTCACGCCGCTGGCGCTGGCCGGGCTGGTGCTGCCGCCGTTGTGGGCGCTGGCCGGCTGGGCGCTGCAGCCGTTGCTCACGGTGCTGGGCTGGCTGGGCCAGGTGCCGATGGCTGTGTGGACGGTGCCGGCCGCGCCCACCTGGGCCGCTGCGCTGTGCTTGCTCGGCGGCGCGCTGCTGGTGCTGCCGCTGCCCTGGCGCGCCCGCCTGGCCGGGCTGCCCTTGCTGCTGCCGCTGCTGTGGCCGGCCATCCAGCGCCCGGCGCCCGGCCACTTCGAGCTGCTGGCCGCCGACGTGGGGCAGGGCAGCGCCATCCTCGTCCGCACGGCCCATCACCTGCTGTTGCACGACACCGGTCCCAGCTACGGCCAGGACAACGACGCCGGCCAGCGCGTGCTGCTGCCGCTGCTGCGCGCCCGCGGCGAAACGCGCATCGACAGCCTGGTGATCAGCCACCGCGACACCGACCACGTCGGCGGTGCGCCGGCCATCCTGGCCGCCCTGCCGGTGGGCGAGCTGCGCACCGGGCTGGAGCCGAACCACCCGCTGCGCCAGTCCACCGGCCCCGGCGGGCAGCCAGTGCCGCATGTCGACTGCGAAGCCGGCCAAACCTGGCAGTGGGACGGTGTGCGGTTCGAGGTGCTGCACCCGCCCGCCCACCTGTGGCACCACGGCCTGAAGCCCAACGCGATGAGCTGCGCCGTCCGCGTGCAAGACGCCGCTGGTCACAGCGCCTTCCTCACCGGCGACATCGAGGCCGAGCAAGAGCAGGCCCTGGTCGAGCGCCTGGGCTCAGGCCTGAAGAGCGACATCCTGCTCGTGCCCCACCACGGCAGCCAGACCTCGTCGACCCCCGCTTTCCTGGCCGCCGTGCAGCCGAAGGTGGCGGTGATCCAGGTGGGCTACCGCAGCCGTTTCGGCCACCCGCACCCTGCGGTGCTGGCGCGTTACGCCGCCGCGGGCATCCCGGTGGTGCGCAGCGACCATTGCGGTGCGTGGCTCGAGCAAGACGATGGTGCATGGTGCACAAGAGTCGTGCGCAAGCGATACTGGCACTGGCAGGCCCCTGCGCTGTCGCCCGCAGGTGGTGTGGTTGTTGCTACTGATTGAAGTCAGAGGAGTGTCTGAATGACGAGACCCAGCTTCGACGAGATGCATGCCAGCAGCGACAGCGTTCGCGAGCACTACAAGACCTACGCCCAGTGGCTCGCGCAACAGCCGCGCGACATGATGAAGAGCCGGCGCGAAGAAGCCGAGGTCATCTTCCGCCGCGTCGGCATCACCTTCGCCGTCTATGGCGACAAGGACGAAGGCGAGGGCACCGAACGCCTGATCCCCTTCGACCTGATCCCCCGCGTGATCCCCGCGCACGAATGGCGCGAGATGGAAAAAGGCCTGCGCCAGCGGGTGACCGCGCTGAATCGCTTCATCCACGATGTCTACCACGGCCAAGAGATCCTCAAGGCCGGCCTGGTGCCCGAAGAGCAGATCCTGAGGAATGCGCAGTTCCGCCCCGAGATGATGGGCGTGGACGTGCCGCAGAACGTCTACTCGCACATCGCCGGCATCGACATCGTGCGCGCCGCCAACCCCGACGGCTCGGGCAGCTACTACGTGCTCGAAGACAACCTGCGCGTGCCCAGCGGTGTCAGCTACATGCTCGAAGACCGCAAGATGATGATGCGGCTGTTCCCCGAGCTGTTCAGCGAGCACCGCATCGCGCCGGTGGCCCACTACCCCGACCTGCTGCTGGAAACGCTGCGCAGCGTCGCGCCGCAGGGCGTGAACGAGCCGACCGTCGTCGTGCTCACGCCCGGCATGTACAACTCGGCCTACTTCGAGCATGCGTTCCTCGCGCAGCAGATGGGCGTGGAGCTGGTCGAGGGGCAAGACCTGTTCGTCAAAGACAAGTTCGTCTTCATGCGCACCACGCAGGGCCCGAAGCGGGTCGACGTGATCTACCGCCGCATCGACGACGACTTCATCGACCCCAAGGTCTTCCGCCCGAATTCGACCCTGGGCTGCGCCGGCCTGGTCGAGGCCTACAAGGCCGGCAACGTGACGCTCAGCAACGCCATCGGCACGGGCATCGCCGACGACAAGTCGATCTACCCGTATGTGCCGAAGATGATCGAGTTCTACCTCGGCGAGAAACCGATCCTCAACAACGTGCCGACCTACCTGTGCCGCGAGGCCGGTGATCTGAAATACGTGCTCGACCACCTGCCCGACCTGGTGGTCAAAGAGGTGCACGGCGCCGGCGGCTACGGCATGCTCGTCGGCCCGGCGGCCACGAAGGACGAGATCGCGGCGTTCCGCGAGCACCTCGTCGCCAACCCCAGCAACTACATCGCCCAGCCGACGCTGAGCCTGTCCACCTGCCCGACCTTCGTCGAGTCCGGTATCGCGCCGCGCCACATCGACCTGCGGCCCTTCGTGCTGTCGGGTACCAGCGTGCAGACGGTGCCCGGCGGCCTGACCCGCGTCGCGCTGAAAGAAGGCTCCCTCGTCGTCAACTCGTCTCAAGGCGGTGGCACGAAGGACACCTGGGTGTTGGAAGACTAACGGGTCGGGAGGACGAGATGCTTTCACGTACAGCAGACCATCTTTTCTGGATGGCGCGCTACATGGAAAGAGCAGAGAACACTGCTCGGATGTTGGACGTCAACTACCAGACCGCGCTGCTGCCGCAATCGGCCGGCGTGGCCGAGCAGGGCTGGCAGGGGCTGCTCAGCATCAGCGAGCTGACGCACGACTACACCACTCGCTACGGCGGCATCAACCCGCGCCAGGTGATGTCGTTCATGGTGAAAGACGAGCGCAACCCGTCGTCGATCCTGAGCTGCCTGCGCGCCGCGCGCGAAAACGCCCGCGCCGTGCGCGGCACGCTGACCACCGAGGTGTGGGAGACGACGAACCAGACCTGGCTCGAGTTCAACCGCCTGCTGGCCGACGGCAGCCTGACGCGCGACCCGGCCAGCCTGTTCGAGTGGGTCAAGTTCCGCTCGCACCTGAGCCGCGGTGTCACCGTGGGCACGATGCTGCAAGACGAAGCCTTTCACTTCATCCGCATCGGCTCGTTCCTCGAGCGGGCCGACAACACCGCGCGCCTGCTCGACGTGAAATTTCACGCCGTGCAGAGCGACTTCTACGGCGCCGCCGACGAGAAGGACAACGAGTACGACTTCTACCACTGGTCGGCGATCCTGCGTTCGGTGTCGGGCTTCGAGGTCTACCGCAAGGTCTACCGCAACGTGATCACGCCCGAGAAGGTGGCCGAGCTGCTGATCCTGCGGCACGACATGCCGCGCTCGCTGGCGGCTTGCATGCACGAGGTGGTCACCAACCTGAAGCTGGTCGCCAACGAGCAGTCGGCCGACACCCAGCGCCGTGCTGGCCGCTTGCAGGCCGACCTGGACTACGGCCGCATCGACGAGATCCTCGCCACCGGCCTGCATGCCTACCTGACGCAGTTTCTGGACCGCGTGGGCGACCTCGGTGCCGGCATCAGCCGCGATTTCCTCGTCGCGGCCGTGCACTGATCAACGAACGCGAAGGACGCCCCTTGTCGATTCATGTCGCGCTCAAGCATGTCACGCACTACCAATACGATCGCAACGTCGGGCTGTCGCCCCAGATCGTGCGGCTGCGCCCGGCGCCGCACTGCCGCACGCCGATCCTGTCGTACTCGCTGAAGATCGAGCCGGCCGAGCACTTCATCAACTGGCAGCAAGACCCGTTCGCCAACTACCTGGCGCGGCTGGTCTTTCCCGAGAAGACGACCGAGTTCAAGGTCACGGTCGACCTGGTGGCCGAGATGTCGGTCTACAACCCGTTCGACTTCTTTCTCGAACCGGGCGCCGAGACCTTTCCCTTCAGCTACGACGAGGCGCTGGCGCAAGAGCTGGCGCCGTACCTCGTCACCGAGCCGCTGACCCCCGCGTTCGCCAAGTTCGTCGACAGCATCGACCGCAGCGAAACCCGCACGATCGACTTTCTCGTCGGGCTGAACCAGCGGCTGCAGCACGGCATTCGCTACCTGATCCGCATGGAGCCCGGCGTGCAGACGCCGGAGCAGACGCTGGTCAACGCCAGCGGCTCGTGCCGCGATACCGGCTGGCTACTGGTGCAGACGCTGCGCCACCTGGGCCTGGCCGCGCGCTTCGTCTCGGGCTATCTGATCCAGCTGACGCCGGACGTGAAGGCACTCGATGGCCCGAGCGGCACCGAGGTCGACTTCACCGACCTGCACGCCTGGTGCGAGGTCTACCTGCCGGGGGCCGGCTGGATCGGCTTCGACCCCACCTCGGGCCTGCTGGCCGGCGAGGGCCATATTCCGCTGGCCTGCACGCCGCAGCCTTCGAGCGCGGCGCCGGTCAGCGGCGCGGTCGACGAGAGCGAGGTGCAGTTCAAGCACGAGATGGCGATCACCCGCATCTGGGAATCGCCCCGCGTCACCAAGCCTTACACCGAAGATCAGTGGACGCGGGTGCTGCAACTCGGCGAGCAGGTCGACGACGAGCTGCAGGCCGGCGACGTGCGCCTGACGATGGGCGGCGAGCCCACGTTCGTCTCGGTGGATGACCGCGACGGCGCCGAGTGGAACACCGACGCGCTGGGCCCCACCAAGCGCATGTTCGCGCAAGACCTGGTGCACCGGCTGCGCGCCGAATACGGCCAAGGCGGCTTCTTGCACTTTGGCCAAGGCAAGTGGTACCCGGGCGAGCAGCTGCCGCGCTGGGCCTTGTCGATCTGCTGGCGTGCCGATGGCCAACCCTGCTGGCACGACCCCAGCCTCTTCGCCGACGAGCGCGACCCGCACGCCTACACCAGCGAAGACGCCAAGCGCTTCATCCGCGGGCTCACCGACCGCCTCGGGCTCGATGCGCAGTATGTGCAGACCGGCTATGAAGACACCTGGTACTACCTGTGGCGCGAGCGCCGGCTGCCGGTCAACGTCGACCCGTTCAACGCCAGGCTCGACGACGAGCTCGAGCGCACTCGCCTGCGCCGCATCTTCAGCCAGGGGCTGGAGCACGAGGTGGGCTATGTGCTGCCGTTGAAGCGCAGCGAAGGCCCGCAGCTCGGCGGCAACAAGTGGGTCACCGGGCCCTGGTTCTTTCGCGACGAGCGCATGTACCTGCACCCCGGCGACTCGCCGATGGGCTACCGCTTGCCGCTCGACTCGCTGCCCTGGGTCGCCAAGAGCGACTACCCCTACCTGCACGAGCAAGACCCGTTCGCCCCGCGCGGCCAGCTGCCCGGCCCGGCCGCGCTGCGCGCGCAATACGGTGGCGGCTACGCGCCGCACAGCGAAGGTGGCGGTTTTGCCGAAGGTGGCGTGGTCGGGCTGCAGGCGCTGCGGGGGGCGCCGGGCGAAGGTGCCCCTGGTGGTGGTGGGGCCGGTGGTGCGCCCAGTGGTGCGCCCGGGCAGGGCGAGGGCAGCGGCCCCGTCGCCACCGACACCACCTTCCCCGAGCGCCAACAGTCGGCCCACTGGATCACCCGCACCGCGCTGTGCGTCGAAGCGCGCGACCCGCGCCGTGCCAACGGCCCGAAGGCCGAGAACACCGGCAAGGCCACCGGCGTGTTGTACGTCTTCATGCCGCCGCTGCAAGCGCTGGAAGACTATCTCGAGCTGCTCGCCGCGGTCGAAGCCACCGCCGCCGCGCAGCGCGTGAAGATCGTGCTCGAAGGCTACCCGCCGCCGCGCGACCCGCGGCTGAAGCTGCTGCAGGTCACGCCCGACCCCGGCGTGATCGAGGTGAACATCCACCCCGCGCACAGCTGGCGCCAACTGGTGCAGCAAACCGAGTTTCTCTACGACGCCGCGTTCCAGTCGCGCCTGTCGACCGAGAAGTTCATGCTCGATGGCCGCCACACCGGCACCGGCGGCGGCAACCACTTCGTGCTCGGCGGCGCCACGCCGGCCGATTCGCCCTTCTTGCGCCGGCCCGATCTGCTGGCCTCGCTGCTGGCCTACTGGCACAACCACCCGGCCTTGAGCTACCTGTTCTCAGGCCTGTTCATCGGCCCGACCAGCCAGGCCCCGCGCGTCGACGAAGCCCGCAACGACCAATTGCGTGAGCTGGAGATCGCGCTGGGTGAGATCGAACGCGCCACGCAGATCCACGGTTCGCAAATGCCACCATGGCTGGTCGACCGCACCTTGCGCAACGTGCTGGTCGACGTGACCGGCAACACCCATCGCAGCGAGTTCTGCATCGACAAGCTCTACTCGCCAGACTCGGCCACCGGGCGCCTGGGCCTGCTGGAGCTGCGCGCCTTCGAGATGCCGCCGCACGCGCGCATGAGCATCGTGCAGCAGTTGCTGTTGCGCTCGCTGGTCGCCCGCTTTTGGAAGACACCCTACAAGGCCGCGCTGGTGCGCTGGGGCACCGAGCTGCACGACCGCTTCTTGCTGCCCAGCTTCTTGAAGATGGATTTCGACGACGTGCTCGAAGACATGGCCGCCGCCGGCTACGGCTTCGACGCGGCGTGGTTTGCGCCGCACTTCGAGTTCCGCTTCCCGAAGATCGGCGAGTTGACGGCGCGCGGTGTGCACCTGACGCTGCGCAACGCGCTGGAGCCGTGGCATGTGATGGGCGAAGAGGGGGCCGCCGGCACCACGGTGCGTTATGTCGATTCGTCGCTCGAGCGCATCGAGCTGCATGTCAGCGGCCTGGTCGACCCGCGACACCGTGTGGCGGTGAACGGCGTGGCGGTGCCGCTGCAGCCCACCGGCCGCGTCGGTGAATACGTGGCCGGCGTGCGCTACCGGGCGTGGGAGCTGCCTTCGGCGCTGCACCCCACCATCGGCGCCCACGTGCCGTTGACGATCGACCTCATCGACACCTGGATGAACCGCTCGCTCGCCGGCTGCCAGTACCACGTGGCCCACCCGGGCGGCCGCAACTACGCCACCTTCCCGGTCAACGCCTTCGAGGCCGAAAGCCGCCGCCTGTCGCGCTTTTTCCCGATGGGCCACACGGCGGGCACGAGCCAGGTGCCGCCGCCGCAACGCAGCCTCGAGTTCCCGTTCACGCTCGACCTGCGGCGTGCGTGATGCCCCGGCCTTGCTGCCCCTTGGGGGCGCCATGAATTGGCGGCCCCGGGGCGGGCAGGCATGATGCGGGCTCATACCGCGCTGTCATGTCCCCCACGAGCCTGCCCCCTGGCGCCGAGTCGCCTCGCCAATCCAGCCTGCTGTCCGACGAGCTGCCAGAGGCGGCCGTGCTCGCCGCGGCCGCCGCCACCCAGGGCACCGAAGGCCACTACGACGAACTGCACGGCCGGCTGAACGAGCCCGGCACCACGCGCGCGGCCCGCGTGCAACTGGCCCCGTTGTGGCAGCAGTTCTTCGACGCCAGCGGCACCGCAGGCTGGCAAGACCTGGCCACCCGCGCCCAGCGCGTGCAGCGCCGCGTGCAGGAAGACGGCGCCACCTACAACGTCTACTCCGACGGCAACACCGAGGCCACCCGGCAGTGGCCGCTGGAGCTGCTGCCGGTGCTGATCGGCGCCGAAGCGTGGGCCGGCATCGAGGCCGGCGTGGCGCAGCGCGCCCGGCTGCTGAACGCGGCCATGGCCGATGTCTACGGCGAGCGCCGCCTGTTGGACGAAGGCCTGCTGCCGCCTTCGCTGGTGCTGGGCCACCCGCAATACCTGCGGCCCTTGCACGGCGTCAAGCCGCGCGGCGGCGTGCACCTGCACATCGCCGCCTTCGAGCTGACGCGCGGCCCCGACGGCGGCTGGTGGGTGCTGGGCCAGCGCACGCAGGCGCCATCTGGCCTGGGCTACCTGCTGGAGAACCGGCTGATCATCGCCCAGCAGTTTCCCGAGGCGTTTCGCGACCTGCGCGTGCAGCGCGTGGCGGCCAGCTTCCAGACGCTGCTGCAGGGCTTGCTGCGCCTCTCGCCAGCAGGTGAACGCTCGCGCGTGGTGCTGCTGACACCTGGGCCGCACAACGAAACCTACTTCGAGCAGGTTTTTCTCGCCCGCTACCTGGGCCTGACGCTGGTGGAAGGCGGCGACCTCACCGTGCGCGGCAACCGCCTGTACCTGAAGACGCTGCACGGGCTGGAGCGTGTGCACGTGCTGCTGCGCCGTGTCGACGACGACTATCTGGACCCGCTGGAGCTGCGCCCTGATTCGGCGTTAGGCGTGCCCGGCCTGTTGCAGGCCCTGCGCGCCGGCGAGGTGGTGGTGGCCAACTCGCCCGGCGCCGGCTGGCTCGAAAGCCCGGGCCTGGCCGCCTTCTGGCCCAGCGTGGCCGAGAAGCTGTTGGGTGAAGAGTTGCTGCTGCCGGCCACCACCAACTGGTGGTGCGGCGAAGAGGCGGTGTGGAAACGCCTCGCGCCCAAGCTGGCCGACTTTGTGGTGGCGCCCACCTTCCCGAGCAACAACGCCAGTGCCGGCGGCTTTGGCAGCGGCGCACCCACCAGCGGCTTCGCCCCGCTGGTGACGGCCGCGCTCGCCCCCGGCGCCCGCGCCACGCTGCAGGCCCGCATCGACGCCGACCCCGCCGCTCACACGCTGCAGGCCCGCGTGCGCCCGAGCGAAACGCCCGTCTGGCGCGAGGGCGCGCTGGAGCCGCGCGCCACCGTGCTGCGCGTGTTCGCGTTGAGCGACGGCGCCGGCGGCTGGCGCGTGCTGCCCGGCGGCCTGGCGCGCGTGAGCCACCGGCGCGACGCCGCGCACGACCCATGGCTGAGCATGCAGCGCGGCAGCGCCAGCGCCGACACCTGGGTCCAGACCGAAGGCGAGATCGACACCACCAGCCTGCTGCCCAAGCCGCTGACCGCAGCCGACCTGGCCGGCTGGCACCGCACGGTGACCAGCCGCTCGGCCGAGAACCTGTTCTGGCTCGGCCGCTACACCGAGCGCGCCGAAAACACCGTGCGCCTGGCCCGCCTGACGCTGGAGGCGCTGACCGGCTCGTTCATCTACGGCGCATCGCCCGCCGTGCTGCGCGTGCTGGACACGCTGGCCCGCCGCCACGGCCTGGTCGGCGCCGAGGTGCCGTCGCCCGAGCAGAGCCTGCGCGTGTTCGAGCGCTCGCTGGTCTATGCGCTGGGCGATGCCGAATCGAGCCGCAGTGTGGCCTTCAACCTGCTGGCGCTGCGCAGCTGCGCACAAGCGCTGCGCGAGCGGCTGTCGCAAGAGCACTGGAAGCTCATCCACGAGGTGGGCGACCATTTTCAGCAGCACTACGAGCAGGTGATGCAAAGCCCGGTCAACGAGCCGCTGGCCGATGCGCTGGGCGTGCTGGGGCGCGTGACCACGCACCTGGCCGCGATCACCGGTGCCCAGACCGACCGCATGACACGCGACGACGGCTGGCGCCTGCTCAGCGTCGGCCGCCAGATCGAGCGGCTCGATTTCTTGAGCCATGCGCTGGCCACCGGTTTCGAGCATGGCCTGCAGCAGCGCGACGACGGCTTCGCGCTGCTGCTGGGCATCTTCGACTCCACCATCACCTACCGCGCGCAGTTTCAGGCCCGGCGCGAGGTGCCGCCGCTGCTGCACCTGCTGGTGCACGACACCGACAACCCGCGCTCGCTGGCCTGGGTGGCGCGCACCATGCGCGACCGCTTCGTCAAACTGGCACGCCACGAGCCACTGTGGGCCCATGAAATGGCACAGACACTGCCGCGCCCCGAAGACTGGCCGCTGGACCTGATGGCCGCCCCCGACGACACCGGCAGCCACGGCCCGCTGGTGGCCGCGCTGCGTGACTGCAGCGTGCAGGCGCAGGGCCTGTCCGATGCACTGGGCAGGCGCTTGTTCTCGCACGTGGGCGCGGTGGACCGCGCCGTGTGGCAGTGAGCGCGCCCGCAGCGACCCACCCGATGACCACCATGCCCGACGCCGCCAACGAAGCACTGCCCGAGCCCGGCGGCAACGCCGCCGCGCCAGCGGCCACCGGTGCCGACGGCCGCATCTGGCTCAAGGTGCGCCACGACACCGCCTACGACTACGACGCGCCGGTCGAGCTGGCCCACCACATGGCCCACCTGGCGCCGCGCGACACGGCGCTGCAGCAGGTGCGCGGCTGGCGCCTGGTCGTCGACCCACCGCCCGACGAATGGCTGCAAGGCCGCCCGACCGATGCCTGCGGCGTGCCCCAAGGCCAGAGCAGCGTCGACAGCTGGGGCAACACCCGCGTCGCCTTCAGCCACGCGCGTGTGCACGAGCGCCTGCAGGTGCAAAGCACCTTCGAAGCCGGCCTGTTGCCGCAGCCCGAGCCCGACCCCGCCAACAGCCCACCGTGGGAAGAAGTGGCCCAAGCGCTGCGCTACCACGCCGGCGCCGTGCGATCCGAAGCGGTGGAGTTCAGCCTGCCCTCGGCCTACGCCCCGCGCGACGCCGCGTTGGCCGCGCTGGGCCACGAGGCCTTCACACCCGGCGTGAGCGTGGTCGCCGGCGCGCTCGCG
This sequence comes from Ideonella sp., assembly GCF_041914305.1. NCBI lineage: Bacteria > Pseudomonadati > Pseudomonadota > Betaproteobacteria > Burkholderiales > Sphaerotilaceae > Ideonella > Ideonella sp. The sequence goes on from NZ_JAYSDQ010000009.1 coordinate 209,524, forward strand.
TTGATGCAGCTGATCCACGAGCGCTTCACCTACGAGCCCTTGTCCACCACAGTGGCCACGCGCGCGCCCGAAGCGCTCGCCGAGCTGCGCGGCGTCTGCCAAGACTTTGCCCACGTGATGATCGGCGCCTGCCGATCCCTCGGCCTGGCGGCGCGCTACGTCAGCGGCTACCTGCTCACCCAACCGCCACCCGGTCAACCCAGGCTCGTCGGCGCCGACGCCTCGCATGCCTGGGTCCAGGTCTGGTGCCCCACCCAAGGCTGGGTGGCGCTGGACCCGACCAACGCCGTGCCCGCCGGCACCGACCACGTCACGCTGGCGTGGGGGCGGGACTATGCGGATGTGGCGCCGCTGCGCGGCGTGATCCGCGGTGGGGGCCGGGCGCAGCCGTTGGTGGGGGTGACGGTGGAGCCGGTGTGAGCCTGGCGACGATGCATCTGGCCGGCCCGTTCGGACACGCCATTCGCCGTGTTCACTTCGCGCTGTGTCTTGCCGTGGCGGCGTGCAGTCCCCAGGCTCCCGCGATTAGTCTCGAAGCCGTGAAGGCTGCTGGAGATCCGATGGTTCGGGCCTTGATGGGCTACGAGCAGACCCACGGGCACTATGCCGCGTCGCTACAGGAGGCGGGCGTTGCCCCTGTCGTCACCGAGTTGGGCGCCTTCCAATACGAGCGAAGAGGAGAGGGCGCCGATTCCTACTTCGTGCTCTTCGTCGGCGACTACACCCGCCATGGACAGGTGCTGTTCTGGAACAGCGCGATGGAGCCGCAAGGGTGGTTGACCTAAGAGTGATCTGCGCTCACCAGCGAAGAGGCGAGCGGCTCTCGGTGGCGTGGCTCAGTCGAACAGTTGGCCGCTAGGCCTCGGAGGCGAGTACATGCGCAAGTATTCGCTCCGCCGCCTCATCCGGCGTGAGGCGGGTCACATCGAGGTTCAAGGTTTCAACGCCCTGCGGGCGCAGCACAGTCGCTTCCCTGGCCTTCCTTCTTGCATTGTCTGGATCAATCTCCTTGAAGGCTTCTGCTCGGCCAGGGCACGTTGCTCGACGCGCAGCCTCTTCGGGATCGATTTGCAGACGGACCGCGCACAAGCGCGCCCCACGCTCAGCCGAGGCTCGCCGCACGTCTTCGAAGACCTCGTTGTGCTTTGGAATTCCCTCAAGCAGTTCGTTCGTGAAAATGAAGGTTCGCCCGGGCTTGCCAAGATCTCTCACTGTCTCCAGCACCGCAGCTCGGACGCGCGAAACCTTCTCCCAGACCTCCGGCACAAGCGGCGTGATTCCGTCTGGATCGATGAGCGAGAAGATGACGTTGTTGATGTGATGGTTGTCGACGATGATGCAGCCGTGACGCCTGTGGATGGCCTTCGCAATCGTCAGCTTCCCGCATCCTGCGATGCCCAAGAGGTAGATGAAGGTGCCGTTCGGGGGATGCATCATGAGACCCAACGTTCGACGCAAGGAGAATCCTGCGGCATGCTGCGCAGGGGTTGGTGCGCTGCCATGCCGGAGGCCAGCCCTTGCGTGGCCATCCGGCGCCTGAGGCGCTGTCCTGTGACAGGTATTCTTGGCAATGGAAAGACGAAGAAACGTGAAGTGGCTTGGATGGACAGCGATTGTGATCGCACTGGTCACGTCAGCACAGTTCGCGAGTGCCCAGTCGGACCCTGAAGCGGCGGCCTACGCGCACAAGCTGGGGTCTCAGGAGGTCTGGGAGAACGCCAAGGCAGGCAAGGTGCAGCGCCTGCTGGTCGAGTTGAACGTGGGCTTTCTGGATACGGTGATTGCCAGAGAGCGGGTCGCGATTTCCGACGAGACGGATCGGCGAAGGGCTGCTGCCGGCGGCGCCAAGGAACTCATCGATGCAATCGACGCCGAGGCCAAGACGCGCGACGCCGCCGTCGTGGCCAAGCTGAAGAGTCGGCTGCGCGCAGCCAAAGACGGCGCATTCCCCGACGGCCAACTCGCGGGTGCCCGGGTCGTCTACGACTTTTCCGTTCTCCCGGTCGTGATGGTCGAAGTGCCAGACCTGGAGTCCTTGAGGGCTGTGCTCAACGTGTCGACCGTTCGCTTGGTCAACATCAACGGGCAGGTCAAGCCTGCCGCAGATTGAGCGGCGCTCTTGCAGCCAGCAAGGGGGCGGAGTCGGGGGTTTATCGGCGGCTTTGCAGCGGGTCCAGTCGGTCAATCCTCGACGCGGCAGTCACGGTCACGGCCACCTACCAGTCGGTGATCCACACGAACGATTGCGCCACGACCGACTGGTCTCGAAGGCACTGCTGACCTTCGACTAGCGGGCAGTGCTTTCATGAGTCGTCGGGCAATTGAGCGGCTGCTTCATCTGGACGCCAACTCACGCGCCCGACCCACAGCGGTCTTACAACCCGCGAGACTCGGCCGCAGAGCTGCCTCCCAACAGTGGGCGCACGCTACGATGCGTTCCCAGACTCGGTGAAAGTAGGGGCGCTCAGAGCCGAGACGCGCTGTGGCGCAGAACTGAGCCCCGTCACGCGTCTCCCAGCTCATCTCCCGGACCCGTACAACGGTCCTTCGACAGTCGATCATCGCGCTCGCGGAGCAGCCAGTAGACAATTCCCAAGACGAGCGTGGCAAGCGCCAGTGCGGCAATGGTCTGTGCTTCCGTGACCTTGCTGTCCAGCACGATGAACTTCCTGGACAGGGCCAGCAAGGCGATCAGCACCACCGTCTTGACCTGCACAATGCTCTCTCGGCGCAGTGCTACCCGAATGATCGAATGCTTGAACTCGAGACATTCTTAAAGCTAAGCTGCCTGCATGTAGTGACAAGTCGATCAAGCAGGTTCTGAAGCGCAATGACTTGCTGGCAGAGGCACTGCCACCGCTTCCGACGCATGGCTACTCAGCTCGGACCATTCATAGTGTGAAGGGAGCCGAGTTCCCCGCGGTGTGCGTGGTGCTCTCCCCTAGAAAGGCGAAGCGCACGATCGAGTATCTCGAGACCGGCGCGCCGCCCGCAATGGCGGAGGAGCTTCGGAAAGTCTACGTCGGGGCCTCGCGTGCCCAGCGCTTGCTGGCGATTGCTACGCCCCACACTCAGGTCAGGAAGTTGGAGAGGCTCCTGACTGATCCTGCCAACGCAGGCGGTTTGACAGTCATCCGTCTTTGATCGGTCACAGCCGTTGGTAGGCCAGGCTTGTCAGCTAAAGAAAATAGCATCCACCGATGAACTACGACGAGTGGGCTGCTGCTGGTTCCTTGTGAAAAGCGACCTAAGTCCCTTCCTCTGGAAGGCATGCGACTGGTAGCTTGGGGGCGACGAGTTCGAAGGCGGCTATGTCGCCGATGGGTCGGGCGCCGACGACCAACGCAAGCGGATGGAGACGCTCGCTCGCCATCAGCTGACCACAACGATCGAGTGACCGGTGACCTAGGTGCAGCGGCCCTTCGCGGCGCCGGTCGACGAACGACAGGTGACCAACTCCGCCGACATTCGGGCCGCTGTCAGCGAGCGACAGCACCCAGTCTGGACCTGCCACCCACCATGGCGACAGTCCGGGGTGCGACAGGCGCATCTCCCTCGGCATCGCATCACCTACCTTGGCAGCACAAAGTCCTTCAGCAACTCACCTGACTTCGCATCAAACTCGAAGACGCGGTTCCCACCGCGCTGGGTCGCATTCGTCCAAACGACCCAGATCTGTTTCCGGGGAGAAAACCATCCACCGGTTCGAACATGCGACGGTCTGACGCTGACGTCTTCGCCAAGCGTCTTGCCTGTTTCGGCGTAGATCGTTCGAACCCGTTGAAGGGCTTCCTCAGCGGTCATGCGGTCGATCGGTCGGGTGGTAGGCGTTGAAGATCATGGCTACCTACGTTGATCGAGAGGCGCTGCAGCGACGAGGCCGCCAGCACCGGGCCAACGGTCAACGGTCAACGGGCCTGTACGGGCAGGTCAGCGGTTAGCCGCGACCGCCGTCACGCCCTGCCTTGAAGGATGGACTGGCGGCGGACGACACGGACACCGGCTCCGAGATCTTGTGATCTCCCAACTAAGGCGAAGGCAGTGCTCGCAGTCGCACCGACAAGCACGTCACGCAGCCTTCCAGCTTTTCAAACTCCG